>JACAUC010000109.1 GCA_013390945.1 Candidatus Chloroheliaceae bacterium
AATCCCGAAAGATTAGCCAAAGTAGTAGGGATTTCCAATCCCGAAAGATTAGCCACCACATCGGGATTAGAAATCCCTCCTACAAAAAGTTATTAGCCGTTCTTGCGCTGGAACTCCTGCATAAAGCTAACTAGAGCTTCCACTCCCGCGCGGGGGAAGGCATTGTAAATCGAGGCGCGTAAGCCACCCACCGAGCGGTGGCCTTTCAGCCCATCCAATCCGGCGGCAGTAGCTTCTTTGGCAAATTTCTTTTCCAAATCCTCGCTCGGCAACCGGAAGGTGACATTCATCAAAGAGCGGCTATCGGGCAAGGCATGACCCTGATAATAGCCCTCGCTGGCATCAATCGCGGTGTAGAGTAATTTAGCTTTCTCCTCGTTGCGTTGCTGAATTTCAGTTAGTCCACCAAGCTCTAGGAGCCACTTGGCTACCAACCCAAAGACATAAATCCCAAAAGTGGGTGGCGTATTGTAGAGCGACTCTTTTTCGGCCATCAAGCGATAATCGAGCAGGGCAGGCAGTTTAGCGGGAACTTTCGCCAGCAGATCATCCCGCACGATTACCAAAGTAACGCCCGCAGGCCCAGCGTTTTTCTGCGCTCCACCATAGAGCAAGCTATATTTAGAAATATCCAGCGGGCGGCTGAGTATATCGGAGGAAGCATCGCAAATCAGCGGCACCTCGCCTACCTCCGGTTCACTTCGCCACTGTATCCCGTAGATGGTGTTATTAGAGGTAAAGTGAGCATATGCCGCTTGCGGGTCAGTCTGAATTTCAGCTTGGCTAGGTATTCGCTTGAACTGTTCGGCGGCGGTGCTGGCAGAGACGCGCACCTGTCCTAGCTTTTTACCCTCCTTATAGGCGGCCTCTGACCAAGCACCGCTCAGGATGTAATCGGCACTGCTACCTTGGGGCAAGAAGTTCATTGGAATCATTGCAAATTGAAGGCTGGCTCCCCCTTGCAAGAAGAGAACTTTATAATTGTTCGGAATATTATAAAGGGTACGCAAATCGGCTTCCGCCGTATGAATTATGCCTTCAAACGTACTACTGCGGTGGCTCATTTCCAATACCGACATGCCTGCGCCTTGGTAATTGATTAATTCACTTTGTACTTGGCGCAACACGGGCAGGGGCAATACTGCTGGCCCTGCCGAAAAATTAAAGATGCGACCAGAAACGTCCTGATCGGAGAGATGAGTGGCTAAAGTGTCAGTCATCTGGTTTACCTTTCTCCTATACTTCTCCTTCTACTTGGTTGCTCGTGCTAAGACTCTTGCGGAACGCTTTAAAAAGAGCTAAATTAGGAACAAGGAGCAAAAGATTCCAAGTAGAATTGGTTAACTTATCTATCATCCGTTACAATTATAACATAGTTAGCTGGTTGGCTTAAAAAAGCCGTGAAGACGTGCTAGAGGCAAAACCAGCAGGATATAATTTCGTCCCACATTAATAGAACGATATTTGTGCAGTTTGCACAAGCTCTACAACGTATGGGACAAATTGCTAAAAATAGCTCTTTGTAGTATAATCCCAAGTAGTTGTTGCAAATTATGTTTATATCAAGAACTACACTTTAATTTTTGAAGAAGGCTAAGCGCTAAGCAATGTCGCTTTTCGCACAAATCTTATAGAACCTTGAATAAGAAAGGCAGAGCTTTTAAGATGCCGATAGTGCAAGAGCAGATTAGGGCGCGGCAGAAAGAGGTGCGTACTTTGGCTCAAACAAGGGTAGTAATTGCAGATGATGAGTCGATTATCCGCATGGACTTGAGGGAAATGCTGAGCGGGTTGGGCTATCAGGTAGTAGGCGAAGCCGGAGATGGTCGGCAAGCCATTAACTTAGCCCGAGAACTTAAACCTGATCTGGTTATTATGGACATTAAAATGCCAGAAATGGACGGTATTACGGCTGCCCGTATTTTGACCGAGGAGCGCATTGCTCCGGTACTGCTACTCACCGCCTATAGCCAGCAAGAATTGGTGCAGGGCGCACGAGAAGCGGGGGTGGTTGGTTATATCGTAAAGCCTTTCCGTCAAGATGAATTAATGCCTGCGATTGAAGTGGCTCTCAGTCGTTTTCGCGAGTTTCGTGACCTAGAGCGCGAGATGGGCGATTTAAAAGAGACGCTAGAGGCTCGCAAGATAGTAGAACGAGCTAAAGGGGTGCTGATGGATCAGTACAACATGAAGGAGGCCGATGCCTTCCGCCGCATCCAGAAGCTTAGTATGGATACCCGCAAATCTATGCGCGAAATTGCCGAAGCCATTCTACTGGCGCAGGAAATTAAAAACTAAGGCACGTGGAATATGACCAGCACCTACTGGTCATATTCCACGCATCCCAGTATCTTCTCAATAACGCGGGTAGGGGCGTATTGCATACGCTCAATGTGAAGTCAACCTACGGCGGGTTTATTCAATAAACCCCTACCTATTGATAAGATACGCATCCCAACCCCGCATTATGGGCGAGATCAGCCATCTTCAACTAATATCCGGTATCTTATCAATTCATGTTATAATCAAAGCTAAATAGTTCGGCCCAAATAATTTTACCAATGGTACACTGAGAGGTTAGGCAATGCAGATAATTTACGCCGACGATGAGCCAGGGATTCTAAAGCAGGTGTGTAATTTCTTGCAACAACATGGGCATATGGTGTGTACTATTAACACCACTAATATTTTAGATTTTCAGGAAAAGCTAGTTACTTTGCTATCGGGTGACTTTGTACCAGATGTAGTCATTATTGGTGGTCATAATCTATTGCGAGACAGAGAGGGGCATAGCGTCTTTGGTTTCGATATAGAAGGCTTTGTGATTAATAAATGGCTGGAAACGCAGGATTTGCCACCCACTTGCAGGTACATTCTCTTTAGCCGCGATCAAGCCTTAGTAGAAAAAGCCCAACAACGCCGGGAATGGGGCTTCCAAACTGGTATCCTGAAAAATAGCCCGGAGGCTCTTGCTCATTTGCTACAGGCTATCGAGCGCGATTGATTCTGAAAATGGCTAAAACCAACGTGGAAGAGAAAGGCCCACTCCAGTTTAAAGCATTAAATTTCTTTGAACATTGGCGTACCGTCGGCTATATGTACCAAAACTATTTGGGCGTGGACAAGGCTTTTGAAGAGACGGCACTAGGTATATTGCGCCGACCTTTTTTGCGCTGGATTGGCTTTCCGCTCTACTTTGCCCTCCGCAATGAAGGTTATACGCTGCGCTTGAATCAAAAATTTGCGGGGGTGCTTTATTTACAGTACCGCAAAAGGGTGACGCATATCAATGACATAGAAGTTAATCGGGCCTATCAGGGACAGGGTTTGGGTCATCATCTGCTGGCTTTTGCCGATAAAAAAGCTAGGGAAAATTCCAGTTGTTTTATAACGCTGGTAGTAACCCTTAGCAATACCCGGGCACTCAACCTTTATCGCAAAAGTGGGTTCTTAGACCAGCACCACTGTTACTATTACCTTTCAAGAGCCTTCCTAAGAGCCCACACTTCCCTAAAACAGGTTGGTAAAGAGGAAAAACTAACCCTAAAACCTTTGTCGAGGAAGCAAGCGACTAAAAACCTTCAGCACTTCTTTCAACTTGAAACCCGATCGGCGAAACCTGTTACGGGAGAGGTCTGGGAAGCACTTTACCCACCTCAACTACCCCGTTTGAGCAAGGTTCGGAGTTACGCCTTATTCTGGGGAACAGAGTCACAGCCGGGAGGCCACCTAGATTTTTTCACTTGGGGTAGCTACGGACGTTGGCGAATCTACCTCCCCACTCAATATTGGGGTACAGAGGATGAATTGGCCCTCTTTGAACTGCTTATCCGCTACAAGCAGTCTCCTCATCTAAGAGGCTTAGGTATTATGGTGGGTTCTACAGTACATCATGTTAAAGCGTTACCCTTGGCGCAACGCCTGAATTTTGCCGAGCGTAGCACCGAACGAATGTTGATGATTAAACCGTTATCAAATAATCCCGATATAGGCGGGATTTCCAATCACGATGTAGGAGGGATTTCCAATTCCGATATAGGCGGGATTTCCAATCCCGATGTAGGCGGGATTTCCAATCCCGATATGAGGAAATATTTATGAGTAATCAAAGTGAGACGCACAGTGGCTCAGAAGCCCTAGCCGGGCAACGCCTAGCCTTTATCGGCGGCGGAGTAATGGCTGAAGCGATAATTGCCGGGGCGTTAAAAAAACGGCTAGTGGAAGCGAGCCAGATTTGTGCCAGCCACCCGCGCAGCAAACGGGCTGATGAATTGACCACCCGCTACGCTATCCACGTCACTACCTCGAACACGGTAGCGGCCCATAATGCCGATGTTGTAATTGTGTGTGTCAAGCCCCAACGCCTCAAACCGGTCTTTGACGAATTGGCCGGAAAACTCAGGCCCGAACAATTGGTGGTCTCGATAGTGGCTGGAGCAAGTTTGGCTACTATCTCCAGTCGGCTTAATCACCCCTTGGTAGTGCGGACGATGCCCAATACTCCCGCTCAGATTGGGCAGGGTATCACCGTCTGGAGTAGCACCCCCGCTGTCACCGAAGGTCAGAAGGAGCAGGTAAGAGCGTTGTTGAGTGCGCTAGGCGAAGAGATGTGGTTTGAAGAGGAACGTTTTGTAGATATGGCAACCGCGATTAGCGGAAGTGGCCCGGCTTACCTTTTTTTGGTGATGGAGAGCTTGATTGATGCTGCCGTCCACTTGGGCTTTAGTCGTAAAGATGCTCGCCAATTGGTTACGAAAACTTTGCTAGGTTCGGTTTTGTTTGCCGAGGAATCGCAAAAGCACCCGGCAGAGTTGCGGAATATGGTCACATCACCCAATGGCACTACTGCCGAGGCCATTTATCAGCTTGAAAAGGGAGGGATGCGTACCACCCTTTCTAAAGCGGTTTATGCCGCCTACCAAAAAACTGCTCTCCTGAGCGAAATGATTAACAAAAGCTAGGACGTTTATGATAGAGCATTTTCGCTACACTTACGATGTACGCTACGACGAGGCTGACCTCTATGGCTTTGCTACGCCTGCGGCGGTATTGCGCTATCTACAGGATATAGCCGGGCGAGATGCCAGCCGCGCTCAATTATTTGGAGACGGTTATTGGGTAGCCCGCCGGACGGTAATAGAGTTTTTTGCACCCATTCCAGCTTGGACGGCTCTTGAGATAGAGACCTACCCGCGTGGCTTTACCAAAGTGACGGCCCAACGTCACTATGAGGTGCGGGTGGTTCGGGGAGGGGCCAAAACTTTTCCTGATCCGGTAATTAGGGCGCGGACGGTGTGGGTCTTTATTAACTCGAATGGTCGTCCGGCCCGGATTCCAGAGAGTTACCACCAGTTCTGGGAATTAAGCGGAGGCCATTCTATTCAGGAGGAAGCGGCTTGGCCTCCCTATCCCGACCGACTCCCCTTCACAGCTACCGCACCAGTGCGCTTTTCCGACTTAGATGTGCAAGCTCATATGAACAACGCTGCTTATGTCGAATTATTGGACAATGCCGCTTGGGAAGCGTTTGCCGCCAACGGAATATTACCGGATAGCAGCATAGGCTATCCGATCCCACTTCATTACGACATTGAATATTTAGAAAGTGCCAGAGCAGGTGAGATGCTAGAGGTACGAAGTTGGTTTGAACCTCTTTCCGGTCAGGCTAATGGTTTTGAACTTTTGCAGCAGGTTCTGCGGAAAGGTACGGTACTTATCCGCGCCCATTCGCGTTGGAAGTGGCAAACTCCGCTCGGCTTATCGGAAGTACCCGATTTTGAGCAATTATGGAAATCCGGTGCAATTGCCTACTGACGCGGCTACTTGGCTCCACCAAAGGGCTATTAAGAAAAGATGCTGCAAAAATTGCTCTAGCTGCTCCCTTCTCTTAGTATGCCCAAGTGGGTTTAACCGCGCAGCAGAACCACACCCACAATCAGAAGGGCTACAGCCCAGCGATAGCCCACAAAAACGTAGGTTTTGCCCTTGCGTAGATAGGCCAGCAAAAAGCGGATACACCAATAACCCACCATAGCGGCAGTAATAAACCCGGCTACAACCAGACCAATTTGATCCCCGGTTATTCCGCCCTTAACAAGGTCTAAGATCTTTTTGGCCCCGGCTCCAGCAATAATAGGGGTTCCCAGAAGGAAAGAGAAGCGGGCAGCGGTATCACGAGTTAGACCGATTGCTAATCCGGCGGTAATAGTAGAACCACTCCGCGAGACTCCCGGAATGATCGCTAAGGCTTGGGCAAAACCAATGATTACCGCATCCTTCAAAGTTAGTTGCTCCAGAGGTCGCTTGTGTTGGGCAAAGCGTTCGGCTAAAAGTAAAATTAGACCTAGGAGAACCATTACCCCGGCGATTATCAGTAAGCCGGTTTTAAAATTTTCAGGATGTAAGGGGTCGTGAAATTGATCGTTAATTTTACTTTCAAACAATACCCCTATTAACCCACCGGGAATACAGCCTAGAATTAAAAACCAAGCCAGACGGCGATTAGTTTTTTCTTGTTCGGCTAATTCGGCTTGGGCAGGTAGAGGCTGGCGCAGAATACTATTAAACCCCGCCCGAAGGTAGCGCACCCAATCCGCCGCAAAGTAAATCAAAACTGACACCAAGGTACCGAGGTGGAGAGCCACATCAAAACCTAAACTATCAATGAAGGGATCATCCCAACCAAAGAGCCAAGGAACAATAATCAAATGGGCCGAACTACTAATCGGGATAAACTCGGCTAATCCCTGAACAGCCCCCAAAACAATCGCCTGCAAAAGTAACCACATCGAAGGCTAATTCCTTTTCTTTTTTCTAATACTAAAAATCTGGCTATTTGTTAAATACCAGTATATAATAAAATTAACATCTCAATAGGTAGGGGTTTATTGAATAAACCCGCCTCATTTTGGCTTATGGCATACGCCCAGAATAAACCAGCCTCATTGGGCGTATGCCATACGCCCCTACCAAGACTTGTGGTAATGATAATAATTAAACCTACCTCAAACGGAGGTAGGTTCATCTTTCGCTGAATTTAGCGGCGAGGGGTAGTAGTTCCACCTTGCTGGCGTTCGGTCTTGCGGCGTTCTTCCGCTTTCTTCTCTTTGGCTAGGTGTTTGTGCCAAGCGACTTTTTTACGTTTGTTCACTTTAATTTCTCCTCTGTTATCATTAGAATTATGGTAATAAAATAGCTATTCTTTAGGGGTCGTGCGGCGCGGAGTTGGTTCGCGCTCGTTGCCTATATCAGGCCGATCCCGGTCGCTGAAAACGCTAGGACGGTTGGGACGAGGTGGCCCTGCGGGGCCACTGGGACGTGGCGGTCGCCCTCCGCCGGGGCCATCGGGGCCACTAGGTCGTCGGGCTAGTGAACCGGGGCCACCACCGGAACGATACTCGGAACTACCGCTATCTTCAAAACGCTCACTTCGGGACTTGAGCGGCCACCACTTTTTGATAGCATGACGCTGCAAAATCGTCTTGGCTCCAGTATTCAATTCTACAATTTTGATAATACTGGTGTCGGCCCCATCTACCGTACCCATCAGGGTTTCACCGCTCATTAACAGAAAACCCATTTGAGGGCGACGTTCCTTTTTGAGTATTTCCATAAAGCGCAAATGGGTGCTACGGGCATACTCGTTAAAATCTTCAATGGGTATATTGAAATATGCGGCCAATTTACTGCGAGAATCTATATTACCAGCATGTTTTTCCAATTCAATGGCATGGATATAATGTTCTGGCATTCCTAGCTCTGCCGCTAACTCACGCGGAGTGATCCCACCTTTAAGAGCCCGCAAATAGAGAATGTAAGAGCCCAATCCCATTAGCTACTCCTTTTCTGGTTCTGACTTTTCGCCACTACTGCTCTTAGCGGCGGGTTTTTCCTCACTACTGCTATCAGTGACGGGTTTTTCCTCACTACTGCTCTTAGCAGCGGCGGGTTTTTCCTCACTACTGCTATCAGTGACGGGTTTCTCTTCACTACTGCTATCAGTGACGGGTTTCTCTTCACTACTGCTATTAGTGACGGGTTTTTCCTCACCATTGCTATCAGTGATGGGTTTTTCCTCACTACTGTTCTTAGCGGCGGGTTTTTCACCACTATTTCTAGAGCGCTGTGATGGAGGTGATTCAGCCTTGCGATAGTAGGCTATTGAAAGTTTACGCAAGATCACTTCTTGGCCTGTCTCCAGATCTTGAATGTGAATGGTGAAAGGGGTGAAGTCAGTTACTACACCAATATATTCTTTGCCGTTTAGGAAGGTAAAGGTGAGCGAAACCTTCAAGTCACGCTGCTTACGCAAGTAGGCCGATTCAATATCGCCTAATTGTTCGGCAGTATACTTCATAATAAGCTTATTTTCAAGAGGCTTTGGCTCTTTCGGTTCCTTCTCCTTTTTTGGTTCCTTCTTTGGCTCCTTTTTTGGTTCTGGTGTTTCTCGTTTGACCGAAGCCTGTTCTGGGCGTACTCCGCCACTTGGTCCACTGGGATTTGGACGTTGCCCGCCACTTGGTCCACTGGGATTTGGACGTTGCCCGCCACTTGGTCCACTGGGGTTTGGACGTTGCCCGACACTTGGCCCACTGGGATTTGGACGTTGCCCGACACTTGGTCCACTGGGGTTTGGGCGTTGCCCGACACTTGGCCCACTACCAACATAATTACTAGGTCGGCGGTCGTTTTGGGAACCACCACCCTGACGCTCTTGTGAATTGTCATAGCTTGGTTTGCTACCGGTTGGGCCAGCAATATAAGTGCTATTGCCCGGTGCGGGGCGGGCAGGTGCAGGCGGAGTGGGCGATGACCCTACTCCAAATTCCTCTGGGGGAAGGTTATAGAAAGCGGCGAAACGGCGGCGTTCCGTCTCGCTAGGTTCGCGTTCGTTTTCTTCCAACTGAATAATACGCTCACGGCTAATTTTCAGCCCAGCAGTAAGATCAGCGTAGCCCTTCTTATTGACTTTTTTTAATTCTTTGATTTTACGCCCAAAATTGAACGAATCGAATGAACTCATTGAGCAGCGCCTCCGTAGCTCATTTATCAACCTAAAATAGAGTGTGGACTAAAAAACCGGCCGTTACAGGCCAGCCTTTTCCACACCTTTGCATGTTCCCATAATATAACAGCCTGCTCAGGGTGTCAACTCAATTACAGAATATATTACCTCAGACTAAAATAAAAAAGGGGCCGAACAAGTTTCAGCCCCTCTCGTTCTCTTATTTACTTTGCCCTAGTAACTTCTAACTGGAATGTTCGGCGGGTTGAACTGTAATCCGACGCGGTTTGGCACTGCTCGCTTTAGGTAACGTCAGTAGCAACACTCCATTGTTATAGGTGGCCTCTACTTGGGCAGGATCAATGGCTTGGGGCAATTCAAACTCGCGGCTGAAGGTAATCTTGCCCAGTGGTAGCTCTCGTTGCAACCAACGATAGCCGGGCTTCTCTCCTTCTGCTGGAGGCTGTGGTTCAAAGATTGGTGCTTCGCTCTTGCCCTTGATGCTCACCTTGTTATCGGCGGTGGTTACTTCCAGTTTTTCCGGGTCAAAGCCGGGCAGCAATAGGTAGGCATAATAGCTCTTTTCGTCCTCTGCCAGATTGAGCCTCGGATTGTAAGAATTCTCGCTCTCGATAACTCTACAGCCGTTCTTTACGGCTTTAGGCTCCCCAAATATCTGAGTAAAAGCCTCGTTGAAGAATTGCTCATTAAAAATAGTGGTGTTCGATAAGGGATAGGTCTGATGTAAGGGGCTAATTACCAGTCGGTTCATTTTAGGTCTTCTCCTCTATTATACGCTGTTTTTAAAACGGCACTTTTTTTTATCTTCGGTGGTGCGTTATGCACCTTACAGAATTTATTATAACTGGCTTGTGTTAGAACAAAGCTAGTACTGCGTTAGAGGAGTGTAAGCAAAATGACAAGATCAAGGGCTTCCCACCTTACCTGTAGGAGGGATTTCTAATCCCGATGCCCTTTTTGAGAGGAGGGATTTCTAATCCCGATGCCCTTTTTGAGAGGAGGGATTTCTAATCCCGATGCCCTTTTTGAGAGGAGCTATTCAGATTTAATATAATCTGCCGTTTGGAGCAGACGGTCGGCATCTTGGCTGGGTTTATCTTCGGTTAAAAACTGCTCGGTTAATAATTCCTCGTATTGAGCCATTAGTAGAGCAGTTTCATAGAGCAATTCTACCCCGGTTATAAAGTCGGCCTCGTGAATATTCTCCATTTGGAGCGTACCGTCAGCCGCCATATTATGATAATTGCCTAACGGAAAGGCCAAGCCGGTCGCGTTATATCCACTCCTAACCGCTGCGCTGGCCTCACAATAACCGCCACTCATCAACTGTCGTTGGATTTTGACTTTTGGCTCTTGTACTTTCACTATGTCTGAACCCATTTTATTGGCGGCGGCTTTAAGCACAAATTCTGCCGTCTCACTGAAGGTAACGCCCCGGTCACCTACCCGAATTACTGGCCCCTCACCTTGTAGCGCACCCGGCAGGGTTTTGCTGGCCTCTAGGGAAATAACAAAACAGTTTTTCGGTATCGCTTGGTTTTGCAGTAACAAGGTTGCCCCAACTAAACCCACTTCTTCGGCGCGGGTAAAGAGGCCATAAAGATCGGCTTCGGCCCCTTCCTGCACCAGTTTCCACAAGGTCAGTAGAGTAGCAGTGCAGCCTACGAGGTCATCTATTACTCGCGCATAGATAAACCCATCGCTCAACTGGAAATTTGGTAAGTGCCAGATCCCAAAATCCCCGGCTTGCAAACCAGAATCATCCGAAATATTAAGATAAAGATTAATGCCCCGTTGCCCGGCGATAGTCGAACTATGACCCACAATTTCACCTGCTATTGGTTTATCCGAGCCGAGGGTAAAGAGCAAAACAGGGCTAGGTTGGTCAAAGTAGCGTGATGCTACCCCTCCCATCAATTTAGCGGTCCAGTTTGCCCCTTTGATCTCTGGTGGTGCTACCCGTTCCGTTAGTTCTAAGGCGGGGTGATCGGTGTGGGCCATCAGTGCCAGTGGAGGCGAAACGCGCCCCTTCTGGTAGTGTGCAATAATATTACCCCAGCGATCAATCTCAAAAGGTACGCCTATCTCCTTGAGAAAGGACGTTATCTTATGGCAAACTCGTTCCTCGTGAAAGGGTGCAGTAGGTTGCGAAACGATGGATTCTAAAGTTTTCAAATAAAATTCACTATTTGGCACTCTATCTCTCCCATCCAATAAGCTAATCACCAAACTCAGAAGGAGTCATCCTTACTCCACTTGTGGCCTGTGTGGTTTCTGAAACGCGCTTGCGTTCTTTCAAGACCACGTTGGTAAAGGGAATGCGAAACTCTTCAAATACTTCGATACTAATCAAAAAGCCGCTAAAGATCAGGGTAACACCCAGTAGTGTTGCCAGCGAAAAGGCATCCGTTCCGCTCAAATTAAACCGCGTGATAAACCCAGCGGCGGAAGCACTCATCGCCCCGACAAAGATAAGCCCATTGCTTGCTACCCGATAAAATTTGACGCGCTTACGCCAGAAAGTCCAAGTGCTTTGCGCCGCTCCAAAAGCTAGGAAACCTGCCCCAAAGATATTGAAGAAAGGAGTGAGGATGCGGATATAACTAGGGAAGCCCGTTCCCTTTACTTCCTCGATAGAATCGGCAGGCAAAGCCGTTACCTCTACCGGGGCGGTGAAGACTAGCACCGCTGCCACTAAGAAGAAGAGTATCAGCCCGGCCAACGCTCCCCAAGCTACCTTGCGAGGAGCGATTAGGAAAATTGTACCCATTCCTAAAAAGGAACTAGTACCCATTGCTCCACAGAGATACCAGAGCCGATAATAATTTACATCGCTTCGCCAACCGTAAGCCGTACCCAAAAACTGCGCGAAAGCAGCTAACGTAAAAAAGAAGAGGCCAATAGTCCAAACAATTTGATAGGTTTTGCGACGGCGTAAAAACTGGTCAAGAACCATCAAGGTGAACAAAAGGCTAACTACACTTGCCAGCAGTGGTAAAACTACTGTTGTATTCATTCGTTTACTACCTCCGTAATCTGTATTATCTCAAAAAATTGGGTTAGGGATGTTAAGATTGGGGCTTTTAACGGTTCCAATCAAAGTAAAAATCCACATTGCCATTATTAAGCTGGGCGCGGTTGCCACCATTATACCATCCAAGCTGAAGCCGCAAAGGTTGCTTTTCGATAATTACGGAGTTCCAATTCTCAGACTTGACCGGAATTAGCCGCTCATCTTTGACAATTTCACCTTTTTTCCAGAAAAAGGTCTGATAACGGCCTTGGCCGGGTGTGCCATCCTGTTGCCCAATATCCTGTCCGGCGGCGTAAAGATGGACAAAGCCGATCCAATTCTCCTTCATACTATTTTTGGCAAACCAATAGAGGGTAAGCTTAACCGATGCGGTTTGGCCTACTTTTAGATTGGCGGGAGGTGCTGTCACCTCATAACCAGCCAACCACATACCGGGGGCAAATTCAGCCCCTTGTATTGGTGTAGCCCCGGATGGTAGCGCGTTCAGACTTAGGTTGGTTGGGATAGTATAAGCTGGAATAATCTTATCATTAAGGGCGTAGAGATTCAAGTAGCCTAGGCTAAACCCGGCCCCACTTACCAGCAGCCAAGCCAAACCGCCAACTACTACTTGGGAGAGTATCGTCCACCTCCGGGGTATGACATAACGTAACAGACCGGGGAGCCAAGTCAGTCCTGCGGCACTTCCTAGCGCAAAGGCCGACAACATTGGAAAGAGATAACGCCCTTGCGTTCCAGCATCCCCAAAGGTAGCCGCATAATTGAGGGCTGAAATTAGCACCAATCCAACACTTAGGGCTAGGAAAATTAGACTCAGGGTAGTACGATCTGGCGGTTTTGGCTCTAAGTTCTCAGTAATGGCCTTCTCTAGTTTCTCAGGTTTATCCTCTGTTTGGGAAAGGGCGTGACTCTGTAACGAGTAGTTGCTTCGGTTCTCCCGCCTTTGTCGGATAAAAGACCAACTCGCGGCAAGGGTCAACAAGGTCAATCCAATGGCTGCTACGATCATCACACGGGCAGGCCAAGCGTAAAGTTCTGGCTCAAAACGGATGTTCATCCAGCCAAAGACTCCCCAGAACGAATCGAACCAGCGACTCCAGATGTGTTCGAGGTTACTCCGGTTCCATTTAAAAGAGCTACTCTGGTCTACCGAGGCAAAACTACTGCGCCACATTCCCCAACCTGCCGGATCACCATACAAAATTTGGGAGCGCACAAACCACCAACCCGAAATAGCCAGACAGACTCCCCCACTTATCAAACCCCCTTTGAGAAATAGCCACCAGCTTCTAGCTCGTACCGCCACCACTCCTATTGCCAAGGCCACTAGTGGAATATAGGCAATCTCGTTATATTTGGTGAGCATCCCCAACCCAACTATCCCCCCCAGCAAGCTAAAACTGCTCGTTACAGGGTGTGGACGTAGTATCAGCCAAAGGCATCCGTAGAGGCTCAAAGAGCAGAAGAAGACTATGCCGTTATCGTTATTGATTGCTCCACTGAGAAAACCGAACTGAGGTAGTAGACCTACAAAAACTGCCGCCAAGGTTGCCGGAGTACGTCCTCTACTAGCCCAGAGCCAGCGTTCACCCGCTCCGGTCGGGCCAAAGATTAGTAGACCGCTCAGATAGGTCAGCAGCAAGGTTCCGGCTCCAAAGATAATTGAAAGGTTACGCAGGGTGTAACCCGCTGCTATCGAGTTGGGCATCGTAAGGTTCTCCTCTTGGTGAGAGAAGACGTTGACTCCGCCATCGTTATTATTAAAACTAAAATAGGGGTTGTGCTGAAGTTTTTTGAAATCGGCTAGATTGGTCTCACCTAAGAGCAAACGCCCTAGGTAGTAGTAGAGCAGTGGGTGGTGGCCGGTCTCGACTTCATTTTTGCCCTCCTGAAAGCTTTGGATTGGCGGGCCACCGTTTATCTGGATATAACGGGCATAGGCAAAATGCGAAGGCTCGTCGGGCGTTTCCCACATAGGGGTAGCCCGACTATACGCAAAAGCTAAACCAACATAGAGGATTAGCACTACCAAGAAGGGCCAGTGCCGCACCACTTTATTAAATGCTATCCAGAATTTTCTCAAGTTAAGAGATGTTTACCCCGATGATTTTGAAGCCGTAGGCTGGTAGAGTCACATTTGGGCGACTTTCCGGTTTGACCGTGCCGAGGCTTTGGCTACTGGTAAAATTGCTCCAATCGGAAAGATTATACCCTACCCCTAACTGCAATTCCAATTCCGGTTCATCCAACGGCAAGCTTACCGTCTTTTCACTAGTGGTAGGGTTAAAGAGCAGGATAAAGCCCCTCCCGTTTACCAAATGAGCTTCACCGTCTACGCTACTTCCATCCGGGAAACCCAGCACGTGCTGATAATTGGTAAAGTAGGCGGCGAAACGACTGCGGAATCCAAACATCTGCTTGAGAAAATCAAGTAAGGCGGGCGGAGTATTGGCTAAATCTATGGAAGCCCCGGCCTGATTTGCATTGTTACCCAACATACTTGCCTCGGCATACTTCAGCAGGGAGAGCGGTTGTCCTAGTCCTTGGCTGTAATTCCGATGGTACTGTATACCGTACCAACCGCCCCAAGTTCCAGCATAAGGATACTCAAAGGCGGTGTAATAAGCCTGCTGACGTTGCATCAACTCACTTTGCAACAGGGGAGGCAGGGAGAGATCAGAGAGTTGGATTTGATCTACCGCGCTAAGCCAATGAATATCAGCCGGGGCACTCCAGACTACTACCTTCAAATTAGGACGTATGGCGTGTAACTCTTGCATTAACTGGGCGTAATAGCGTAGGGTCAAGACTCGTTCCTCTTTGACGGTGCGCCAACCTTTGTCGGCACTATCGCAACTATTTGGGTTCCAGTCGGCTCCATCCCAATAAATTTCGTCTAGCGGCCAGTTTCGGGCAATCTCTAGCAACCGTGTGCGAATATAATCCCCGGCTCCGCTTAGTGGGCAGAGGCGGTTTCCATCCGAACTGACCCAAGTGGGGTGTTGTAGTCGGAAGGCCGCGTGGCTACTAATCGTTTCGTAACCATGGCTGAAGGGGTTCATCCACAGGCCCAGCGTCATACCGGAGGCGTTAAGTTTATTGATAAGGGGGTCAAATCCCTGCGGAAATTTGTTTAAATTGACCTCTAAAGGTGCGCTACCCTCCCATCCCGCATCAATATGCAGCATATTATAAAACCCTGCTGCTTTCATCTGGTCAACTACTCCCGAAAGAAGTTGTTGGTTAATACCACCTTCATAGACATACCAAGTACTAAACCAAACTGGGTCTTTCTTGTTCTTAACGGTCACATAGTTGTTATAGAGGTATTCATTGTAGCGTTTGAAACCGAGTGCTGGCGCACCCTTCCAAACCCCAATGACACTTCGCCCACTGGTAAAGCCTGCGCTTGGCTCGACAAAGTCGCTATTACTCAATTTTAAGCCTTGAAGACGGCTGAATTTCTCTTCTCCGAAAAGTGATTCTTGGAAAAAGAAGAAGCCCTCTTGCCCATTGCGGTGCAAGCCCACTGACTGCGAATTATCGGCGGGTGCAAAGCGCGAGTCGGGATTACCTGTAACTACGCTTTCGGGACGGTCAAAATTAATTTCGCCCGTAGGGTAGTTGGCAGTGTAACGGGTGGTAGGAGCCAACGGGTCAAGGCTAGAGATGGGTTGCCAATCTTCCAAGGTTACTTTGGTGATTGCCCAGCCCAAACCATTGAAGGGTTGCACTACCAGCCACTTTCGGATAAAGGTTTGCCCACTCAATGCTTCATAGAAAAGTGAAGTCTGAAAAGGCATACCTTGGAAGATACAGCTAAGCTGAATTTCGATCAACTGCCGGGCGGTGGTTTGTGTGACCCAACGATAGCCCGTCACTTTGGCCTCATCGGAGGTCATAACCCCGGTAGTGAAATCAGCGTATAGCTCATGCGAAAAAGTTAATTGAAATTCAGGGCCGGATTGTCCTAAGTATTCGGCTTCGGTCAAGCGGTTGAGAAAACTGGAGGTGTAAATTCCTTTGGTGCTACCCATTACCACCGTGCGTTTGACGGCCCCATTGCCGATTGCCAACACATTCTGCCCATCCACGTTCTCGACTGAACCAAAGGCGGGGCGATTCAGGGCGGGGTCAATTGCTGGACTATTAACGACAGGGTTAGTCGTAGGGGTAGATGGAATAGAAGGCGGAGAGGGTGGGGCAGGTGTAGTCGAACTGTAACGCCAAGTAGAGTAATGTTGCCCAACATTTCCCATCTCTACCCGCCACTCCGGGGTATTGGTCGGATTGTAGGTCAATACCCGACGCTCAAACAATTGCACTAAGACCACCGCCGCTTTGCCCCCCACCTTCACACTGGCCCAATAAGGCTCGGTAATAGGTAAACCGCAGGCAAAGACCCAATCTAAGACTTGCGCCGAACGATAAGCTCCGTTTTGATAAACGATTCCCGTACTCTTAAAGAAATTCATAAAGACATCGGGGATGTTATGACCTAGCGCAGAATCATAGTAAGCATAGCGCACATTATACCCGGCTAAATTATTATCGCGGAGGACTGTACCAGTGGTATCAATGTGGTCCACCACCGGAGTAGGTGCTTGAGGAGAGGCGCGGCGGTCGTTGTTAAGGCTGGCAAGATTGGTAAAGCTGGCGTAGGTTGGGGCTTCACGGTTGCCCTCTAGGGGGTCGCCCGCCACTACTACCTGAGCCGGGCTTGCTTCCTGATAGCTAGAATCTCCCACCTGTATCCGACCTGCTACCATCTCGCGCACAATTAGCCCATTGGTGATATACCACTGGCTATTTTTATCACCCGCTGGATTATTGATCTCCATCCGGCTCTTATCGTAATAGGTGACGGAACGTTGCCCACTAGGTGCTTCAGCATAAGCCTCGGTGACGGTCTTAAAAGGGGTTGGCCCCCAAGTCCATGTGCGCTGGCTCTTACCTTCAGCGACCGGGCGGTCATTCCGCTCCCAGAGGTTTTGAAATGATTGCACCGCTTCTGCCGGAAGACTATTATCTGCGCTGACTACGTTAAAATTTTCAAAAGTGCCTGTTACCAATGCCAGTCCTAGCCACACCAACGCCAACCAACTCCAGCGTTGTTGCCTACCCACCGAGTACCTTATTACCATTTCTACTCTTTTTCTACTCTTTCTCTTACCTGAAGTTTATCTTACAAAGAAAAACTGACCCTAACACTAGAGACGTATTATATAACAAATAGACTTTAAGCTGTAGGAGGGATTTCCAATCCCGATGTAGTGCTAAACCAAGCGGGATTAGAAATTCCCTAGTCTCTAGGGCTGTTGCAAAGCCCCGATCTGACAAGTTGGGTGGTATGTGAAGATCAACTGACGGAGCAGCATCCTACAAGATTTTGGCTTTCCGACTAGAATGTGGTTATGGAAATTTATTTTAGCCTACCTATCAGGTGGTATGTGAAA
>JACAUC010000011.1 GCA_013390945.1 Candidatus Chloroheliaceae bacterium
GCCATCCGACTAGGATGTGGTTATGGGGGTATGTCAAGATCAACTGGCGGAGCAGCATCCTACAGAATTGTGCCATCCGACTAGAATGTGGTTATGGGGGTATGTCAAGATCAATTGGCGGAGCAGCATCCTACACAAGCGGGCTTTTCGACAGAGGTTTGGTCAGGGAAATTTGATCTTGACATACCTCCAGTCTTGATTTAGGCCAAAATCTTGTAGGATGCTGCGCCAACTGGTTGCCGCCAGTTGATTTTCACTTACCACTACTCTTGCCAGATTGGGTAGATCTTAGACTTTGCAACAGCCCTAAAAAAATTTCCCGGTAAATTGACTCCTAGCCCTCCTTAACCTATAATTTAGTGCGCTTAACATGGGTACAAACTAAAAGGTTTCTGATAACCTAATTAAGATACAGAGATGCTTTAGACTTTCAAATAAGGCTCTGTAGGAGGGATTTCTAATCCCGAATTGAGGTTTAGACTAGGTATATTTTTAAGGTGGTATAAAAAGGAGCTTGAAAGCATTGCACCTGTACCGTAAAATAATGAATAATAGGGCGTTGGTTGGTATTCTGCTGCTGGTGCTGGTGGCCTTTATGTACTTTTTTGGAGGGATTCTTACCAAAGGTGTCGTGGAAATACTAAGAACCAAGCAAAGTCTTGATTCCAATGGTGGCTATCTTGTAGTGCTTCAGGCCCGTGATAAGAATGTGAGCAAAGACCAGATGCAGGCTGCCCTTGATGTTATTAACAAGCGGATAGAGGAACTAAGTGTTAAGGATTCGATTATTACCCTTCAGGGCGAGGGTAGCCGCCAGATCAATGTAGTGTTGCCGGGCATAACCAATGAGAAACAAGTAAGTGCCTTGATTAGTACAGGGCGGTTGGAATTTATTGATGCTGGTTCGGACACAACTCTAAAAGATGGTGATATAGTAAAGACTAGTTACTGTGTGACTGGCTCGCTCTACCAGCCACGCCCTAATCTGTGTGGAAATATCCCTACTCCTACGGACGGTACTTCTAGCACTACTATAAACTCAGAAGCCAACGTTGCTACTACCCCAGCTACTAATAACAAGGTTTACCAAACAATTATTACGGGCGCAGAACTAGATAGTAGCAAGGTAGATATAGGTTTTGATTATAATACAGGAGCGGCGAAAGTACTCTTTGGCACAAAAGCGGCAGCGGCCTCCATCTTTCAAAATTTTACCAGTAGCCACCTTGGTCAAAGTATGGCAATTGTGTTGGATGGAAAGATTATCTCTTCGGCTACCATACAAGGGGCTATTGGTACGCAAGGTGAAATTACCAATCCTAGCGCTTGGTCTACTGCCGCAGGTAAGGCAGAAGTTGCCCGTATTGTGGCCCAACTCAAATATGGTGCCTTGCCCGTAGAACTGGATGTGTTGAGTAGTCGCAAAGTAGATGCTCCCGTCCGTTAACTAAATTTGGTTAAAACCAATTAAAGCGTTCTTAAAATAAGATGGGATAAGTTCAATATAGTTTAATATATTTTAGCCGTATAGACCCTAAATTTATTTTGGGGTCGAGCTTTAATGTAAGAGGAGCGTGAAAGCATTGCAACGTAGGGTAAGGAATAATATTCTGGCATTGATCGGCATTTTGCTGTTGGTGCTGATTGCTTCTTGGATTAATTTTGGAGGAGACCGTACCGAAAATATCCTTGGATCCGCGGTCGAGTTAAAGACCAAACAGGGGCTTGATCTTCAGGGTGGTTATCAAATTTTGCTTCAGGCCCGTGATAAGAATGTGAGTAAAGACCGGATGCAGGCTGCCCTTGATGTTATTAGCAAGCGCGTCGGGGGGTTGGGTACTAATGAGCCGCTTATTACCCTACAGGGTGAAGATAGCCGCCGGATTAGCGTAGAGTTGCCGGGTGTCACCGATGAGCAAAAAGTGCGTAGTTTGATTGGTAGTACCGGGCGCTTGGAGTTTATTGACGCTGGTTCAGCAAATCTAACGGATAGTCAGGTCGTACAAACCAGTTATTGTACGACTGGTTCACTCTATCAACCGCGTCCTAATCTGTGTGGAAATACCGCGACACCTACTCCGGGGGCAGGTACTCCCGGTGCAACTGGTACTGCCGGGGCCGCTATCGGCCCGGTGGGTACTCCAGACCCTAACGCTACTCCCGGTGCTACTGTTACCCCGGATGCTACGGCTACTACCCCGGCTACCGATAACAAGGTTTACCAAACTATTATTACGGGCGCAGAACTGGATAGCAGTAAGGTAGATGTAGGTTTTGATCAGAATACCGGGGCGGCGAAAGTACTCTTTGGCACAAAAGCGGCAGCGGCCTCCATCTTTCAAAATTTTACCAGTAGCCACCTTGGTCAAAGTATGGCAATTGTGTTGGATGGAAAGATTATCTCTTCGGCTACCATACAAGGGGCTATTGGTACGCAAGGTGAAATTACCAATCCTAGCGCTTGGTCTACTGCCGCAGGTAAGGCAGAAGTTGCCAATATTGTGCTACAACTCAAATATGGAGCCTTGCCCGTCGAATTGGATGTAATAAGTAGCCGCAAGGTGGGTGCTACCCTCGGTCAAGATTCGATTGATAAGAGTTATATTGCTGGTGCCGTGGGTTTAGGTCTGGTAGCCACCTTTATGTTGCTCTACTTCCGCCTACCGGGTCTGTTGGCTGACCTTGCCCTAGTTATCTACGCCTTGATTACTTTTGCGATCTTCAAATGGTTTGGGGTAGTGCTAACTTTGGCTGGTATTGCTGGTTTCATCCTCTCGATTGGTATGGCGGTGGATGCTAACGTGTTGATCTTTGCCCGCCTCAAAGAAGAGTTACGTTTGGGCCGCCCGATTGAACGGGGGGTGGAAGATGGGTTCCGCAACGCTTGGCCCTCTATTCGTGACTCGAATATCTCCACTATGATTACCTGCGCGATCCTCTATTGGTTTGGTGGCTTGACAGGCACGAGTGTGATTCAGGGCTTTGCCCTTACCCTCTTCTTGGGTGTAATTTGTAGCCTCTTTACTGCCATCACCGTAACCCATACTTTCTTGCAGACAATGTTTTTGTTGGCGGGACGACGTGGTACGGTGGTGCGCCATCCTTGGTGGTATGGGGTTAATCGGGCATTTATAGCCCAGCGAACCACTTCAAATAGCACGGCAGGTGGCGATTAAATTTTTATGCTGGTTTGAGGGTGAAGCTAAATTAGCTCTCACCCTGTACTTGGAGATTTAATAGAATGCTCGATCTTGTAGGTAAAAAATATTGGTTTTTGGGTTTGTCGTTGTTGGTTATTATTCCAGGACTCTTTTTCTTGCTGTTGGGCGGTCTTAGAGCAGGTATTGACTTTACAGGTGGTTCTAGCTGGGAACTCAAATTTGATAAAACCCGGACACCCAATTTGACTGAGGTGCAAAATACGCTAGTCGAGGCTGATGCAAAATTTCTCACCGAGTTAAAGGCTAAGGCTAGTCTCACTAAGCCAGAGCAGGATTTAGTCAATCTGCGTAATAGCCAGAAATTTGAAACCATTGCCCAACCTAGCGATAACGGTCTGATGATAGTGCGAACGGGCGAAATTAAACTGGATACCGATGAAAAGGCCGCTTTGATTAAAGCCCTCGAAGACCGCTTTAAAGAAAGCAATGGTTTTAACTCCGATGTTTCGATTACCACAACTGGCCCAACGGTGGCAAGTGAAGTGACCCTCCGTTCTTTCTTTGCGGTCTTGTTGGCTTCTGCTGGAATCTTACTCTATCTAGCCTGGGCTTTCCGCAAGGTGAAAGAGCCTTGGCGCTATGGCATCTGTGCGGTAGTGGCGGTACTTCATGATGTGTTAGTGGTGGTGGGTGTTTTCGCTATTTTGGGTAAATTGTTTGGTATAGAGATAGATTCACTCTTTATCACCGCTCTACTAACCGTAATCGGTTTCTCGGTTCACGATACGATTGTGGTGTTCGACCGTATACGCGAGAACCAGATTCGCTACCCCGGTGAAAAATTTGCCAGTACAGTGAATTATAGCTTGGTGCAAACCTTAGCCCGTTCGCTCAATACCTCGCTAACGGTAATCTTTACCTTGAGCGCACTCTATCTCTTTGGTGGTGTCACTATTCGCAATTTTGTGCTGGCCTTGCTAGTTGGTATCATCAGTGGGACTTATTCTAGTATCTTCAATGCCTCTATGATGTTGGTAATTTGGAACGAGTTTGAGGAGAAGCAGAATGAAGCGAAAAAGTCGCTTCCCTCGCGTCAGCCTCAGCAGGTTCGCTAAATTATGCTTCAAAAGTGGGTCTAGCTTGAGCTTACCTAAGAATTAGACCGGGATATTTATGGATTGGGAACAAGTACTGATAAATACGGGTGTGGTATCAGGTTTTAGTGCTTTTATGGTCTTCTGGGTTGGGTTGGCGATGTGGTTACGGGTGGATGCTAATAAATATGGTATGTTAGGCTGGGCATGGTCTTTTATTGGCATTAGCGGTGGACCCCTCGCTCTTTTTGCCTATTTGATTATTAGAGGCAATCGTTCGGTTCTGGAAATAGTCCATGAGCGGGATGCTCTACTTGCGAAGATGAACTGCAAGGATAAGGCTACTATTCCAGACCCACACTCAAAATTAAGTGAAGAGGTTTGTATTACGGATAGAGTACCGAACTCTAAGGACTAGTTAAGCAAGCAAGGTTCCATTTTCCATGTGGTAAAACCGAATTGGCGCATCTTCAACGAATGACTAATCTAGTGGGAAGTTTTTTCTTTCTGCTGCTCTCCCCTTATAGGAGATAGCAGCCAGAAGTAAAGAGGTGTTACTTGCTTGTCCAGCGCCAGTATTGGATGGCGGGAACGATAGCTAGGATACCAGCGACTAACGCCCCGATAAAGGAGAAGGTGCGGAAGCTCCACAGCCAATACCACCAGCCCTGATCGGCGGTTAGGTTGGGCTTGAAGACTGAGTTGGCAAGGTAGTGTGGCACTGCGAAAGTAAAGATTAGAAGCCAGCCTGCAATTCGTACCATACCCTCTAGGGGAGGCTTTTGGATAATTTCGAGTAATTCGCCCAGCACTTTAGCAAACCAGAAGAGTGCGATTGCCAGCAGGACAAAGCCGATGTCCAGTAAAAAGGCTGGCATTGGCAAAACATCTATTACATTCCCGCCGATGTTCCAGTTCATTGTCTCTCCTATTCCGATTCCAAAATATTCTTAGCCACTAGCCTGAAAATGTTAATCACGTAGAGACAGGCCACTCCAGAAAGGAAGAGAAAGCCAAAACCTGTCCAGCTTGGCAGAGGAGCAGTTAGGTTTTTCTCGGTGATATAGTTCCAGACCAAAATTACATCATAGATAGCAATTCCGATAGGGGCCGCCATTAACCATTCCCAGAAGGTCTTTTGTTCGGCCAAAACTTGGAAACGCCGGGCAATCAGAGCGATGAGAATAAAGACCAACCAGATTACCAGACCCCCAATACCTGCAATAATATCGGTAATAGTACCCAAGAAGAAATTGTAACGTGAATCGGGTTTGGGTACCCCAATACCGGGAGAAGGGGTATTGTGAATGGTAAAATAGCCCGGTAGCCCCCCTGAAGGGAAGACCCCGCCGTTAGGTGTACGACCTAGCGATATATCAGCACCCTTGGGAGCGGACTGATTTAAGTGGACATCATTGGTAATGCCGAGCCGATTTTTTAACTCTGCCGTGATGTTACCCCAGCCTACTTGGTCTACTATCTCATTACCTTTTTTAAGTACCACTACCTCATTTTCCGGGTCAAGCTTACCCATTAGGGTTTTGTCTTCTTGGAAGAGAGAAGCCGGGAGGCGTTTGATTTTAGCTCTATCTTCATCGGTAGCGGCGGCATCCGTTTGTAAGGTATAAGCCTTTTCGATCAGAGGGGCAATGCTGTTCGTAACGACAAAGCGGCGTGGCCCGGCTTTAGCCGGACTTGCCATTGTGCCGTTCAGTGTCACTTCGCCTTTACTGGTTACTAATTTCCAGTCGGTTAGCTTGATTTCCTCATCGCTATTATTGTATAGCTCGACCCATTGTAGACCCCCTTGGGTAGCGTTGGTATAGACCTCATAAAGCAGCAATTTATCCAAACTGCCGTCTGGAGTTTGCTCGCCACAAGCGGCGAGTAAAGAGGTCAATATTACAACACATATCCCTAGTATCCAGCGTTTACTCCGCATAAATAAAGATTCCTCCTGCCCTTCCAGACCTAATCAATATAAAAAGCAGGTTTTTCTGAGCAAGCCACAGGCTAATTAAAGTAGTCTGTTAAAATAAGAAGGCTTCGCTCACAAAGCTTTTTTAGAAGATAGGTTTAGCGTTCGTATACTACCCGGACTCGTCCATTCATTTGTTCAGCGACCGTTTTAGCCCGACCTGGACCGATAAGCATCGCGGCAAGCTTGCGGAATATTTCAACGATGTCAAGAGCCTGCTCATAGGTAACGTCATCGTCAATTTTAACCCGGGCTCGCTGGTAGGCTTGATCGAGCAGATTTTTAGCGGCATTGCCTAAGTGGTTAGTAGCGATAGTATCCAATTCAGCATAAAGGATATATTTGACGTTACGTTGCTTCTTTTCAATGACACCCTGTTCTAGCAGATGAGCAATTGCTTTACGGGTGCGAAAATCTCCTAGGCGTGTAATTCTAGAAATGGTCTCTATATTATCTTTACCATTGATTGCCGTCAATACTTTCCACTCGTCGGAAGTCAGGTTAACTTGGGCTGAAATAAGATTATCTACCATCACGGGTACCAAGTCGGTACTGGGTATAATCTCCTTGATTTTTTTCATTTCATCGGCGCGGTTAATGCCCATCATGATAAGCATAACATTATTGCGCTTGATCTCTTCTCGCGGCGGTTGTTCTCCGTTTAAAAACTCAAAATGCCCATCGGTTAGGGCAAACATCGTGAAAAGAGCTTCTTCCGCAGGCAAATCAACCAATTCAGCGTGAACCACATTTCCGGCTCTGAAATAGATCCGCCCTATAATGGGCCGACCATTTATGGCACTCTTGATTTCTGCTGCGCCAGTTTGTTTACCTAGCTCAACCAGCGAAATTATGTCATTTAGTGGAAACTCATGAAGCGGGCCGTTTAGAGCCATCGCGTGCCCCCAATTTGCACCAGAAGAGAAGCTGGAATCGAACTTACCCGCTAGGCGAGTATTTTTCTAAGGTTCCGACTCAGGAGCGAGTAAAGGCAATACCCACTTGAAAAAGCTGAGTTTGATCCTCACAGACCCGCAGGCTTCACTTAAACTAAACCAAAGACCAGTCTACGACCAGTCTACACCCAGTCTACGTTTTTATTACTTAAAGGCTTACAACTTACTGATTACGAGCTTGCTAATTGCCTTTAGCGTATCGAATACGCCCACCCCTTTACTGGCAACGGCTTCAAAGCGTGGCACTTTGATTGAGGAATTTAAGTAATGATCCAGTTGCTCAATAGGTAGTGCATTTGGCACATCTCGTTTATTGTATTGAAGCACCAGTGGAAATTCCAAAAATTTTTTGCCCTCGGCTTGTATGTTACGTGCCAGTTCTTGTAAACTTATAATATCCTCACGCAATTTAGTCTGTTGACTATCTGCCACGAAGACCACGCCATCTGCTCCGTTGAGGACTGCCACACGTGTCCGTTCATAGAGTACCTGACCGGGTACAGTATAAAGGTGGAAACGGGTCTGGAATCCATGTACCTGACCCAAATCGAGCGGTAAGAAGTCAAAGAAGAGTGTTCGCTCGGTTTCAGTGGCAATCGAAAGCAGATCACCCCTAGCATGGCCCGGCACGGCGGAATGGATATATTTTAAGTTAGTTGTTTTTCCGCACAAGCCTGGCCCGTAGTAGACAATTTTGCAATGTATTTCACGGGCTGCAACGTTTATCAGAGCCATATTTTCTCACCACCAGTTCTGGTTATTTGGTCAATCTAATCTTTGAAAAGCAAGTCAATTGTATCTTCCACACTTGTGCGGAAGTTTGTACTGATGATCTGATCTTTGGCACGGCTTTCCAATTTTACCCGCTCCAAGATCGAGGCCAGCTCATCGGTAGCCCGCTTACTCAATACCTTGACCAGACCGATGTGTGTTCGTTTATCGAACATCACCACCAGCATCCATTGCTCCGAAATTAGTTCTGTAAAAATATTTTCACGTACCCCTTGCTGGAAGAGTACCCGAAAATCTTTTTCTTTGAGCAACCGTGCTACTTCCCGGCTGCTGGCAAACGTACCGGCCAGCAAAGCACCTAACGCAGTGATGTCCTGCCGATCGGTATCGCCCGAAGCCGCAATTACTTGACCACTTTTGTCCAAAAGCATTGAGTAATTGGCCCCGGTCTCGGCCACCAGTCGTTCCAAGGTATCCTCAATGTGTGAGGTTTCGGCCTGCGAAACGACCAGGCTGGTCAACTGAGGGTCCATAGAAACTTTCCTCCTATCCCGGTCAAGCCGACGGGATTAGTTCTTGGCTGTAACGTTTTCTAGGTTTGACTAGCTCGACAGGTGGCTAACATGTTAGCACTCACCAGACACACTTTAAGCCCCAATATTTTAATTCCACCTCAAGAAGTCTCCTTCTAACTCTAGTTAGATCTACCCACTAGCTCAGCCACCACTTATCACTTGCCAGAGGTTGATGCAAGCTAATTATACAATATAATAGCCAAATAACAAAGAGTCAATAGGAAGATACTGCTTGAATGTAGTAGGAGTAGCTTTGACAATTGCTCCCCCCCCCCTCGGCCCCCTATGATCCTACTTGACTCTATAGAGTACCGTTGCCATCCAACGCATCTATCAATTCTTGGTGATATTTCTTACTCATATAACGGATGCGACCAATACTCTTGGGATCAGCTGAGACCACTAGCATCATCGCCTCGTCATTGAGCGGTTCTAGCACAATTGCGCCGCCCTCGTACTCCAGCACAGTTTGCTTGGCATTCCCGCGCTCCATTTCACGGCCCAACGCTTCGGAGATACGCAAGCCAGTCGTGGCAATAGCACACAGCGCATCTACGTCAAGGTTGCCCCGGCTATAACTTTCAATCTGCATACCATCTATACTTACTATTGCCGCTAAATCTACCCCGGCTGCCTTGAACTTGTTGAGGACATCTTTAATGGCCGCCATTACGCCCGCCTCCTGCTCTGAATATATTCAACTATTCTGTGCCATTCTCTATTACTGCTTTACTTGGGTATTCTGGATATATTTCTTTAAAGCACTTTTACTTCCTGAGCTAAGGTTCGCCCCTCCAGTAAAAGGCCCTCAAGTTGAAATACCCCTTTGTACCTAAGCTTTGTTACCATAACATGATATTTTTACTATTATAACCTAAAATGCGGCATATTGCTAGTACCTCTTCTTTTTACTCTCCTCAATCGCTTGGTCTATTTCGGTCATAAATCCACTTGTTTTGGCTAAGGTCGCTTTATTCCAATTGTTAGCTCTCTCTTGTTTTTGGGTGGGGGAAAGTTTGAGATAAGAACTTCCTTATTCAATACTCTGGTCTCAGCTTTGTTGTGACTCAAACCTGACTCAAATTTCGTTCCCAAAAGCTCTTGACAAAGTCGTACAACTAAGTTATATTTACCCTAGTCAGAACCATGCTGACCAATTAAAAAAAGAATAGAGTTAGCTCTTATCAAGAGAGGTGGAGGGATAAGGCCCTGTGAAGCCCGGCAACCAACGCAATCTGAAATTAATCTGCGTATGGTGCCAATTCCGGCGGATCCATTAAATGGGACGCAAGATAAGGAGAGAGTTTACTAAGGTAAACTAAGTTTACCTTAGTAAACCAGAAAAGTCTGAACCCCTTATCGCAACCTAAAGAGCAATAAGGGGTTTTTTGATACCCGCTTTTTGCTTCCACTATAATAAATAAACTAATAAAAACTTGAGGAGAAGAAGAGAATGACCCAGCTAATAGAGAATGCTCAAGAACAGACGTATGGTTCGGTAACCGGTTTGAGGTGCAAAGAGTGTGGTGCTAGTTACCCGGCGGTGGCCCTCTATGTCTGTGAAGCCTGCTTTGGCCCACTCGAAGTGCATTACGACTACAGTAACCTAAATTCTCGCCAACTAAAGAGTGAAATCGAGAGTGGTCCTAAATCGCTCTGGCGTTATGCTTCTCTATTACCGGCCCAGCCTTTCGTTCGTAGTTTGGAAGGGGTAGGCTTTACGCCCTTACAGAGAGCCTATAATTTGGGTGAAAGATTGGGTCTGCATGAGCTTTATATAAAAAATGATGCGGTCAACCCCTCCCACTCCTTCAAAGATCGCCCGGTGGCTGTTGCGGTGGCAAAGGCGATTGAGTTGGGTTTTGATACTATCGCCTGCGCCTCCACCGGAAACTTGGCCGGAGCAGTAGCGGCGGCCGGGGCTAGGGCTGGATTGAAAACTTATGTCTTTGTTCCGGCTAATATCGAGCCGGGTAAAATAACGGCGGCAGCCGTCTATGGGGCTCAGATTGTCCCCATAAATGGCACTTATGATGAGGTCAACCGCTTGGCAAGCCAAATAGCCGATGAATACGGTTGGGCTTTCACCAATATCAATATGCGTCCTTATTATAGCGAAGGCTCTAAGACTCTGGCCTATGAGACCGCCGAGCAGTTGGGCTGGCGTTTGCCCGACCATGTGGTGATCCCGATTGCCAGTGGCTCGCTCTATACCAAAATTGCGAAGGGCTTTGAAGAGTTGATAAAGCTGCGGTTGGTACAAGATGAAACACTGCCAGTTATATCAGGGGCGCAACCTAGCGGATGTGGCCCGGTTGCCGCCGCTTTTGCTGGAGGCTATACCGAGATTAAGCCTGTCAAACAGCCTACTACTATCGCTCACTCACTGGCGATTGGCAGTCCTGCCGACGGCTTCTATAGCTTAAAAGTAGCTCAGCGCACCGGAGGCACGATTGGACAGGTGAACGACGAAGAGATTATTGATGCGATTAAACTTTTGGCCCAGACTGAGGGTATCTTCACCGAGCCTGCGGGTGGTGTTACGCTGGCTACTCTACGTAATTTAGCCCAAGCTGGAAAGATTGGGCGGGATGAAGTAACGGTACTTTATATTACGGGCAATGGTCTTAAAACGCAGAATGTAATAGAAGGTCTCTTCCCCATCTCTGCCCCGGTTGCGCCCCGGCTTAGTGCTTTTGAGCATTGGCTAGAAGCACGCTAAACCTTTCGTTAATCACAAGTTGAAAAGAAGAAAAAGGAGGCCACAAATACGGGCAACTGATATTTGTGGCCTCCTCAGCTTTTTAAGGTGGTACACCTTTGGCTAGAACCTGTCATAGCAAAGAGGGTATCTTTGTTGACAGAGTTAGATGGCTGATTTATGATCTTTTAGGTATATTTCTAGCTTGGATAACGGGACCAATAAATCAAACAGAGTTGTTTGAACCTGACGCAGCAGGAGAAAAGCGAGGTAGCAAACTGAGTCTATTTACGAGGCAATATGGTGATAGTGAACCGTCAAAAGGTTGGGGTGGTTTGACGGGGCGCGAATACTGCGTAATAGTTCCAATTTTAACTCCAAATATGGCCGAAGGTTTAGTACATTTGGCTGTAGCTCTGGCCGGTATTCATACTGCTAGTGGTCAGGAGGAGAAACGTCGCGTTCGGGTGGTGGTCTTAGGTGTTGTTACCGTACCAGAGGAGACTCCTCTTAGCCAAGGAGCCAGTCTGGTTAAAGCCTATCGCACCCTTTTGCGCTATATTCCGCCCGAAAGTGCTAGGATGTCCGACCGGGTGGAGGTGCGGACGGAGGTGCGGGTAGCTCGCGAAGTTTGGCAGGGTATTGCCGATCAGGTACGTGAAGAAGAGGCTGACTTACTCTTACTTCATTGGAAAGGTGCGACCCAAACCCCCGGTAAGGTTTATGGTACCACGATTGATGCCCTAATGGAAGATCCGCCGTGCGATATTGTGCTGGGTTGCTTTAATGTGTTGCCTGAGATAAAAAGCATTCTACTGCCAGTACGCGGTGGTAGCTATAGTAGCCTTTCAATGCGTTTAGTCTCGAATATGGCCGAGCAATGGGGTACTACCGTAACCGTGATGCACAATCTCACCCCTGCTCCAGCGGCTATACCAGCGGCGATGGAAGAAGCTTACCCCTACTACCCTCCTCCTAGTCAGCCGGGAGCCTTAAATAGTGAAGACCTAAATGCGCTACAAAGTATTTTAACCGAACTTCCCGCTGGCGCACGTTTGCTTACTACGCAGGGCAATTTAGGACAGACTCTTGCCCAAGAAGCTCGTTCCCACGACTTGTTAGTACTGGGGGCAAGTGGGGGTAGCCCTGATAGCGAAGCACCAAAAGTAGCCCTACGTATAATTCAAGAAACCAAACGACCTTTACTGGTGGTGAAAACACGAAAGCCTTTGCGCCTAGCTCCTGCTCGCTCACTGGCTACGGGAGAGAGCGAATTGAGAGAGACCGTTGACCGCTGGTTTGCCCAGAACACCTTCCATTACCGTGAATTTCGCTCCCTGAGTAGTCTGACGCTACTCAAGGAGCGGAACGATTTAAGTATTAGTCTGATTATTCCAGTCTATGGACCAACCCAGCCGTTTGCCTTGGCAGAGGCAGTACGCCGGGTACGCTTTGCCTTGATGCGCGACTGCGCCCTCATTGATGAGCTTATTATTAGTGCGCCGGGTGTAAAGCTGGATGCTAAAGAGATTGCCTTGTTCAAAGCCAAAGTGGAGTTAGATGGAGGTACGGGTGATGACGATGAAGTCCTCTATCTTGGGTTTGCTGGTTTTGAAGATAGTCAACCCTCTAGTGGGCCAGGTGAAGCACTGTGGCAGGCACTTCAAGCGGCTAGAGGTGACTTGGTAATTTGGGCCGACCCACATATCGTCGGCTTTGAGGCTCGCCTTTTTTATGGATTGGCCGGGCCGCTTCTGACCTATCCAGAGTTCCAACTAGCGGTTGGCTTCTACTCTGATGCTCAGGGAGACGATGCCGAACATAGCCATCCAGTACGTAGCGAACTGGTGGAATTAGGGGTGCGCCCACTGTTAAGTGGTCTCTTCCCACCCTTAGCCGGGGTAATTAATCCGCTCTTATTAATTGGAGCGGCCCGACGTGACCATTTGGAACATTTATCGCTCTTCACTAATACCGCTTTTACCCCCGGTTTGCTGATAGACACCCTTGCAAGGGCTGGTCTGATGTCCATTGCCCAAGTTGATTTAGGTCTACCTCCCCTTAGCGACTCCCCAGCGTCACCTCAACGCCTTATCTCGGATGTGTTGGAAATCTTAATGCACCGCCTCGGTGAACGCAGTCAGACCGGATTGATGCAGCTCTACAGTCCGGGAGTTAAGTATGTCGAAAAGAGAGGTGGGGTTTACTCCTTGGAGATTGAGCCACCTCTGAATCTCCAACGCGAGATTCCTCCTTTGGCCTATACTCCTGGGTATAAGCCCCGAAGTTTTTAAAAAGTAAGAAATTGCTGGAGAATTTAGTAAAAAAGGCGGTGTATCAAGTAGGATACCCGCCTTTTTTCCATTAAAATTAACGGGCGAAGCAGCATCCCACCAGATTGAGTGAGTTAAGCATTTTAGCCGTCACCTTTTGGTGACGGCTTTTGATTCAGGTTTAGCCTTTGTTTTGAGGGATGAGGGCGATACCCAACTCGCGCAATTGCTTTTCGTCAACGGGCGAGGGTGCTTGGGTCATCTCGTCGGTGGCACTTTGGGTCTTAGGGAAGGCGATGACCTCACGGATGCTCTCTTCGCCTGCCAAGATCATTACAGTCCGATCCACGCCGGGCGCAATTCCACCATGGGGCGGTGCGCCATACTCAAAAGCGTTTAGCAGATGACCAAAGCGGGCTTGGGCCTCCTCTTCACTGTAACTCAGTAGGCTAAAGATTTTGGACTGAATATCGCGCCGATGGATTCTGATGGAACCGCTTCCTACTTCATAGCCGTTGCAAACAATGTCGTAGCAATCGGCCCGTACTGCACCGGGAGCGGTATCGAGCAGGTGCATATCCTCTGGCTTGGGAGCAGTAAAGGGATGGTGAACCGCATCCCAACGTTTCTCCTCCGGTTTCCACTCTAGCAAGGGAAAGTCGAGTATCCAAGCAAACGCTAACTCGTCCGGGTTAAGCAGGTTTAGGCGACGACCCATTTCGTTCCGTAGGCGGCCCAGCGCGTTTGCAACGACGGCAGGTTGATCCGCTACAAAGACCAGTAGATCTCCCGGCTTTGCCGCTGGTTCAAAGCGCGAGGCAATGACCTCAAGTTGCTCAGGGGTGAAGAATTTTCCGCTCGGTGATTTGCTGGTAAATTCTCCACGCTCATTTTTATCGAGGGCGAGCCAAGCCATACCTTTAGCCCCAAATTGTTTGACAAATTCCACCAAACCGTCCAGTTCGCGTCGGGTGTAGTTGGCGCAACCGGGTAGGCTTAGTCCCTTGACTTGCCCACCCGCCGCAATCGCTCCGCTAAAGACTTTGAACTCCGAATCTTTGACTAAATCGCTAATCTCGGTTAGGAAGAGATCAAAGCGTAAATCGGGCTTATCGTTGCCAAATTTAGCCATACTCTCCTCAAAAGTGAAGCGGGGGAAAGGTTTTTGCTTTAGCTTGCGGTTGGCTACGATCTTTTCCACTAGCCCGATATAAAGTCCTTCGGTCAGTTGCAAAATATCTTCTTGCTCGATAAAACTCATTTCAATATCAAGTTGAGTAAATTCGGGCTGGCGGTCCGACCGTAAATCCTCATCCCTAAAACAACGGGCGACTTGGAAATATTTCTCCATACCACTGACCATCAAAAGTTGCTTGAGTTGTTGGGGTGATTGGGGTAGGGCATAAAACTCGCCGGGGTGAACCCTGCTGGGTACAAGGTAGTCTCGCGCCCCTTCCGGGGTGCTTTTAATCATAATGGGCGTTTCGATTTCTAAAAAGCCCCGCTCATCTAGGTAATCACGCATATATTTAACAATGCGGTGTCGCAAAATAATATTGTTTTGCATACGGGGGCGGCGCAAATCAAGATAACGATATTTAAGGCGCACCATCTCATCCACCTCTACCCGGTCATTTATCTCAAAGGGCAGAGGTTTTGCCGTATTTAATACCTCGATGCTGGTCACGGCTACTTCAATTTGACCGGTAGCAAGGTTGGAATTTTCGGTTCCTTCGGGGCGTTTTCTAACGGTGCCACTTATTTTTAAGACATATTCGGAACGCACTTTGCTGGCGGTAGCATGTCCTTCTTCCGAAATTTGTGGGTCAAAAATTACCTGCGTCAAGCCACTGCGGTCGCGTAAATCAATAAAAATCAGACCGCCAAGATCCCGTCTTCGGTTAACCCAACCGCGTAGCGTCACCTCTTCCCCCACATTTTCGGCTTGCAAAGTTCCGCAACTATAAATCTTCGACACTCCATTTCTCCTCTTCATTATAAAAGTAAAATCTTTTTCTGATGGCATTATAACAAAAAGCTTCCCGCCACGCATTGACCCTCCTTTACTTACTTCTAGTAGCAGGCTACTGCTTTGGTGGTGTATAATAGATAGGTAAGGAGACGCTAAAAAACTCTGTTCTAAATTTCTGTTTTTTCTTAAAATAACAAAGGAGTGGGCAGTGGCTATTTCTGAGCGTATCAAGCGCTTCAATATCTACCGATTTGTTCTGAGTATACCGGGGATTCTGCTTGTTTACTCAATTATCTTCCTAGTTTATTTCTTGTTGCATAATTCTCCCAATGGCAATAACCCAATTTTCTTCCAGTTGGGGAGTAGTGGCCCAACTTTCCGTTGGTACGGCATTATCATTACGGCAGGTGTTGTGATGGCCGCTTTTACCACCCAATACTTGTCGGAACGGCGTGGTGAAAACCCGGAACGGACGTGGGTCTTGTTGCCGATAGTGCTAGTGAGCGGGATTCTTGGCGCTCGCTTCTGGTATGTGGCTAACACATGGGGCAAATACCAAAACCATATCTTTAGTATTGGTGATCCTAACGGCGCTGGAGTCTTTGAGGTTTGGCGGGGCGGTATTGCCATCCAAGGAGCCGTAGTGGGTGGAGTAGTTGGGGTAGCCATCTATAAATGGTTAGTAGGTATCAACTTTTTGCGTTGGGCCGATTTTATCGCGCCGGGTTTGATCTTGGCCCAAGCTTGCGGGCGTTGGGGCAATTTCATGAACAACGAAGCCTACGGCAGACCGACTGGTACACCTTGGGGTTTGACCATTCCTTGCGAATACCGCACCACCGGGGGTACTCCTGGTACGGTGGATACTAGTTGTTTGGTTTTAGCACCGGATCAGAAGTTCCACCCTACTTTCCTCTATGAATCTCTCTGGGACTATGCCGTCTTTCTAACCCTGCTCTTTGCCATCACCCGACCTAAGACGGTGGAACGTTGGCTTAAAATTCGTCTGCGCGATGGGGACATTTTCTTCCTCTATCTGATCTTCTATTCTATTGGTCGTTTTGTAATAGAAAGCCTGCGAACTGACCCACTCTATCTGATCGGTGATCCGGTGAATGGTGGTATCCGTAGCGCCCAAGCTATTTCGATTATCTTTATCTTTGTCGGTGCAGTGGCCTTCTTAGCCCGACATCGTAAACGTACTCCTGATAGCGAAGCACTTTCGGTGCGTGTCCGACCTACACCCACCAAGCGGCAATTGCGCGAGCAAAAGGCTGGCCTTACTACTACTTTTGCCACTGATGCGGGAACTGAAGTTGAAGTGGAGACTGCCGAAACCGAAGTAGCCCCTAAACCTGTAGGAGGGATTTCTAATCCCGACTAGTGTTGGCTTAGCACTAGTGGCAGAATACAAAGTATTTGGCATGTGCTATAATAGGGTATGGATTTATGCTGTGCCTTAGTTTTTGGTTGAAAATTAGTAAGGAGAGGATTGTTGTCCTTATAATGGTTGGTTCTGTTTCTAAAAAAATAACTATGAAAATTTTGGCGATGCTTATGGCCTTGCTACTGTTAGCTGGGCTTTTGGTAGCTTGTGGTGAGACAAATGCAAACACCAGCGACTTGAGTTTTACCCTGCCACTCTATAGTGGTTTGAATGAATTACCAGCCTTGGCAAGTGCGCCGAACTTTGTCAACAAAGTGTTGCCCTCGAATGATCCTAGCTTTACTGAACGTACCAAGTTTAGTGAGGGCTCTATAAGGGTCTTCTCGACTAACAGTGCCTTGACCGAGGTAAAAAGTTTTTACGTTACGCAACTGGTAAACCTAGGCTGGAACAATCGCACCGTCACTTTGATGGGTGCTGATACGTTGAGTACAGAGGGTTGGGTACTCGGTTTCGAGAAACTTGCTGGCAATAATACCAATCGCAGCCGGGGTCTCTTTATGGTTGGCCCTAACTCTAATGGCACAGATAATTTTCTGAAGACCTTTCGGGATAGTGGAGCCATACCCTCCGGTCAAAATTTGCTGGTAGTAATTGACGGGCTTTATAGTCCCAATGGTACACCTGCGGCCCCAACTGCCACGCCGCGCCCCTAATGTAGATGTTATAGTCTGGGTACACTTCTAAGATAGACTAACTCTTATATTTGGGCGTTTGAGACCGTGTTGGTGACATTGTACCATTAGGTGCTGGCGGTATCTTGTTAAAAGCGTTCCCGTGTCGGTACTGGAACGTTAGCTCTTAGTACCGCGCTTGTACCTATTTATCTATCCAAGGAGTTCCTTCATGGCAAATAATCCTAATCCATCTCCTAAAGTACCACAACCTAATAGCGATAGTGATTATGAAGAGGCTGGCGATTTTCTGGCTCAGTTTTTGTCAACAAATCCGCAGGCTCCTGTTGCACCACCTAAGCCTGCTCCTGCCCCTGAGCCACCTGCTGCCGTTAAGCCTGCTGTCCCTGAGCCACCTGCGGTCTTTGTTCCGCCACGTCCTCCTGAGCCACCTAAGTCTGCTGCTCCGCCGCCGCCTATGCCTGCCGCCCCACCGAATGAGAGCAGTCTGCAAAGAAGCGTGACTCCAAAAGGGATTGCACCTGCGCCGCCGCCTATGCCTGCCGCCCCACCGAATGAGAGTGGTATCTCGTTGACCGATTTGTTTCCTGATCTCTTCAATGCGGAAGGTGCTGTCTCTGCCAGCACTTCTACGCTACCAACAGCACCTTTTCCTTCTTCTCCTAACCTACCCTTGCCACCGTTGTCTGTCCCGGTTCCCGTAACCCCTCCAGCACCCTTACCAAGTCCCTTTGAGTTGCCCTCACTAAAATCTCCTGCTCCTGAACCACTGCCTCAGTCAAAGGAAGAGAAGAAGCAGACGAAAGAGATCGCACTAGAAGAGAAGAAGCGGACGAAAGAGACCGCACTAGAAGAGAAGAAGCGGACGAAAGAGCTTGAGCTTGCCCAAAAGGAGCAGGCGAAAAAGGCGGAGCTTGCTCAAAAGGAGCAGGCGAAAAAGACGGAGCTTGCCCAAAAGGAGCAGGCGAAAAAGACGGAGCTTGCCCAAAAGGAACAGGCCAAGCTGGTTAAAATTCAGCAGAAAGCCCTAGCAGATCAAGAGAAACAGCAACAGAAAGATTTGGCCGAGCAGGAGAAGCAGGCTAAAATTCAGCAGAAAGAAGCGGAAAAAGAGGCCCGTCTTCGAGAAAAAGAAGCGCGAGAACGCGCCAAGCCCACGGAAGAACAGAAAGCGCAAGCCCGACAAGAGCAGCTAGAGCAGAAGGAGCGGGAGAAAGAACTCAAAGCTCAGCAAAAGGAAGTGGAAAAAGAAGAGCGGTTGCAACGCAAGGAAGTGGAAAAAGAAGAGCGGCTGCAACGCAAAGAAACGGAGAGCTTAGATAAACTAGAGCGCAAGGAGAAAGAGCAGTTAGCTCAACTTGGTCTGCTTGCAGTGGATGGTCAGAAGCTTACCGAAGAGCAGGAGGCCAAGATCGAAGCCCTGCGAAATCTGCCGCAAAGTGGCGGCAGTACGGCGATTTTTGTGGCAATTGCTCTAGCTCTCCTCTTGGTTGCGGGTGGTTTGGTGTTGGCTTTCTTTATTATTCCACAGGAAGTTAGTTTAGGTGACTTGAAGGCACCCGAGAAATCTATACGTTACGATTTCAACTCAGATGCGTTAGACACTATTAAGAAAAACTTTATCAAAGCTAGTGGGTACGATACCAAAATGGCTAAGCGCGTTAACCTTGACATGCTGACGGCCACAAACCCCGATTCACCCGACAATATTTACAAGTACTTTAACGATAGTATGAAGGAGAAGGGCTATAATACTTCCCAACCCCTTGCCGCGACTACGGCTTCTTCACTTACCCCTCCGGGTGTTGGTTCAGTCAAAAAATCGGTCTTCTGGGCTAAGAAGGAGAGTAAGCCGATAGATCCGTTGCCTATTTTAATACTTGTCCAGTTAGATGGAAATTCTAAGTCGGTAGAATCCATTAATAAGCAGGTTCAGATTATTAATAGTCCGGTGGGTGCGGCAGGTACTTTGCTTATATTGGCTCGTCTCGAATTACCACAAATTTAAATTGGCTTGGTGGCTAAGAAAGGTTCTTGATCTGAACATCCGAGGTTAAGATAGTAGTGGTTACATTTTCGGGTAAAACTCACCGTCGGTTTCGTTTAAATCAGCGTAGCACGATTAAACTTCGAGCGTTACAGCACTATGCTCAGAACTGGACAGTTCAAATGGCGGCTTCGTCCGCTACTCTTCCTTCAGCACCCGATTCCTTTACCAAGCCGGAGTTGTTACCAGCATTAGATCAGCAAGACGAGATTGGCGATTTAGCCCGCTGTTTTGAGCAACTATTAAAAATGTTGGTGAGCAGCCGGGATGAGGTGGCTCACTTGTATGAGGAGAGCCGTAAGCAAAGTGCCTTTCTTACCGCCACCTTTCAGAGTATCACCGACGGGATCATCATTTATGATAATCAAGGTAATATGGTGCAAAGCAATGCTGCCAGTGAGCAACTTTTGAGTCGCACTCTTACGCCCGGTCTTTCTATACAGGAACGTATGCAGCTTAATCCTCTCTCTACGCTTGATGGTAAGTCGGTGGCTTGGGAAGACCGACCTTCACAGCGTTCTTTAAGGGAGAGTTTTAGTAATTATGAATTGAGCTTGGCCTCTTCCAAAGGTTTGCCCAATCTAATTCTCAACTACAGTGGTGGCCCTATCCTCGACGATCAGGGTCAGCAGTGGGGCGGTGTTATAATTTTGCGCGATGTTACGCCCTTGAAGGAGACCGAGGCTCGTCTTATTGCTCAGCGAGCGGAAGTTATGGCCCTTAAAGAGTCGAACGAGGTTAAAAATCATTTTATTTCAGTGGCCTCGCACCAATTACGCACTCCCCTGACCGGGGTGATGGGCTTTGCCGAACTACTGACCATGCGCCAATTGTCACCTGAGATTGTTCAGGAATATGCCCAAGATATACTCTCCTCTGCCGAGCGTATGAACACCCTCTTAAACGAGATGTTAAATTTGCAACGTCTGGAGGCTGGTAAGGTGGAATTTCGCTTTGAAACGGTTGACTTAGGCGAAGTAGTTTCTAACTTACTGACTTCTGCTGAGTTTCAGCCTTGTCAGAATATTGAGTTAGTGGTAACACCTTTGCTACCTCGGGCTAGGGTAGATAAACGCCAGCTAAATCAAGCTCTGGCAAATTTGTTGAACAATGCGCTCAACTATTCTTTACCAGATAGTCCGGTGGTGATTCGTCTCACCTCTGCTGGGGAGGGGCTTTTAGTAGCGATCCAAGATTGGGGCCGGGGGATTCCGCTCAATAACCAGCCCCATATTTTTGAGCGTTTCTATCGAGGTGAAGCGGCCCGCACTAGCCAAACGCCCGGCACTGGCTTGGGACTGGCTATTACACAAGAAATTATTAAAACACACGGCGGCAAAATCTGGTTTCAAAGTGTGGAGGGGCGTGGCAGTACCTTTTTCTTCACCTTACCAAAATGGCTCTAATTCTTATAGTATTTGATCCAGCCACTTGCTCCACGCTGAGCGATAGCTGATTTTGTTTACTATTACCACACCCACGCTGGAAAAATAAGTTTTCCCCCAGTTTCCCACAACTTGTCCACAAAAATAAGAATCTTATCAGCACTCTTTTCCACCACTATCCCCATGCTTCCCACAATCTGTGGATAAACCGCCTATTTTCGTGTGGTCTGTGGTAAATCGGCTAGTGGCTGGCGACGAGTTGCACTCCGGCATATTTATGGACAAAGCGTTCGATTCGTATCATTGCCTCTTCGATTTTGGGTAAAGAAGCCGCATAACAAGCCCGGATGTGGCCTGCACCACTAGAACCAAACGAACTACCCGGCACTACCGCCACTTTTTCCTCTAACAAAAGTTTTTCGCACACCTCGTCCTCGGTCAGGCCCGTAGCAAGAAGCGGGGCAATCGAGGGGAAAGCATAGAAGGCTCCCTTTGGTTCAAAGCAGGGTAGGCCAATCTCATTAAAAGCCTTGACGATAAACAACCGTCTTCGGTTATACTCGGCTACCATCGTTTGAACTGATTCTTCCCCATGTTTGAGGGCGGTGATAGCGGCTACCTGTCCGGCAGTAGGGGCGGACATAATGGCATACTGATGAATACGAGTGCTGGCCTCCATAATATCAGGGTTGGCACAGATATAACCGATGCGCCAGCCAGTCATCGCATAGGCTTTGGAAAAGCCCCCCAGCGTTACGGCGCGGTCTCTCATACCGGGCAACGAGGCAAAGCAGACATGCTCCACACCGTAGACCAGTCGGTCATAAATCTCATCGCTATAGACCAGCAGGTCATATTTTTCCACCAGTGCGGCAATCTCAACCATCCGTTCGCGGGTGAGGACGGCCCCGGTAGGGTTATTGGGATAGCCCAGCATTATAGCTTTGGTACGTGGCGTGATGGCGGCTTCTAGGGCTGCCACGGTCGGTTGAAATTGTTCGGCTACGGTGGTTGGTATATAGACCGGGGTGGCCCCAGCAAAAATTACCGCAGGCGCATATGCCACAAACGACGGTTCTGGGATAAGGACTTCATCTCCGGTTTCGAGGGTGGCTAGGCAGACCGACTCGAGTGCCTCACTAGCCCCGACCGTAATCAATATTTCGTGCGCGGGATCATATTTAACGTGGTAAAGTCGGTTCAGATGTGCGGCCAACTCTTCGCGCAATTCCATAATACCGCTATTGCTAGTGTAGCGGGTCATTCCACTGGCAATAGAATCAATCGCGGCTTGGCGGATATTGTCCGGCGTGACGAAATCAGGCTCGCCTACCCCCAGTGAGATCACATCCTTCATCGTGGCGATAATATCAAAGAACTTCCTAATGCCCGAGGGCGGTATTAAACTCATCCGCCCTGACACAAAGTTTCGCATACATTCCCCCTAATAGCTATAACTATCAACCAGAGCCTAATCTTGAAAGGTATTCCTCTGTCCTCTGGTTGCTATGGTTTACGTTGGTTACTAACCCTGAAACTGATCACTGAAGGCTAATAACGAATGACTCCCCGGTCATCTGCCCTTTGCACGGATAGGTTAGTGTTGGTATGGTAAAATTTGCTTGTAATCGCATTTATTATACTATAGCCATTGGCACTACGCATGGTGAAAGCTTGGACGTTAGGGAAGGATGTAGAGGGTTGGTGTGTAATAGTCTATTAATAAAAAAGGTCAGCCTTAAAGCGTTTCTTAATGTTAGTTGTAAGGTTCACTTATTAAAATAGAGGTGTTGGGAGGAATCAGCCGTGCGAAAAGCTTACATTCTATCCAACTTGGGTAGGAGGTTACTTTTAGCTTAGTAATTAGTACCATCTACCGAATTTTGGTTCATTCTTCAATTGACAGAACTTGGTAAAAGATTATAATTGATTCAAAGAAATGGGGCCAATTTACGTTACTTTCTACTCACCTCAATATCTAGGTTCCATTTTTTTAACTAACCGAAAATTTAACCTTTCTTTGCGGGATCAGGCTGATCTGAGCAAGGGGTAAGTTGGTGGCAGCGTCGGTGACGATTGACCGACGACCAAGCAAGGGAGGAATAAATGGCAACCGAAAGGCCGTTGGAGCAGGTTAGTAACACTGAGGTATCCAATGGTACGAACGGCCGGGGATACCCGAACCGGTCTGCTTTCGACCCGGCCCTAACGGTGGAGGAAGTAGCTGAAAGGCTGAAAATTTCTCCCGCAACGGTATATGCCTTGCTACGGGCAGGGGCGTTAACTAGCTATAAGGTGGGGCGTTCGTGGCGGATAGATGAACTTGACTTAGTAAAATATATTGAGCGGCAGAAAGCTCGTCACGGTGCGGAGTTACACGGTGTGGCAATTGCAGAAAGTAGCAATAATCGCCGCACTGGTAGTGGTGAAGCTTCCCAACCTGAATAAGGGGGTCGCACCGCTGTTAACGCAATATCCAGCCTCTTTTGGCTGGGTGGATCAAGATAGAAGTATTACAAGGGGCGTTTCCTAATCCTAGCTAGTCTAGGAGTTTCCGCGCCAAATGAGAGGTGAAAGGCGGCAAAGCAAGATGGCAAAAAAACAAGCACCCGAATTTAATGATATTGAAATCAATATACCCAGCGACTTGGTTTTTGAACGGGTGGTGCGCGAAAGCGCCGTAGTCGTAGCCAAGCATCTCGGTTTTTCTGAGGAGCGTGTAGCGGATCTACAACTAGCCGTGAGTGAGGCCGTTACCAACGCGATAGAACATGGCAACAATTGTGATGTGAGTATCAAGGTTGGGGTTAAATTCTTTATTAGTAGCGATCAGTTGGCTGTTCAAGTGACCGACAAAGGTAAATGGGATGCTAGTTCGACGGCTCTCAATGATGTGCCTTTGGAACTAGATATGGAAGATCGCTTAGAACAAGACCTGACTCGTGGGATGGGAATGTTTTTAATTCAGAAGCTGGTAGATAATGTAGAATTACGTAGCAATGAAGAGGGTACCGAGTTTACCATGTGGTTCAACATTGAACGCGGCCCTAATAATATCAGCAACCTGAATATCGCGATGAAAGGGCCGGACTTCTTGTAAGTTAGCGTCGCCCAATCGTCGGTACAAATTTTTAAGTCTATTTTAAATGCAATAGAAGCTTGCCGGTAGTAGTAAGTATGCCTTTAGGGGTTTTCCTTAAAAGGGGTTGAAGGAAGGACTAACGAAATCATGGCCCTCAAGATTGACCAGGGTAACGACGTTACCATAATCCATATTCAGAATGATAGCGTTGATGCGGTCTCGGCACGTGAAATAGCCGGAGTCAGCGATCAGATGCAAGGTAATACTATCTTGGATTTTGGCTCGGTCTTATTTATTAATTCGGCGGGCATTTCAGCTTTATTGAAGCTGGTGATTGAAGCCCGCAAACGAGGTCGAAAACTCTATGCGGTTAATGTTACGGCCCATCATCGCAAAGTTTTTGAAATGGTAGATATGTTACGCTACATGCCTATTGCTAAAATGGAAGATTTGCTTCCACTAATTAAAGCGTAAACTAGTCTACAACCAGTTTATGCAAACCTCCAGCCGGGTTAATGTGGCCTTATTTTGATCTAAATCAAAAGGATGCCGCTTGAAGTTAGTCTTGGATAAGAAGTGCCTGGGATCTTAGGAGTTTTTGGTGATAACTAGCGTTATGACCAGAACTAGATCGAAGCAGAGGACAGAGCAATGCTCGTAATCGGGCAAACAAAAGAAGAAAAAAAAGCAGCAAAAAAACTAAGAAGAGAGTATCATCTCTACCAATTTGGTATTGGGTTGGTTTTGCTGATTACTTTGTTGACCACCCTGATTGCCTCTTGGTCAGGTCAGGTCAGTGGTTGGGGTATCTGGCTTCAGGCGGCGGTAGCGACCGTAGTTTTTACCTTTGTGATTGGGGCAGATCGGTTGCACCTAGGTACCCGCACTTGGATGGTGGGCGCAGGTATAACGGCGGCCCTGATCTTTGTCACCTCAATTTTTATCGGCGTGTTCTTTAATGTCTTGATCGCGCCTTTGATTGTTGGGGCAGGCTTGCGTAATAATATTCCAAACATTATTGTAAAATTAACCCTAACTAATATTATCTTGATCTTGTTGGAACAACTTGGGTTTCTCTTCTTGAACTGGAAGGGCTTAGATGCGGGGCCATCCCAAAGTGGAGTTTCAGCTATTATTGCGATTAGTACGATTGGCCTTTCAGTAACTACCTTTGTGCGGAATTATCGCCATAAGTTAGAAGTCTTGGAACAGGAGCAGGCTACTAATGCGAGTGAGATGTTGGTGGCCCACGAAATTCAGACCAGCCTGATGGCTCCTAGTGAAATTGAGACGGGCAATTGGAGTATGGCCGCTCGTTCTATTCCGGCTAAAGATGTAGGCGGTGATTTTTACGAATATATACCCTACCTTGATCGGGGGATTGGGGGAATTGCCATTGGCGATGTGGCGGGTAAAGGTATTCCAGCGGCCCTCCAAATGGCCGTAGTACGTACCCTCTTCCGCGTGGAAGCGCGGCGGCGCATCTTTCCCGGCGTTACTTTAAACTCGGTTAATGTGGCTTTGCAAGCCGAGCGCAGTTTCGGAATGGTGACTATGCTCTACGCTTTCGTTGATCCGGTCAACTCCAATCTTCATGTAGCAAATGCGGGACATAATTACCCGGTCATTCTTAACGGTAGTTTCGAGGAGGTGAAATTACCGGGGTTGCCGCTAGGTATTGATGATGCCACCGAATATGAAGAAAAAGTGATTAAGATCAAACCGGGAACAAGTATTGTCTTTTATACTGATGGTGTAGTGGAAGCGATGAGTAGCGAAGGTGAGATGTATGGCTTCGAACGGATGAGGGTGGCAGTTTTGGAACACCAGCACCTTGAGCCACGTCTGATGGTGGATAAACTGATGGCCGATGTTGCCGACTTTACCGGGGGAGCGGCACAAAGCGATGATATTACTATTGTTGTGCTACAACATCACCTTCATCCAGTAGGCGAAAATTTTGCGGATGAGCCGGAGCAAAGTCAAGGCCAGGAAATCGAGTTGGATGAGACTGCCGTAGCTACAGTAGGTAGTACGGTGGGAACGACGGGCGAAGACGAAGAGACCGATGGTTTAAATTGGATTTAAATTTTAGAACCATTTTTGCTTTCGCTCGTATATACTAAGATATATATGTTATTATCGCCTTAAATTAAAATAAGGCGTAAAATGTCAGGTGAAGAGTCCTGAGAGGAATTTCTGAGTAGCTTTAAATGGGTAAGGTCTACTCTAGGTAAAATTTGGTAAGTTAAGTGGGTCAGGGCTTTAGCGGGCCTAAAAAGGGGTTCACAATTGAAAGGCGCGGTTGAGTTATGAGTCAAGGTCAGTCTTTTTCTGGATCTTCTCAAAGCCAGGGGTCTGGTAATTCTAATTCGCCTCCGCGGACTGTTTCTCAAAAAATAGATGACCGGCTGTTGATTCTCGACCTCGATACTTTTAGCGGTAGCGAACGCTTCATGAGTGGCACTAGTCTTGGAGCGGCCTTTTCTACAGGTATGCGGGCCTATCTTGACGGACGCTATAACGATGCAGTTAGCGAGTTTAAGACCGCTTTGATTGCGGCTTATGTTGAAGGGGACGATTACGCTCAGATTTGGGATCGAGAACGGGCGATTATTCACCTCTATCTTGGTAATGCCTATGCTTATCAGGATGTCTTTAACGAAGCCCTCAACGAGTACATGAATGCGGTTCAGATTGATGGGCAACTGGCGGAGGGACACTATAACTTAGGTGTAGCTTTTCGGGCTTTGGGCAAGCTCTACGAAGCGGTGGCCGCTTTCAAAGTAGCCTTGCAGTACAACCCGGATCTCTACGAAGCTCGTTTTGCCTTGGGGCGCTGTTATCACGAACTGGGCGATTATGCCCATGCCTATATTTCGTATACGATTGCTCGGCAGCTTCGACCTAATGCTGCCGAACCGATTTATTATCAGGGTCTTTTACACCAAGCCCATGGCGAGATGAAGCAAGCCGCCAAATGTTTTGCCGAGGCTCTCCAAGTTGAGCCAGAATATATGCGCCAGAATAACTTGGTATCGTCGCAGAGTGATCTGGAAATTAATGCTATTGAGCATGATCCAGGTTGGTATTATCGCCTAGCCGAGGAGCTAAAGGCCCAAGGTAATGTGGTGGGAGCCTTACGTGCTTACCAAGCACTTTTGCAGGCCAAACCAGAAGAGACTCGCGCTCGCTACTATATGGCGAATATTTTAGCTCGCCAGCGCGAGTGGGAACGGGCTATCAGTGAGTATAAGTGGGTTTTGCGCGATGATCCTAATTTTATCGCCGCCCGCTATAAACTTGGTTTGGCCTATCGTGCCTTGCAACGCCTCAAAGAGAGCTATCATACACTGGTGCAGTGCGCCCGGATTCAACCCAATGACGGAGTCATTTTTCTCAGTTTGGGGATTGTCTTGACCGACTTGGGACAGTTAACCCTTTCGATTAAAGCGTTTGAACGGTCCGCCAAATTGATCCCAAATGAGCCGCAGGTGCATTATCGGCTCGGTCGGGCCTTGATTGGGGCTGGCTACGAATCTAGGGCTCTCAAAGTTTGGCAGAGGGCGGTGGAATTGGATGAGCATTGGCATGAAGCCCGTTATGATCTCGGCGTTCTTTACTTAAAGCGGGGGCGCTACTACGAGGCTGCCGAAGCCTTTGAAGCGGTCTATAAGGGTCAGCCGGATGATATGGAGACGGCTTATTTCTTGGCCGTGGCTTACAAGGAGACTGGACGGTTAGATGATACCATTCATCTCTTAGAGAAGGTTATTAGCCAGCGCCCCGATCATTTTATGGCCCACTTCCACTTGGGTGCAACCTATCTGCGGGTAGGTAATGCTAACGATGGTTTAGGCCACATTCGAGAATATGAGCGGCTCAAAGGGGTGCAGGTTAAGCGACGACCTGTTAAGAATGTAAGCAAGCTTAAAGAACTAATCCAAAACTTGGAAAATAACCAAGGTGAGATTCGTCCCATTCGCTTGAATAATAACCAAAATGGCAACCTTAAATCAGAGTCGTTGCAAGCTGCGACCAGTAATGGCTCTAGTGCTTTGTCTGATAGGCTTAAAGAGGATTCGGAATCTCAAGAACAGACCGGGCCGAAATTGAATCATCTCTCTCCGATAAAAACTAACTTGGAGTTGAACAAAAACTGAACTATTTATGAGCGAATTTCAATTTGGATTAACCGCCCCCGAACCTCAATCCGAAGCGGAACGGTTGATGCTGGGGTTACAAAAACGCACGAGTGCCTTTCAGAATGAGCAGGATCAAGAGCCGTTGGTCTCTTTGCTTACCTTTAACTTAGGTGATGAATGGTTCGCTCTTTTGCTCGATCAGGTAAAATTGGTCTCCCGGCTACTGGAGGTAGCACCTGTGCCAGGTACTAGCCGCTATGTGTTAGGGGTGATTAACTACAAAAGTACCATCTATCCTTTGATTGATATTCACGAGTTGCTGAGTCTCGAATCCCAAATGCCTACCCGCGCCTCACGCTTTGTGATTATAAACCATAACCAATATGCTTTTGCCATCTTAGTAGATTCGATGACCGAGGTAAAAGAGGTGCGTGAGCGCGAGTTGGAAGGTCAGATTCGCAGTAATAAGGATATTTCGCACTATATCCATAGTGAATTAAGCCTAAATGAGCGGTTGCTTGGGTTACTAAATTTGGATGCTATCCTTCACACTGTCGCCGAGGTTGACTAAAGTTGGTAGAACAACATAAATGGGTAACCCAAGGTGCTGAATTTAATCGTCACTTTGAGGAAAGACCCTCCAAACAGCAAGTAGAGGTAATCCTAGTGAAGGTGGCTCATCAGCCTTTTGGTTTGCTGATGAGTCAAGTTTATAACATTGTACGACCTGATAATGGTGAGGTTACTTTACGACAGCACCACACCAAGGGGCAAACTTGGAGAGAGATCGAATACCGGGGCGAACTCTTAAAAATAGTTGAATTGGATCGGATATTATATTTGTCACAAGGCGAACCACTTGAACTAGAATATAGACAAATCTTGTTGAGTGGGCGGATTCATCCTAGTGGTCTGATGGTAGAGCCTTTTGGCGTACTCTGTGACGAAATCCTAGTTATCACCTCTATTTCTACCGACGATCTCCGCCCAATACCCGGTTGGCTTTTCAAAAAGCGGTTGGGCAAGTTAATTTGGGGTGCCGCCCTCTTAAAACCGGAAGTATTGGTGGAAAAGTACGATTTACAGGGGCTATCCGATAACGTTTTGGATGGGAAAGGAAGTAACCTAACTCACCAGAATTTTCCGGTGTTTGCGACACCGCCCTCGGTAGGGCAACCTAAAGGGTCTACCACTAGTTTGCTACATACGGCACAATCTAATCAGGATGAGCGTCGTCCAGTGATGTTGCTTGACCTTGAGATTTTGCACCGCCGGATTTATAATAACTAACTTAGGGCTAAAAATAGCAGGGAGTATGGTTGAAGATAGTAAGTCTGGGGTAAAAGGCGCAAGTTTTTCTCCTAAGCAACCCTCCAGTCGAGCCATTCGACCGGAGTGGGTGGCTCGCTTCAAACAGGATGCCGAAGTCCATTTGGCACAAATTAGTGAGGGTCTACAACTTCTCCCTCCCCTGTTGGGCCAGACTATTACGCCGGAAGAGACCGAGTCCGAGCAGCACGATTTGCGCGAACTCTTCCGTCACGCTCATAATTTGAAAGGCACCGCCCGCATGATTGGGCTGGTTGAAATTGCCGAAGCCGCGCGATTGTTGGAAGAAGCCTTGGGTCAGGCTTATCTGGAACCGCTTCTCTTTGTCTCCTTGCAGCGCAAGGCGGTTCAAGAACAAGTTGATTCTTTGATGGGTTTAATCCAAAACATTGTAACTCTACCTAGTTCTGCCTAACGCGCAGGGTGGGTATATTATAGAAAGCTTGGAAGCAGGGTTTAAATATGGACAAAGCTTTTATGTTACCTAGAACTAGAGTTTTTTGATGAGCTTAGAAGGTACCCGGCGCAAGCTGCTTAGCAAATTTAAAGAAGAAGCGGATACTCATCTACTTAATTTGCAACAACGCTTGATTGATCTTGAACGCGATCCTAAAAACGCGGCCTATATTCGCGAGATTTTTCGGTCAGCTCATACGATTAAGGGTAGCGCTCGTATGATGGGTTTTGTCGAGATCAGTGATATTGCCAACGCGATGGAGGATATCTTTGCCGAGTTGCGTGAAGGTAATCTGGTACTAGAGTCCGATACCAATGACCTGCTCTTTGAGGCTACCGACACTATTACCAATTCGATTGAAGTGGCCCTACAAGGTGGGAAGCTTTCATTTGATGTAACTGATTTGATTAACCGTTTGCAAGCAGTGGCTCATCCTGCCCCAACACCCGTAGCACCAGTCTCCCTTGTTCCACCGATACCCACGCCTCCCCTACCACTGTCGGTTCCTCCAGTCACCACTAGTAATAAGCCGTTGCCAAAATATAACCCCAAATTTAAAGAAGAAGCCGACACTCACCTGCTCAGTTTGCAACGTCGGTTGGTAGACCTTGAGCGCGATTTGGATAACAAGGCTTTTATCAACGAAATTTTTCGAGCGGCCCACAATATTAAAGGTGGGGGGGCGCTAATTGGTTTTAAAGATATAGTTACCGTTGCAGGGGCGATGGAGGACATCTTCTCTGAACTACGTGAAGGTAAGCTCATTATTAAGCCAGAGACAAATGACCTGCTCTTCGAGGCGATTGACACGTTGAGTAGTATGCTAGAATATTGGCAACGTGGCGAAAGATTTGAAGCCGATGTGGTGGATATAGCCACGCGCCTGATCGCACTTGCCCATCCTAGTGGTGTTAAGCCCTCTACAACACCCTCACTGCCCACTTTGAACGTGATGGCTCCTCAAGCCCTCGCTCCTGTCCCTGCCCCTCCTCCAACCAATCAACGGCCTACCACCACTTTGAACGACGATGTAATTCGGGTGGCGGTGCGAAAGCTCGATGATTTGATGAATATTGTTGGTGAGTTGGTGCTGGGTAAAATGGAAGCTGCGGCAACCTTGAATTGTCTGCGTAAGTTGCAAGAATTGTTGAGAGCAAAGCAGCGGCCTAGTGCAATTATCCGTAATTTTCTTTCAGCCAGTGAGCGAACGGTGACTGAGACTGTGACAATGTTAGAGTTACGCGAAGCACTGCTTCAGGCCCAACGGCTTGACCAAGAAATTGAACAGTTGGTAAAAAATACTTTCCGTGACTATGAGGAACACACCAGTCAGCTTCAAAATCGGGTAGACGAGCTTGAAAGCAATGTGTTGAGTATTCGGATGTTACCCCTAGAGACGATTTATCAAGATTTTCCCCGTTTGGTGCGCGATATTGCCCGGCAAAATGGGCGCGAACAGCCTAGCTTTATAATGCAGGGTGGCGACATTGAATTGGATAAGAGGGTGTTAGAAGGTATCAAAGACCCACTCATTCACCTTGTACGCAACGCCCTCGACCATGGCATCGAAAAACCAGAGGTGCGCCAAGCCGCCGGTAAGCCTTCTGCTGGAAGTCTAGCCATTGCTGCTTCGCAAGAGGGCAGTTATGTCTCTATTCGCGTAACCGAGGATGGCTCCGGTATTGATCCACAGCGAATCCGCCAAGTGGCAATTTCTAAAAGGCTAATGAGCGAGGCGAAAGCTCTCGCTACTCCTGATGATGAGATTGTGAACCTGATTTATGAGCCGGGCTTTACCACCGCCCCCATTATTACCGACATCAGTGGTCGGGGAGTGGGTATGGAGATTGTCAAGAATAATTTGGATCGCTTAGGTGGTCAGGTACAAGTTACCAGCCAGAAGGGTTTGGGTACCACTATTAGTCTGCGGGTTCCTTTAACCCTTGCCACTAGCCGTGCCTTGTTGGTGCGGGTAGCCGATTCCTCTTACGCCATTCCTGCCCCTTCGATAGAAGAGATGATTTATCTCAGTTCGGATGAAGTGCTGAGTAGAGAGGGCCGGGATGTTATACTGCATCGTAACTATCTTGTACCTTTGGTTAAATTGGAAGAATTGCTGGGGCCACAAACTCATTCTAACCATCCCCTCTTCCGTTATCAACGGACAAATAAGTCCAACACTAGCCTTAATATGCCCAAATTGGCAAATGAATACGCTTACTCAGGTGTAACTAGTAATGGAGATGGTGGTGCGGCTTATTCTAGCCAAGCTACCTCCGCCGTGTTAGGCGATGGTTTTGTAGGACTGACTATGGCCGACCCATTAGTACAGGCTTACCTTCTCCAAAAGCAAAGTAATAAGCCGGAGCAGAGCGGGCTGCAACGTATAGCTTTTGAGCGACTTCCTGCGGTAGTCGTGGGTACAGGAGATCGGCGAATCTGTTTTCTAGTGGATGAATTGGTGGACGAAACGGAAATTGTGGTAAAGAATCTCAGCCCACTACTCCGCCAAGTGCAATTTATTAATGGCGTTACCATTATGGGGGATGGCCGGGTAGTGATGATTTTGGATATACCCAATTTAATCAATGCGGCGCGTTCCATTACCCGTAGTGGTTTGCGGCGTAGCCGGGACAAACAGGCTCCCCGCAAACGTATTTTGGTGGTAGATGATAGTATTACCACGCGCGAATTAGAAAAGAGTATTTTGGAGGCTCAGGGTTATATCGTAGAATTAGCCGATGATGGTAGTGTGGCACTTGAAATGCTCCAGCGCAACAATATCTATGATCTGATCGTGAGCGATGTGGAAATGCCCCATATGAACGGTTTTGAATTGACCAGCAAAATTAAAGCCTCGCCCGAATTACGCTCTTTACCTGTTATAATAGTATCATCGCTTAACAGTGACGAACATAAGCGTCGGGGAATTGAGGCAGGCGCACAAGCCTATATTACAAAGGGCGATTTTAGTCAGAGCAATTTATTGACGACTATAGAATTTCTGACCGTCTAAGGCTTAGACGATAGTTGTGGTATTATGGCTGTATTATAATAAAGACGAAAACAAGGTAGCATTAGTTATTGCTAAATTTTCAAAGGCTAGTTCAATTAGCCGGGTGGAATTTTGAGGAGGACAATAATGTCTAAACGAAAAATTCTGGTGGTGGATGATAGCGCTCTGGTAGCAGAGGCGGTCAAAGCTAAACTGGAAGCTAATAATTACGATGTACAACTCGCTTATAGTGGTGAAGAAGCCCTTGATAAAGTTTCGGGCGAACTTCCTGACTTGATGATTCTGGATGTTTATATGCCGGGTATGGATGGTTTTGAAGTCTGCCGTAGGCTACGTGAACGACCCGAAACGCAATCTTTACCGATAGTGATGTTGAGTTCACGGGGAAATATCAAAGAAAAATTGGCTGGTTTTCGGGTTGGGGCCGATGATTATTTGGTTAAAGAATTTGACTTACTTGATCTACCTTACCGGGTGAAATTAGTCTTCCGGTTGCGTGGCTTAGATGAAGAAGGGGCTAGTAACGGGGCGGGTTCAAACAGGAATTAAACTTTATGTCTGCGCTGAAGATCTTAGTAGTTGAAGATAGCGAAATAGCCAGTGATATTCTAACGCAGGCACTGGAAAGCGACGGCAAATTGCAAGTAGTCGGGGTAGCCCGAAATGGTCAAGAGGCTCTGAACCTGATTCCTAGCCTATCACCAGACCTAATTACTATGGATGTCTATATGCCCATAATGGACGGCTTTGAGACCGTTGAGCGCATTATGGCCGATTATCCAACACCGATTTTAGTAATTACCAGCAGTAGCCTAAAGGAAGACATCCGCCTTTCTATGAGAATGTTAGAGGCGGGCGCTTTGGATGTAATAGAAAAACCCTTGTTGAGTAACGAGGCGCAATGGGTCGCTCGGCAACGCGAATTAATTACCCGTGTAAAAATGTTGGCCGGAGTCAAAGTTATCACCCACCTGCGCGGTCGCCGTAATCAAGCTAAAGCCGAGACTCAACCACTCAAATCAGAGGCCACTCCAAATTTTACGCCTGCTCCACCAGACCCGCGAGTTCTCAAGCCTCTACCTCCAAGTTCTCTTTCTACGCGGAAAAATTTGCCTATTCTACCCGAAAAAAATCATCCTCTGCTACCCAATTCCGCGATACTACCCGCTAATAGTTCTAGCTTTGCCAAGACGGAAGCCCTTTTTCCTTTGTCCCATCAGATGAATAATCGCCCGGAAGTAATAAAAGCGGCTTTTCCAGATAACCCCTTTTACCAAGTAGTTGCCCTTGCCAGTTCGACTGGTGGACCAACCGCGCTCCTCCGCATTTTACAAATTTTGCCCCCAAACTTGCCATGTGGTCTGCTGCTAGTGCAACATATTTCAGAGGGCTTTACGCAAGGGTTAGTGGATTGGCTCCAGCGGGAGACCGCTTTAAAAATTAAGGTGGCCCAAAATGGGGAGCGGGTTACACCGGGGCAGGTGCTGGTGGCTCCTGATGGGCGTGACCTGCTAATTAACTCCAATGGGCAAATAGTAACCTCTAAAGACTCTAAAGAAGGAGACCACCAAGTCCGGCCTTGTGCGGATGTCCTGATGCGTTCGGTGGCCCACTTCTACAGGGCGAGGTCAATCGGGTTGGTCTTAACTGGAATGGGTAGCGACGGCGCAAAGGGGCTACTGGAGATGGCCTATAGTGGTGCCTATACGTTAGCCCAAGATGAGGCTACTAGTCTGATTTATGGTATGCCCAAAGCGGCTACTGATAATGGAGCCGCCCACGAAGTGATCGCGTTGGGTAGAATAGCTACCCGCCTTGTAGAGCTATTACAATATTCCAGTACAAATAGCCCTTTTTCTCAAGGAGGGCGTAGGCGATGAATGAACAGAGTGGAACTGGACGAAAGCCGTTAGAATTGCCTTGGGATCGTTTCCTGCTACTACGGGCTTTGTTGCTGGAAAAAACTGGGATGTACTTTGACGATAATAAATTTGGGGTGGTGCGTAATGTAGTCTCCGAGCGGATAAATGCGACCGGTTCTGCCGACTTTGACGCTTACTTCCGACTCTTCGCCGGGCCAGAAAGTTCGCCCTCTTCCAAAGAGCAAGGCTCCCGCGAGCTTCGCCGCTTAGTGGAGGGGTTGGCGGTGAATGAAACCAGTTTCTTTCGCAATAAAGATCATTTTAATGCTATTCTTCACGAAGTATTACCACGCCTCTATCGTCGTAAACGAGAGAAGCGTCATTTGCGTCTGTGGAGTGCTGGTTGCTCTACCGGGCCAGAACCTTATTCGCTGGGAATGATGCTTGTGGAATTTTTGGAGGAGCATGGAGAACGGTTGATCAGCAATACCGGGGATTTGCGCGGTTGGAGAGTGGAAATTGTAGCGAGTGATATTAGCGAAAAGGTTTTGCATCAGGCTCAAAGTGGGCGTTTCCGGCGCGAAGACCTGCGGGGGCTTGACCCTGTTCGCCTAGAACGCTTTTTTCGCCCCATTAGCTCATCCTCCGTAGTTACTGCTCCACTTGATCCTACCCATGTAGTTTCACTAGGCCAGACATCACTAGTCCGTCCTAATTCGCGGATGGCTTATGAAGTGGCGCAGGAAGTGCGTTCTATGATGCATTTTGGCTATTTTAATATGGCTGAATCAGCTTATCCCCCGGAAAAGGTCAATAGTTTTGATTTGGTCTTATGTGAAAATGTGATGATTTATTTTTCGCCGGAGGTTACCCGCCGGGTTATTGAAAATATTTATACATCTCTGACCGACGGTGGGTTTCTTTTTATTGGCTTTAGCGAAACACTTTGGCAGGTCTCGGAACGGTTCAAATTGATTAATAGCCACGATACTTTTTATTATCAGAAACCTTTCCCAGATGATCCACCGCCCTTACGTCATTCGCGCAGTCTGCCTAGTACTGGACCACTTAATAATAAGGACAAGCCGCCTACTACTGGTACGTTGCGAGACCTGATAGCTGCTCAGACCGATGTGTTAGGGGTAAAGCCGAAGGAACCACCAAATACTCTCCCTGTTTCCTCTCCCTTGGGTAAGCCCGAAAAGATTTCTTTACCACAAGTAATTGTATCTGAGGTAAAGAAGGAGTCCTTTCCAGATAGACCAAAAAGTAGCCCGTTGCCTAACAGTCCTACCTCACCTCCGCCCAAGCTGGTCACGGGGTTATTACCTACTCCTAAAATCAACTGGCAAACCGCCTTGGCCGAGGGTCTGCGTTTTATGGAGGCGGATGAGTTTGATAAGGCTAAGCGGGCCTTAGATGCGGCTTTACTGACGGGTAAGCATGAAGTGGATGTTTTGTGTGCGGTGGCCCAGTTGAAAATCAAGCTAGGTGATTATGAGGCAGCGGCTGAATTGAGCCGTCAAGCGATCAAGCTTAATCCTTTATGCGAAACGGCTCACCTGCTCTTGGCAATGATGTATCACCGCGAGAACCGGGTGGAAGAGGCGATTAAGGAATTTCAGCAAACTATTTACATCAATTTTGATTCGGTAATTGCCCATATGCGCTTGGGAGACATTTGGGATAAGCAAGCACAATACAGTAGTGCCCTCCGTGAATATCGGAGTGCTATTCATGCGCTGGAAAAATGCCGCCCTGGGGATTATGTTGAGGGGTTTTCGGTAGAAATTCTCAAACAAACCTGTCTGGTTAATATCCGCCGCTTACAAGGGCCAAGCCGCTTACGCTAAGCTACAGGATAGCGTTACCAACGGTTTCAAATTAGCGAGGTTTAATCTCTTCCAGTTGGCGGATGCGGCGGGTGAGAACAGGTAACATTGCCACGGCGATATTTGGTTCACGGCGCAGAGCGTCCAAAAAGACCCAACGATTAAGCTCTACGACTTCTATATCAACTATGGCTGTAACAGTTGCAGCCCTCGGATAGCCGTCAATTAGGGACATTTCCCCAAAGAAATCACCTTTATTAAGCACATTTAACTTGGCTTCTGGCAAGCCGGGTCGTGTTTTGCTGGTTACCTGTACACTACCACTTAACATAATAAAAAGGCCCGTACCGGGTTCACCCTGCTTGATAATAACCTCGCCTTTTTTATAAAGGCGGGTGGTTGCCAGTTTGGAGAGCCCCTCCAATTGTTCTGGCTTGAGGGCCGCCAACATAGGAACCCGTTTTAGACTCTCGATCATATAATCCATGGAAAGTACCCTATTAGCCTTTATACCAAACTACCTGCTTACTCTTTAGCTTAGTTCCTGAAGTAGGAACATTGCCCGTTCGTAGAACTGATCGGCCAGCGTTTTATCTATAAACATTTGGCCTACTCGACGGGCTTGGTTACAATAAGTTTTTAGACTTGCCACATCTTCTTCAGACTGCCCGATTAGACTTACCACGCGACTGGCTCGTTTACCAAAGACTTCTTGGGCAATTTCGATAATTTGTTGCTTTATTTCTACAGGTGATTTGGGACGCTTGGTAGTTTCAAACAACTTATCTTCTGCTGGGGAGGTTATTACATCAATCAAGCTACCGACTTTGCCTACGATTTGGTAAACTCGTAGAATTGATTCTTCGAGGACATCTTCTACTTCATAATAGCTGCCTAGTTTATGACCGTTACTGAGGAAGATAAAGCCGCTTTCACCTTCGTTAGAAACACGCACTACCCCGGTATGTTGGCTGTGTTCTAGGGTGTTAAGTAACTTGTTGATCTTCATTCCCTGACTACTGAATTTATCGAGTAGGGTTTCACCCATCAAAAGTGCGGCATAGCTGTGTACGAAATCCGGTTCCAGAGGATAGATTAGGATCGAGTTACGCTCGCTTTCAGGTACTACTATGTCACTCAGATAGCGGAGGGCATTTTGGTCTCTTAGGGAGGTTTTGCCATCGGCGTAGCGGGTATGAACCGAGCGGCCCTTGTGCATTAGAACCACACCCTCCACTGGATTATAGACACAAGACAAAAAGCCTGAAAAGCGTTCTCGCCAAAGCAAATCAATTACATTTCTAACTAACCGCCCATCCAGATAGGGGTCGAGGGAATAGGCACTCACAAAAGGCATTGGTAGCCCGTTCCAGCGTCGAAAACGGGGAGGACGCAGAACCTCATCGCCTAGCAAGGCCCGTAGTTTGCCCATATTTTCTAGCGAAGCTCCGCTACTCAAGACCGGAGTATTGGTTGGGGATACTGTCGCAGACAGGGGGGCTGGAGTAGGGGCAGTGGTAGTCAGAGAAGTAGGTATGGCGGGTTGTACTGGGTTTACTTGAGGTGGGTTAGCCAAATCCAGAATACCGTCTCCATCCCAATCCGGGGCAACTTGTGGTGGTACTACTCTTGGTTTTTCTGGTAACGGTGGTGTAGCAGCGGGTAGTTGAGGCCGTACATTTGGTGGGGGCAGAAGTGTCTGGGTGGGTATCTCATCCTCAATCTCGAAACCTAGATCAGCTACCTCGGCATCACTGGTGGTTAAAATGCCTAATGCCCCTAGCAATAACATCTCGTCCGTTTTACTAACCGACTCTCCATCGGCTACTTGAGTGCGATCCCACTTAATACCAGCCGTTTTATTACCAAGTAACTGATAAACTACATCATCCCCAACCACTTTACCATTGCGGGCATGAATAAGATGACCGCTATTAAAGAAAAGCTCCGCAATAAGAATGCCATGTTCCTTAAATTTTAGGCAACCGGTCTCACTATTTTTACGCACGTATTGAAGTATTTCTATAATGCTGAATGATCTCGACTCCGACATCTGGGACCGTATGAAACTTTCTTTGTTATAAAGTGCTAGTAAAATACCCAAATAAAACCGCCGACACGCCGAGCCGGTCTGACCTCATATTAAGATAGAAACCTCAGATTGTCAAGCAAATATTTATACCAATCTGGTTATAAAACCCTTACATATGACCTAATTAGATGGTGAGCGGTTCTACTTGCTTGCGCTAGTAAAGAAAATAAATGTTTGCAGGAATACCTGCCCTTGCATGGCTTTATAATCTATTATATAATGTCAACGTTACTCGTCACTTAACTAAAGTAATTAGTGATAGGAGCTTAGGCTGATGCAAGAACCTACTAACTCCTTCGAGGAAGACTATCCATCTCTTTTGGTAGATGGTTTAATTAGCGGTTCGATTGAAACTCGCGCTACCTTACTTCCGCAATCTCTCGGCAAAGACCTCCGAAAAATTTCCGTTTCTCTCTTGTTACTTGTTTTCCTCCAATTGGTCTTTGGTCTATCGGATAACACTACGTCGCTTCTTGCCGTCCAACCTAACGTAATACTAGGCCCAGAAGTAGTGCTACTTTCCAGTGGTAAAGACGAACCCGCTCAGATTCTACCACCGTCAAGCTTCTCACGACAAGCCGCTGGTCTTTCTACCGCCAATATGACCGTAACTTATAGCGGGTTTACGCCCAAGGCTCAGGCGGCTTTCCAGTATGCCGTTAATATTTGGGCCGCTTTAATTTCTTCGCCTGTTGAAATCAAAATTGCGGCTAGTTTTGAACCTTTGTCACCTGCAAGCGTACTTGCTTCTACCCGGCCTTTTGCCTTCTACCGCGACTTTCCGAATGTACCCTTATCTGGTGTTTTATATCCAGTGGCTCTAGCTAATAAATTTGCAGGTTACGATCTCGATACCACTAACCCGGATATAGTTGTTCGGCTCAATAGCTCTTTTCCCAATTGGTATTATGAGATAGGCGGTTTAATGCCTAACGGTAAGACCGATTTTATTAGTGCGGTCTTGCACGAACTCTGTCATGGGCTGGGTTTCTCTAGCAGTATGAATGTAGTACAAGGTAGTGGCACATGGGGTTTATACCCTTATAGCTATGATCGCTTTATCGTCAATAGTTTCAGCCAGTCTCTTTTGGATACCGGGCTCTTTCCCAATCCCTCTCTTACCTTAGCCGCTCAATTGACCAGTCAAGATCTCTTTTTTAACGGTCCTAATGCCAAATCGGTTAACGGTGGGGTTCCTCCTAAACTTTATGCACCCTCGCTCTTTTCTCAGTCCTTCAGTATTTCCCATTTAGATGAGAGCTACAATGGCACTCCCAATGCCCTTATGACTTATTCGCTTGGCTCGGCTGAATCAATTCATTACCCCGGTTCACTTGCACTTGCCATCTTGAATGACATTGGCTGGGGCTTAATCTTGACCGCGCCTTCAAATCTAGTTGTTACCAGTGTTACTAATACCCAAGTCAATCTAGCTTGGGATGATAACTCCACCGATGAAACTGGATTTGTGGTGGAACGTCAGGACGTTACGGCTAAAACAGGTTGGGTTACGGTTGGAACACTTGTGGCCCATGTTGGTACAGGTTTGATAAACTACTCTGATAGTGTTGGTCTGAGCGGTGGTCGGATATATTCTTATCAGGTGCGTACCACTACTTTTTCGGGCAATTCGGCTCCTTCCAATATAGTGCAGGTGGTAATTCCCGGAGGTTGTCAGGTAACTAGTGGCAACGATAGTGGTACAGCCACACTTCGGGAGGTACTTGGCAATCCTGCCTGTACTACTATTACCTTCCCCGCGCCGATTACGATCAATCTCACCAGTCCTACTCCTTTGCTACAATTATACCCAGGTGTGATAGTGGGCGGAATTTGTGGCCCCACCGGGCCAGAAGTGGTTATCAACGGTAGTGGTGTTAGTGGCAATGGTTTGAGGCTAGGAGGTAATAACACTCTTTTTGGAGTGAAAGTTGCTGGTTTTAGCGGGTCACAGATTTTGAGTTTTAATCAGGGTAATAAAATGGTCTGTGTGGTTACCAGTCGGTTATAAGCCTACTTCAGTAGGTTGTTCTTTAGGTAATTTATGGCGTAGTTGATTAAAATCCTGAAGGATGGAAGGCCAGCAACGCCATGCTACCACCCCGAAAGCTATTCCGGCGGCGGATAGATCTGCTCCTAGCCGTATTAGAGCGGTCATTCCTGATGTTCCACCAAGCCAGTGTACGGCTTCTATCGCTGGTAAGGTGGCGGCGATGAGCAGTAGTGGCATTTTGGCGGTGTACCAGAGTTCTTGTAGGTTTGGGCGCAAACTTCTTATTGCCAGCCAACCCCACACTAGGGAGGTGCTGCCAGCGACGGCAAACATTGCCCACGCTAAACCCACCACGCCATTCGCAGTACCAACTAGTACGGCGACAATTGCTAGTAATAGGCTACTAGTATTGATGATAGCATATATTCGGCTGTGTCCTAGAGCCAAGACCAAAGAGACACTTGGATAAAAAATTGCCCAAAGTGCCTGTAAGAGGAAGAGCGGTAAAAGAGGTGCTACCATTCCCTGCCAACGGCTACCAAAGAGCCCGGCTACTAGTTCCTCCCGCACTAAAACTGCCCCCAAGAAAATTGGCAGAGCGATAGAGGCGGTTAGGCGTGTAACACTAAAATAGATTCGGCGTAGGAGGGCGGGATCTTCCTGTTGGAGTCGGGCGAAGGTGGCATATCCCACATTGCCAAAGAAAGAATTAATCAAAATGGCGGCTCGATCAGAAGTATTCCAGGCTAAGGTATAAACTCCTAGCGTATCTGCGCCAAGCCTAAGTCCACCAATGGCGTAATCCACGTTAAAGCGAGCATAGAGAGCTACTTCACCCCCACCTAGAGGTAGACCAAAGGAGAGTAGCCGTCTTAATATAGTCCAGTCCGGGGGTTTACGAAGAGGTCGCCAATGGACTACCTTCCAAGCAATCGTGCTGTTGAGAATGACTCGCGTTACTTGGTAGATTACCAAGCTGTAAACCCCGGCCTTGCCAAAAGCGGCCCCGATTGCAATAGCCGCTGCTACCACAACTGAGATCGTTTCTGGTAGTAACCTCCGCCGGAAATTCAGGTCGCGTGAGAGTAGAGCCAGCGGCACCGAGCCGAGTGCTGCTCCTAATACTCCCGGTGCTAACAGTAATAGAATCAGGATCAGGCGACTGTCATTGTAACCTATTGCTACCAGTGGCCCAAGTAGACCACACAGAATTGCCCCTATCAATCCTACAATCAATGACAGCCACGCCGTAGCCTGAGCTAGTTCTTCCAGTTTGCCCGGAGCGCGAACCAAGGCCCGCATCAGGCTTAACTCGACGGCTAACGTAATACCGGAGTAGAAGATCGTGGCCTCGGTATAAAGGCCAAAGTCGGCGGGACTCAGCAACCGGGCCAGCGGTAGGTAAAGTAACGCCCCAATCCCATAGCTGATAACCAAAGAAGCGGTAGCCCATCCACCTGCGCTGAGCGGGCTATGTTGACCTACTTTTGGCTTATCTCTACTAGTATTATCTATCAAATTTTGATCCATACCAAATTTTTCAGGTGGTCACTCCTAATTTTGTCAGTAGCGTGTAGACCGGACTATAGTTGGGGTCATCTATTACGGCTTTCTTGAGTTGAGCAATCGCCTCATCTTTACGCCCGGTATTTACCAAAGCTACGGCATATTCGTAACGTGCCTCGGCATAAGCCTTTGTCCTCGTGATCTCATTGGGTGCTATTTTGATAACCTGTTGGTAGTTTCCCACTTTGTTGTAACACTCTAGCGGCCAGAGTTGATACCATAGGAAGCGATTATAGGGACCATTATCGCTAGGAATGAGCATAGTAGAAAGCTTTTGTTCCCAAACCGTTAGCGCGGCCTTGCAATCGCCCTGAGCGTAATAGAGGTATCCCAAGTTGCGCCAAGCATCAATATCTCCCGGTTTGGCTTCCGAATAGCTTTTAGCCTCGGCGATAGCCCGATTTAGGTTGGTGGTGGCATCGGCATCTTCGCCCAAGATTGCCATTACGGTCGCTTCTTGTTTGGCTGTATAGACCGGGAGATAACGTCGGTCGTAGCCCTTCCATAACTTATCTTGGAAGTCTGCCGCAACAATAGTTTTGGGTTTGTTATCCATCGAGTCATTGAAGATAAAAGTATTATTGCTTAGGTCATAGCCCCGCGCTACCCGGTAGTGGGCAATGTCGTCCTTTTCGTGGAGCCATTGTTGGGTAATGACTGGTATTCCCGCTGAGAGTAAGGCGCGTAACTTATCAAGCGAGCCATTATCGCGTATTACCGTTTTTAGGCCATACTTCTGAAGGAAAGTTACCAATTCCTCCGGTTTCACATGTTTATCGTCGGAGTTGGGCCGTAGGACTTTTGCACACTGCGCCTGAGTTGACTTTATGCCATAGTAACTCATCACCATCTCGGCTGAGACGGGGGCACAGTTGTTCCAAGTTTGGGACTCCCAAACCATCGGTTCCAGCAATACGCCACGCTTTACTGCAGTGGTAGCTATTGCCGCTTTGGTAGTAGCCGGGCTGGTGGCTTTGGTAGTAGCCGCATTAGTAGTAGCGACACTAGTGGTGGCGACTTTAGTGGTAATAGTGACCGGAGCAGTGGTAGTAGCCGCTTTAGTAGTGCTAGTAATTGGGGCCGTAGTAACAACATTGGTGCTAGTAATTGGGGTCGTAGTAACAACGTTGGTGTTAGTAACCGGGGCGTTAGTGGTGATGTTAGAAGCGGTAGAAACAGAAACGCTGGTGGCACCATTTGCACTGACTGCGGTAAGTGCGGGAGTCGTCTGATTAACTGCGTCAGTAGTGGCAACCGTCGTATTAGTGGCCGGGGTATCGAGGCTCTCTGTGGAGGGAGCCGTAATAATTTCTAGCTTACTAGTATCATCTCCGCAGGCTACCAACAGCCCAAGTAAAAGTACTATTATTATCAAACCTGATAGGTAAACAGGTCTCTTTGGAATTGAAAGAAACTTAACCAACTTCACCAAAAAATCCTCCCGCAGCCAGGCCATACCGCTAGGGTATTTCCCGACTAGTCTTACAAGTATAGGTACCAGCGAATTAAAGAAATTGAACTAATCTGAGATGCAAGGCCAAGATGTTGTTACAAGCCTCGGAAAGGAAAAATTCTTACTTCCGAAGCTAATAGGTGCTTCATAATTTTATTTCAAGGATTATAGCACAAATATTAGTGGGCTATTGGTTATAAATGTCAGGTTTGTCCGCCACAAAGAGAGCGGCAGCTCCTCATAAGGCTATAGGGGGTGTTGTAAAGACACACCTAGCTTAGGTTTCGGTTTTCATTGGTGAATAGCTTGCATAAAGTTAATAGTATGTGGGTTAGCTTGACACTGTGGTATAATTTAGACAGGTAAAAATAGTACGCTAGAACAAATACTCTTCAAACCCTCGTTCAGGGTGGTTACAACTGCTACCAAATTTGGAGATAGTGTTATGTCTAACCCGGTAGAAACTTTGCAGGCCGGATTAAAAGCCCTGCGGAAAGTTTATCTTGAGCGCTTGCCTGAAAAAATCGAAGAGATTGAAAAAATTTGGAACTCCTTGCAGGCCAATAACAATGACGAAGCTCTGAAAGCCTTACACCTTGTGGTTCATCGGTTGAATGGTTCCGGGGCTACTTATGGTTTTAAAGCTTTAAGTGACCGCGCTCGCATCCTAGAGGGTTACTTAAATTCTATTATTGAAAATAAAGAGAATAATAGCGAGAATAATAATCCTCTACTATCTATTCAAGTGGCCGAAATAGATAACTTGGTGGCCCAACTGAGGCTAGTTGCTTTTGAGCCTGCACCAACTGAAATTGTTAAGGATTTAGTGCCACTTATTTCAACTCAGAATTCGGGCTTGCCAGAACCAGTTAGCAAACTGGTCTACTTATTGGAAGATGAATCAAACCAAGTGCAAGACTTAGCCTTACAGATTGAACATTTCAGTTATGATACCGCTACCTTTGCCCAACTTACTGACTTGGTTGCAGCGATAGAACAAACTTCCCCGGCGGCTCTTATTCTTCATGTGAAATTTTCGGAGGATAATCTGGTTGGAGCTAAGACCATTGCCGAGATTCAGAAGTCCTATGGAATACCCAGCATATTTATATCCGAAGTGGGCGACCTAAATGCCCGGCTACAGGCAGTACGGGCCGGTGCGAAAGCCTACTATACTACTCCCCTTGACATCAATAGTTTGATTGACCAACTTGATACCTTAATCGCTGACCAAACTCAGGAGCCCTACCGTATTTTAATTATTGATGATGAGCCTACGTTGGCTAATCTTTATGCTCTGGCTCTACAGCAGGCCGGAATGACTACCGAAATAAGCAACAATCCCTTGAGGGTTATGCAGCCTTTGAGCGAATTTAATCCCGATTTAATTTTGATGGATGTTTATATGCCCTATTGTAACGGCCTAGAATTGGCGGCTGTAATCCGCCAGCAGGAAGCCTATGTCAGTATTCCAATCGTCTTCCTTTCTACTGAAACTAGTATGGATAAGCAATTGGCCGCGATGCGCTTGGGCGGCGACGATTTTCTGACCAAGCCGATCCAATTAGAGCATCTAATTTCATCGGTAAACAGCCGAGCGCAACGTTCCCGAATTTTACGCTCCTTTATGACCCGTGATAGCCTCACCGGGTTACTTAATCACACTAAAACCAAGGAATATCTCGATTTGGAAGTGGCTCGGGCGCAAAGGCGGCAAAGCCCCTTGGTCTTTGCGATGCTTGATATTGACCACTTTAAAGCTGTAAACGATACCTACGGTCATCCTACCGGAGACCGGGTGATAAAGAATTTGGCCCGGCTCTTACAACAACGTTTACGTAAAACCGACATTATTGGTCGCTATGGTGGTGAAGAATTTGCCGTTATTTTGCTGGATACCGATGGCTCGGCAGCACTACAAGCCTTGGATAGGGTGCGTTCTCATTTTGCCCAGATTCGGCAACATTCGGAAAATGGAGAGTTCTCGGTCTCGTTTAGTTGTGGCCTTGCTACTTTTCCAAACTACAGTAGTGCTACCGCTTTAAACGATGCCGCAGACCGGGCACTCTACAAAGCCAAGCGCGGTGGTCGCAATCAGGTAGTTTTGGCAACCTAAATCCAATTCCTAAAGAGCTAAAGCCCTAAATCCTCTTGACAGAAAAAGCGGTTTCCTTTAGTATTGAACTAGTATTGAACCGCTTGCTCAGATAGCTAAACTATGGAAAAGTCTTACTTTCTTCAACCGGGTTAAGTTTTGATAGTGAGCTAAGAAGTCGCCTATAAGGTGACAAGGGAGAGGATAATATTTTTATGACCGGGAGCGCGTCAATTGACCCTACTCACGCATTAGGTATTGCAGCGGTGGTGTTGGCGGCGGGTAAGGGTACTCGTATGCGGTCCAATCTACCCAAAGTGTTACATCCTTTGCTGGCTGAACCGATGATTAATCAGGTACTCCGTACTTTGCGGGAGGCCGGAGTGCCGCCCGAGCGAACGGTGGTAGTGGTGGGGCATGAGGCCGAACTGGTACGGGCGCAGGTGGCAAAATGTGGACTTTACCTGACGGTCGAGCAGAAGGAGCAACTTGGTACAGGCCATGCAGTGCGCCAAGCTAGTTCACTTTTGGAGCAGATGGAAAAGGAAAAGCTAGGCTCCGCCGAACAGGTCTTGGTACTTTACGGTGATGGTCCTCTACTTCGCTCCGAAACCCTCTTAAACCTCTTTACTCATCACTCTGCTACTTCTCCCCTAGTTACAATGCTTACCGCCGAAGCCCACGATCCGACGGGCTATGGTCGGATCATCCGCAATCCAGCCAATGGTAATTTCCAAGCTATCGTGGAAGAGGGTGACCTTACTTCTGAAGAGAGAGCTATCCGGGAATGGAACCCTGGCATTTACCTCTTCCGAGCCAAATGGCTTTGGCCCTCGCTCTCCCGTCTTCAGAAAAACCCGCAAAAAGGCGAATATTACCTAACCGACATGCCTGCTTTTGCCGTTGAAGACCAACTGCCGGGTGAACCCCTCCCCGTTCAAACCCTCCTTGTTTCAGGTGAGGAAGTATTGGGCATTAACGATAGGGTACAATTGGCGGAGGCCGGGAACCTCCTGCGGCGGCGAATTTTGGAAAAGTGGATGCTAAGCGGTGTCACTATCACCGATCCAACCACCACTTACATCAGTCCTACCACTATCCTAGAACCGGATTGTATCATTGAGCCGAATAGTCACCTTCGCGGAGCTTGCCGGGTGGGGCGCAATAGTGTGATTGGGCCTAATTCGATTCTGGTGGAGGCTCAAGTCGGGGCCGCTTGTAAAATTCTCGCCTCTATGATTGAACATGCGGTGCTAGAGGACGAGGTGACTGTTGGACCCTTCTCGCACGTCCGCCCCGGAGCGTATCTGGAGAAAGGGGTTCACTTAGGTAATTTTGCGGAGGTCAACCGTTCTAGGCTGGGAGCCGGAACCAAACAAGGTCACTTCAGTTACATTGGGGATGCCACGTTTGGTTCCAACGTCAATATTGGCGCAGGTACTGTGACGGCTAATTTTGATGGTATAAACAAAAATAAAACTATAGTTGGTGCAAATACCAAATTAGGTGTGGATACTATGTTGGTAGCCCCGGTTAAGGTAGGTGAGGATGTTATAACCGGGGCCGGAGCAGTAGTTACTAGAGATGTAGAGTCGGGTGCTACTGTAGTGGGTGTTCCGGCAAAACCATTAAATAAGAATAGTTAATTGTTTCAAGGAAAATACCCAAGATTAAGAGACTTATCAATTAAGATAGTAACGCCTATCTTAACAAGGAGAAAGCCGTGATGGATGGTAGGTTACAGGTCTTTAGTGGTAATGGCAACCGGGCTTTAGCTGAAGAGGTGGCCCAACAATTAAATGTGCCAATGGGTCGGGCCTTGGTTGGCTCGTTTATGAATGGCGAAACACGGGTACGTTTGGAAGAGAATGTGCGTGGCGGTGATATTTTCGTCATTCAGTCCATTTGTCACCCCTACGATCATCATTTGATGGAGTTGTGCTTCCTGATTGATGCGCTCAAGCGCTCCAGCGCGGGGCGGGTCACCACCGTTATACCCTATTTTGCCTATGCTCGTCAGGAGAAGAAGATGAGTGGGCGGGAGCCCATCTCCGCTAAGGTGATTGCTAAATTTATTGAAGCGGCTGGGGCCGACCGTGTGTTGACCATAGATCTTCATGCGTCGGCTATCGAGGGCTTTTTTGATGTTCCGGTAGACCACCTGCGGGCCGGGCCACTCCTCTCCGAACATTTTCGGCGAATGCGTTTGGAAGATGTGGTGGTGGTTTCGCCTGACCCCGGTGGTGTACCCCGTGCCACTGATTTTCGCAATCGGCTTGGGGTCAGTACCCTTGCCATCATTGCCAAGCAGCGCCCGGAAGTGGATGTGGTAGAATCCCTCGAAATGGTAGGCGATGTTGCGGGCAAAACCGCAATTATTGTAGATGATATGATTTCGACGGGTGGTACTTTGGTCAAAGCGGCTAATTTGGTAATGGAACGCGGTGCTTTGGAAGTCTACGCCTGTGCGGTGCATGGACTCTTTGCGGGAGATGCCTTTGAACAAATCGGTGCCTCCCGTTTAAAACAGGTGATAGTAACAAACAGCTATCCGGTTAGTCCCAAAGGACACCAAGTGGGGGTGGAGGTTCTAACCGTAGCACCGATAATTGCTGAAGCCATTATGCGTATCCATAAAGACTTATCAATTAGCGTGATGTTTAGTTAGGAACGTTTTAAACAAAATATGTTAAGTGATTTACTTGGCCTGTCGCGCCCGTGGCTCGATCAACTGGTAGACGGTCAGGATCTTGGAAACGGCTTTTATGCCTGTTTCCAAGGAATGACACCTTTGCGTTGGCTTATTTTTGGTTCGGCTACGACGGGTGTTCTACTCTGTCTCTATCTTCTATTGGTCAATGCAGCGGTGGAAGCCGCTTTAAGCACCATCAACCGTATGAGCCTCCAGTCAATGTTGGAGCGACATGAACGCCGAGTGCTGGTGATCCAGCAACTGCTTGACCGACCTAATCAGGTACTTTCGGCCATTAGTACCCTGAATATAATTTGCCTTATTTTAGCTACTGCCCTCACCATTACGGCGATTCACCAGTTTAATCTCTATGGTTTTGAAGTGACGGTGTTGGTCTTAATCCTGACCCTTCTGATTCTCTCCCTAGTACGAACTGTGCCAAAGGGTTTTGCGCTTCATGAACCGGAGGCAGTGGCGGTTCGGTTTAGTGGTTTTGTCAATGTTGAAACCGCCCTCTTTAGTCCGCTGGTTCAGTTGATTAATTTTGTTTCCAATCTGGTTCTGCGCCTAGCAAACCGTCCTCCTATTCCGGCTAATACGATTGTGACCGAAGAAGAACTGACCCTTCTGGCAAATGTGGCCGAGGAGGAAGGGGTGATTCAGGATGAGGAGCGGGAGATGATCCGCTCAATTTTTGAATTTGGCGGAACTATCGTGCGCGAGGTGATGGTCCCCCGCTTGGATATTCGGGCTATCCCGCTCCATAGTTCCCTTGATGATGCCCTTGACCTAATTCTAAAATCAGGCCATAGCCGTTTGCCCGTTTATCGCGAGGACATTGATCATGTTGTCGGTATCCTCTATGCCAAAGACCTGTTGCGTTACTTGCGCTACCGGGAAGAGCAACTTCCCTTTGAACTGGAAAAACTACTCCGCCCAATCTACTATGTACCCGAATCGAAGAAAGTAGATGAACTATTTAATGAATTGCAGAACAAACGGGTTCATATTACTATTATTATTGATGAATATGGTGGTACGGCGGGTTTGGTTACGATTGAAGATTTGCTTGAAGAAATTGTAGGCGAAATCGAAGATGAGTACGACCTTCAAACCAGCCATTTTGAACGGATCCACGAAAACGAAGTCTTGCTAGATGCTCGTCTGAATCTGAGTGATGCCAATGAATTTTTCAACACCCACTGGGAATCGGAAAATGTAGATACTATCGGAGGCTTTATCTACGATAAGCTGGAACGAATCCCGATGATTGGGGATCAATTGATCGTAGACCAGATGGGCGCAGAAGTAGACCCCAAAGAATTAGCCACTGAGGAACCGCTTACCCCCTATTTTTGCTTGAGTGTAATGACGGTTAATGGGCAACGCCTCAAACAACTCCGCTTAGAACGAAAATTACCCGACCCACCACCCTCTGAAGCAACCGACCCTAATCTCGAACTCCCTGTTACCTCCAATCCAAAACGTAGTGGTAAAAATAGAGATAAAGACCGTGACAAAGAGCCGGAGCCACCATTACTACCTAAAGAGTCCGATACTCTTCCCCCTCCGCTTGGTTTTGCCAGTAAGGAGGTCAAGGAGGGCGAGTTATCTCCACCTTAGGCAAGGTTCAAAATCGGGGCTTTTGGCTTTACAATGTAGACTGGTCTCGGA
>JACAUC010000110.1 GCA_013390945.1 Candidatus Chloroheliaceae bacterium
AGAAGAGATGCGGCTAATCAATCAAGCCCTCCACCTAGTAATATTCTTGATTATAGCAGGCTTCCTGTTCTGGTTTAGCTATAACTACTTCGGTGGAAAGCTTGAAGGAAAGCTCGAACTCTTTGATTATAACAACCCTACCCAAACAAGAGGAACCATTTACCTCGATAGAAGCTGGTACAACCGTTGGCGTGTAATTACCATTACACCAAAAGATATGGGTAAAGTCTCCGGTTTAATCAGTGCCAGTATCAAAAAGATCAAGATTAGTAAAGAACGCAGTGATAAGGATGAACCGCCTAGCTTACTCCTTAAAATTTATGAGGTGGATGGCGGTAATCCAAGTGAAGAGACGCTTTCTGCCCAACCTAATGACAAGATATTATTAAGTAAGAACTATTATCTGCGCTACCGTACCAATACTACTAATACTGCTAGAGGCCGAACTCCACCGCCACCGAGTCCAAGTGGCCCCAGCCGAACTGCTGGGGGTTCGCACGGCCAGTCGCAAGGTGGCAGTTATTCGGATCGGTTTTAGCTAGGTTAAGTCAGGTATCGCGGCCAGCCGAGGGTATCAGGTATCGGTGGACGGGTAGTTATTGGCTATTGGTTAGCATATCGTAGACTGGTCGTAGGCTGGCCTTGGAAACCAGTGTAAATCGGCTGGCCGCTGGTCTTACAAACGAACCAAAGGCTAAGAACTAAAAACTAAAAACTAAGCACGTAAACTGGTTTAAAGACCAAAAACCAAAGAGAGGGAGGCTTAACGATGACGAGACCCGCTATTTTAATTGGCGTGGGCGGTACTGGACAATGGGTTCTCACCTATATCAAACGCGATTTACTGGAGATTAATGATTTTAAGCTACCAGCCAATGTGCGTTTGCTGAGCTTTGATACTGTACCACAGGTAACTGCCCAAACTCACAAAGGTGACGAAAAAGAAAAGGAGGTTAAAATTGGCAGTATTAAGCTAGATAAAGATATGGAATTCATCCATCTCGGAGGCAACGTCTTTAATCTGGCACGTGAGGTTGCCAATGGCAATGCTCCTTATGTGGGTGGCTGGTTCGATGCAAACTACTTTATCCAGAATATTCCACCCGCCAACTTTGCTCTCGATAGCGGGGCGGGCGGGTTGCGTCCTTTTGGACGGATTGCGATTTTCAAGGATTTAATGCGACCTAGCGACTCAAAGGTCTGGCTAAAGTTGCAAGAGTCCATCCGAGCAGTGCGTAGCACGGTAGCCGAAAACAATCAATTGGAGGTAATTCTAGTTGGTTCACTAGTGGGTGGCACGGGAGCCGGGATGTTTATTGACATTGCTTTGCTGGCTCGCGCCCTCGCTCAGAATATCGTAGGTGCTAATTATCACCTGAGCGGGTTCTTACTCCTACCTAGTGCTTTCAAGGGTACTACTGGAGCGGCCCTAGAACGGAATACTAAAGCCAAAACTTTTGCAGCCATGCGTGAACTAGATCGCTTTATGATCGTAGATGAGAAGTTTGGGCTACGTGAAATTCAGTACAGTTCTGCCGGGGCTACCCAGAAGATTCAAGTAAGTAAGCGGCTCTTTGATGCCTGCTACTTGATTGAAGGAGCCCGTGATAGCCGTTCCTTAGATTCAGTCCCAGTAGAGAACGGGGTTTATCCCTCCATTGCTGATTCGATTAGCTTTATTTTGGATGAACAATCTGGAAAACGCTACGCCGAAGATGATCGGGTGAATGTAGCGGGCTTGCAAGCCCAACACCCCGGCGAACCACGCTATCACTCCTTGGGTACTTTTACTTTGCGGGTGCCCATCTACTATATGAAGCAGCAGCGGGCTTATCAACTCAGCAAACAATTAGTCGAAGCCCTTACCAAGCCCCGAATTAATGTCCAAACTGGCCGCGTAGTTGGGTTGGAGGCCAACTTAAATGAAGAAATTGGACTGGGACAACCGGGTTCGGCAGAGGTCTTTAGTTTCTTGAGTGGGGATCGCCTTGAATATCGTGGCGAAACAGCTTATAACACCGGGTTTAATCCTTTTCTGGCCCAAGTCATTAATCGCTATCTTGGCTCGGCCCAAAAAGGGGAGATGATTAAGATGTTTGCCCAAGGTAGTTTAGCTAATGCCAAGCTCATCAAAGATGATGTCAATAATTGGTTGACAGGCTATCTGGTGATGGGCAATTCTCAAGAAGCCGAGAAAATGGCGGATGACGTAGGGGTAGTAGTTCGCGAAGTAGTTCAAGCCGTAATACCCACTCCCAAAGCACTCAAAATTTCCAACCCCAAAGGGGTCGGCCCGATGGTACAGGCTACCGATGAATTTATTACCTCCCAAATCGGAGTCGAATTAGCCAATGGTGAACGAGCCGGAGGACGCTTTAGCGATGCGTTAAAACGGGGACATGTCTTTCATTTGAACCGTTTCAGTAGCCTGTTGCGAATTTGGCTACTCAAGACCCTCAATGGTAACGAAGGGACAGACCCCCTTAAAGCTAAGGCTGGTAAAATCGGTTATGCCATCAATCTCCTCGAAGGGTTGATTCAGGAATTTAACACCGCCCTAGAATTTTTGGATAAGATTGATGCTGAACGAGCCAAAGCCGCTATTGAAGCGATGGCCCGGGCCGATCTTCAGCGGCGGGAGGATAAGGTCTTCCAAGAGGCCCGGCGGCGAATTATCTTTGGTCTCTTTGTAGACCCCAAGGTTCACACTAATAATAACCAGTACTTGGCCTCTGCCCAAAAGATGCTGGCCTTGATGCGCGACCAGATTCTACACGACCAACTGGTACAGACCATCCGTGAGCAGATCCGCTATTGTAACTCAGCCTTGCAGCAGCTGAATGAGTGGACTATTCAACTGGTGAAAGGTGACAATCCCACCTCGCGTATCTCCCTGCGGGAAAATCTGGAAAACGGGTTAGGCAAAGCTAACGAGAGTAATGAGATAGACGGCAAGCTTCAGGCCGTTCGTCTCTCGGTACAGCGACCTGAAGGTGAGATACAGCAAGAGCTAGAACAAGAGTTGCGCCACTTCTTAGAGACTATTCACTGGGATGTTAAGCTGGAGGAGAGTTATAACGAGACTCGGGTTAAAGTCGAACTCTTCTTCAAACCAAAGGTAGCCGAAGGGGAGGCCGAAAAGAAAATACCTCTCGCCATTGAGCCGGGAGGTTTAGTAGCTCCGCAACAAAGTTTGGTGGACTATAACAGCCAAACCACCCGCGAATTGTCACGTACCTACTTCAGTGACTTAGAGCGACGCAACAGTGTGGCGGAACTAGTCTCAGATAACTTTACCCTAGATGAATTGGCCTCAGAGCTACGACTCAATAGCGCACCACTCTACCGCCAGACCTCACTCGGTAATCCGCCAGAGGGAGTGCAGTCGGGTGCTCTGAAGAAATCAGGCTTTGTGCGAGTAACCGTTCCCGATATAGGGGAACGCGCCGGGGTGGTTTCTAAAAAAATTGATGAGATTGTGGATAAATTCCGCTCTAATGCCATCTTTGATGTTCAGAAATATGGCTCGCAGGACGCTGCCAAGTTAACGGCAATCACGGTAGATAACCTTGTGGCAAACTTCGACTTTGATATGTGGCAGGAGTGTCGCGAGGCTTACGTGAAAGCCATTAGCAGCAATGATAATCGCCAGAATCCACGCACCATGCATACCTTCCCCGCCGAAGGTTTTGCCGTCGAGTACGAGTTGAAGGTGAGTGAGAAGTTAGGGAAGGGCTATCGCACCTTCCATCCCAAAGTGGTTACTATTTTAGAGGATGCCAACCGCACCCGGCAATTCCTCTTTTGCTGTATGTACGGGTTAGTGGGCTATCGAGAGACCCCCTATAGCAACGACCAGTTCTTCACTTGGCAATTAAACTTACCAGAACGACCGGGAGATGAGCCACGACCAATTCACCTGACTTGGCCTGCGGATGGTCATCTCTCACAGGCGGTGAAGGAGGAACGCGAAAGCATTTTTGCCGCGCTTAATACTTTTGTACTTAGCGGTCAGGATCAGCGACCGGGTGGTGCTATGGTGATTAGCTACGACCGGGTGAAACGTGCGCTAGATCAGAAGCTTGGGAGCTTTGATGAGTCTGTCGAAGATGTTAACCTGACTACCCTTAATAACGAACTGGCTAATCTCAGGGCTAAATTCGATTACCGCAGTAATTGGACTTTTGATGCTTTTGAACCCGCCCCGGCTCGCGGTTTAATTGCCAAATTGGTCTCTCAGGAGGGGATTAAGCGCAAGGACAATTCGGGTGATGAGTTCGTTCTCCAAGAGTATAAGGACTTGGGCGACCTCTTTGTCATTATGCTTCAAGAGGAGATTGACCGGATTAAGAAGCTGAAAAATGACCGGGCAAGGGCGCGAGGTTATTAACCTATCGGATTTTGGATTTTGGATTGTATGGAGACTGTTACCCTTAATCTAAAATCCAAAATCAAGAGACACCTGACACCGATAATCATCGTTGAGGATTTTGAAACCTTTTTATGCGAAATAGTTTATTCAAAAAACCCCGGAATTGGTTAGATTGGGTTAACCTAATTGCTTTGTTTGTGCTAATCCTTAGCCTATTAGTTATTTTGCTCGTTAAAAGTGTAGGAAGTTTACCCTCGGTAGAAAGTCAGCAGTTTAATCAGCGACGTGTTTCTAATTTAATGGTCTTCAGTGGTGATAATATAATGGTAGAGCTTAAATCTGATTTAACCCAATTTGTACCGACAATCCAAGACCTTGATCTAATAATTGTAATTGACCATTCCGATAGTATGTCCGGGGGTTCTGCTCTTGAGAAGGCCCTCCAAGCGGCAGCTAATTTTATTGCTAAAACTGACCCCGCTCACACCAGAATAGGGGTGGTACAATTCGATGAAACCGCTCAGGTAGTATACCCACTCGATACGGCCAGCCGAAACGATTTGGTTCAAGCACGTACCGCTGTACTAAATATCCCCTTAGGCAATAATACTCGTTTGGATGTAGGAGTTTTACAGGCTAAAAAACTATTGGATGAGCGAACCCAGACTAATTATCAGGGTGCAATTGTATTGCTTACCGACGGTGAAAGCCAAGTGACCGCCGCCCAGAGTGCCGCCGATCAAGCGAAGAACGCGGGGTACCGCCTGATAATTATTGGCTTGGGTAATAAAATCAATACCTCCCTGCTTTCAACCATGGCCTCCAGTCCAAGTGATTTCTTGCAAACCGATGATCCTGAGCAATTGGCCTTGATTTACGGGCAGGTTAAGGATCAACTCCTCCCTTCTGTGGGTTCAAATGCGGTTGTTACTGAAAAACTTAATCCTACCGCTTTTAGTCTGGTAGGTAAACCGGATCAGGGCGGCCAGCCGAGCGGCCAGCCGAGCGGCCAGCCGAGCGGCCAAAACGACCAGCTTACTTGGCAGCCCAACAATCTAGTACCACCCGCTTTTATAGCTCATTATACCCTGCAAAGTGGCCCGATAGGGTTTCAAGCGGTAGCACCTGAGCCATCGGGAAAGATCACTTTCACGACCAACCCCCAAGTCTGGACTACAGGGCCTGGAACCACCGGGTCTGGATCCCCCAGCCAAAACGGTTTAACCGGAAACTTGATTAGTGCCAATCAACCCAATCAGCAAACCGTATGGGTCTGGCCCCCTTTCCTCGCTTTCCTCTTACCTGCCCTGCTAGGTCTAGCTTGGCTTTTAGGTCAAGCTTTAATGGGGCTTTTTGGCGGGCGGAAGAAAAACAAACGGCCAGCCGAAGCGACTAGGCGCGAGGAGGAACCTCCAGACTCTTGGCAAGTACCTGAAACCAAAGAGGTCAGTGGGCAACCTTGGTTGGATAAAGCCCCGGCATTGGTAACAGATAGTAGCGGAATGGCTCAGGCTTTAGCCTCCCCGGTGGTAATTATTGGCCTAGGACGGTTTGGGCGCGTTACGTTAACCCATTTAAAGAAGAACTTAATTGATCTGTATGGCGCAAAACCCGACAACTTGGAATTGCTGAATATTGAGGTGGAAAATGAGCTGGGTATTAATCCCAACTATATTAAAGAGGGGGTAAAGCTGGATGGGAACGAGGTTTTACAGCTTAGCTCCAATCCCCAGCAATTCCAACAACTCCACCAATCCATCCAACCCGGTAAGAATCGCAATCCCGCCTATATGCGCTGGTGGGAAAATGGCAATCCTCAAGTGCCAGGTCGTGCTTTAGGTCGCATTGCCCTCTTTAACCAGTTACAGAGTGGCAGTGGTTCGGCTCTTGCTACCCGCTTAACTACCCTGATGAATCCCAAGCCTACCGTCTATATTTTGACCGCCCTATATGACCAAGTAGGCAGTGGTAGCTTTATTGATATAGCCCATCTAGCTCGCCGCTTTGCTCCTCAACAAACCCTGAGAGCTTTGTATGCTTTTTTGGCGGCACCCGACCCACAAGCGACAGATGCTGAAACGCTTAGCTACACTAGTGCTGCTTTCTATGAACTCAAGCGTTTTTCTCAAGTTAGTCCTCAGAGGCCCGTGCGGATGGACTATATGCAGCAAGCAGTGGATGACAACCTCAACAGCCTAATGAACCAACCCCCCTTTGACTTGTGCTATATCGTTCAGGGGAGCCTCTCGGCACAAAGCGAGGATGAAATACCTCAAATTGAACTGGCCGATACTTTAACCGGAATGCTCAGCCCTAGCTTCTATTTAGCTTATTCGGGCTATATAAACCAAATTTGTGCTACCGCCCTCCAAGTCGGCAATCGTAATGAACGCTACTTGGTCTCTACCGTTTCAAATTTGACCTATAAAGTACCGGGCGAAGAGTTAAAGGCCGAACTAGAATTACGTCTATTACTCTCCACCCTTTATAACCTAGGTAATACGGGTAATACGCTCAAAGCCCTCTTTGAATTTGAGGATGATAGCGTAGAGCTACAACTCAAGACCGGAGCAGGAAGTTCTCAGATTAGTGACGATGTTTATAGTCTCTTGCGCTCTACCAACCTAGATAATGGGCATAAATATTTTACCCTACTCTTTCAGGCCATCCATAATCAACCCGCTTTAGACGAGGCTAACTATATTGCCAGAGAGATCGGCCCAACTTTACAAGCGGTTTTTAGCCTGATGCTTAAACAAAAGACCTTGCTAATTCTGAATGGCGCGTTAGACGAATTGAATCCCGAAAACGCCCGTTGCTACAAGTTAGGCTATTTGCAAGCCTTTTTGGCTAAGCTCCGACGTGAACTAACCGGACTGAAAGAGCTACGTTCGGACGACTATTCGGACTTAAATAATAGCTTGGAACGGCATTTGCGCCAGGTTAGGGCACTTCAAAATCATGCTAACGAGTGGTTCGAGGCACTGCTCGGCGCAACGCCACGCGCTCCCATTACCTTTGAACCAGAGGCTCGCCCCTTCAAGCCAGACGGTCAAGATACTTCTCTTTATGTCAAACTCTGGCAAGTCTGGAAGAAAAACAATGCCCGGATGCGTGAAATGGAACGACAGCGCATCCGTAATCGAGTCAATGTGATTATTGACCCAACTCAGTTGGCGGCTGATCCAATGGGACGCAAGGGTTTGCTTGAGCGGTTGGTTTGGCAGGTAGAATCCCCACAGCCCGACCAGTGGGAACTCAGTCTTGTAGTCTGTGGCGAGGGGTCAGCCCAAGGGTTCACTTTGCGCCAACTACCCACCGAATTGCAAACTAGCTTGCACCGCTTATCGCGGCAGTTAACCTCTAAATTGATTAGAGAGGACTTGATAAGAGGCCAGCGGGTTCTAAACCGCTTAGCTAGGGATACCCAACAGGCCAATACATTTATAAGCAAGAGTGTGCTGAGCTATAATCTGGCGGTCTCGAACCAAGTGATTAACCCAACCATTAATGCTTACGCTATTTTACCCCAAGCTAACAACCAGCCGACTAATAATCGCTCAATTAAGGTGGATGAACTCATTCAGCCAGGGCCGGGGGTCTTATTCCAAACCTACAGCTATCCTAATCCCAGTTGGCTCACCCTCCTACGTTTCGATCACCATCTTGTGATGGATACACTAGAAGTAATTAGTAAACCACTAGAGCTGGGGGTTTTGAATAGAGATACTTTTGTCTTCCGCGCCGAGCAGGTAGCCTTTGAATACGAGCAGTTGATTCAACAACGCTATCGCCGTGAACGAAAAGCTTTTAGATTTCAAAAGAGCCGCTTTATTGCCTCTCTTGAAAATAAAGAGATGGCACTTCTCTTTGCCGAGTGCCTCCTCTATGGGTCATTAAATTACCAGTACCGTACCGCCAATTCGAATGACCGGTCCACTGGTGGTCCGAATTTACCAGCTTTACGCCTAGAACTACCTAGTGTAGTACCAGATCAGCTTCAAAGTGACCGACCCAAAGCACCACTGGTTTTTGAAGCTAATAGCTGGTCGGAGGCACTGGAACGCTTTACCCTCAGTTCCGATTGGTCCGATGCTTTCGCTCCTGCTAATAACCCACTCTTTCACGGCAAGCATCGTCCTGAGATAGTTTTGGAGGCAATCAAGGCTGAAAAAGACCGCTATAAAGAAGCAAGCGATCTCAAGTTCAATAGCCTAGCAGACTTAGAAGCTTTACAACCAACTCCTGACAAAGAGTGGGTTGAATTTATCTACCAAGTCTTACTCGGACTCCGTAACGCATAAAGGATTGGAGATTTATGTTAAGTAAGGATCTACGCGAAAAATCACGCTTTGAGCCGGGTGATGAGGTTCCAGATGGGCAAGGCCAAACTTACCTCATTCTGCCTGGACCGCGCAGGTTTGGAACCCTCGGTGAAGGGGCTACTAGCTATGTCTGGTTAGCCCGAAAGTTGGATCCACCAGTGGATCCAACAGTCCTAGAGCCGAATGTGATTATCAAGCAGTTGAAGCCTGATATTAAGGGTTCTGATCTCGTTGGACAGTTTCGGGGAGAATATGAGACTATTCTAAGCCTTTCTACTCAGGAGGATAATGCCCGAAAAGGCGAACTGAAGTTAAGGCGACTCCTTACTCCGCAAGGGGCCGCCTTTAGCTACCTCGCTAAACAAGGTGAGGAAGAATTAAAGCCAAAGGTAATTCAAGACGAAAGCCTCCTACCCACATTGTATGGTAACTTAAACCTCAACCGCGAGCAAGAGAACCAGACTTCTTTTATTGCGATGGAGTTTATAAAAGCCAACCCTGTTACCAAAATCCTTGCCTCCAAAGTACTAAACGAACGAGATGCCGCCGACATAAGCCGTCGCTTTGCCTACTTCCTGCTGCTACTACATAGCCGTAATAAGACCTATAAGGATCTCAAGCTGGAGAATTTGCGCTGGAACCCGGAGACTAGGCAACTTAAAGTACTCGATCTTAATGTGTTGGGTGAGATAAAAGAGCTTACTTCGCCCAGCGAACGAGAAGTAGGCGACGTACATCGCGACCTCTACTTTGTCTACCGGGCCTTTTTCCAAATGCTCACCCAAAGCTATCTCAATGACCGCGATGGTACTAAAATCAATAGCTATAAACGAGCCAATAAGACTTTTTATGAATATGAGTTAAGTCTCTACGCCAAAGAGATCATGGAGCGTGGCTTAGGCCATCACAACCACAAGACCACCCTTAGTGCAGGTCAAATCTTTCAAGACTTTCAGCAGCTTTACGATTTTTGGGGAATTGAGAATGAAGCCGATGCCCTCGATAAGGCTATGGATAACGAGGTAGAAGCTAAGTATCTTCTGGATGATCTTGCCCAGCAGAAACTGCTCGTTACGCAGTCTGAGGGGTTTTCTTCGGCTGGCCGGTCCACTGGTGGCTTAGACCGCGAGATAGAACAGAAGAACTTGGTGCGTCACTACTACTATTCCGCTCAAGGGGTTTTAGATATTTGGAACCGTAAGATCAATTATCAGATTAGCGATGAATTTTATACACGGCTGGATAGTCTAAAAGAAGAATGTCAGCGTCTCAGCCCTGTCACCGCTTTAGATAGTGGCTTGCACTTTCTGGAGACGGCTCAGTTTGAGCTTGCCTTCAACGAATTTAAAAAAGCTAAAGAGACCGACGACAAAGACTTGGAGGTGTGGCGTTGGTATTGCCTCAGTCGTGACCTCCTCGCTAAGGCCAATCTACGTACAACCGTGAATTTAGCGGATAACTGGAAACCGTTCTGGGAAGAATTAAAATCGCTTATCACTCTATTAGAAAGTGATAAGTTTGATCCCAGCAAAAGCCTTAACTTGCTAACAGACCTAATCGAAAAATCTGATCCTTCGGCTGGGCATCCAGATGAAGGAGCCAGCTCAATTCCAGACCTAGATCCAGACCTTGAGCAGGCTCCTTCGGCTGGCCGGTCGGCTGGCCGGTCGGCTGGCCGGGAAAAAGAAAACCTCGTAACAAGCAGTTCCTATCGGCTACTAGCCTTTGAGATTAATGTGCGGAATGGTTTGGATAGAGGTACGGCCCAAAATTATCCTTTGGCGATCAAATTACTAGAGGAAGCCGCTATCGAAGAAGAGAAGCTACGTGAAATTTTAGGTGGGGAAGCCCCCGCCTATTTTGAAGCCCTGAGCTTATATCTAGGTTCCGATTCGGCGGACTACTATAAGAGACGGCTAAAGGAGTGGGCAGAACTTTACAGTAGCGAGGATAGCTTCAATCGAGAGCTACAGGAAATTGACGAATTTTATCGAAAATGTAAGGTAGTATCTGACTATCGTAACCTAGTTATAAACTTGAGTACTTTGCTGAGAGAACATGATGGTCAGCAAACCCAAAGCAAGGTAATCGCTAAAACGCGAGAGTTAGCCGAATCAATTAACCGAGCGGCAGGGCAGGCACAACCTGAAGCCTATCAGGGCTTAGAAGTAATGGCCGAGATAGTCGGTTGGCTCTCCCGCTATGCCCCAGCGCAACACGACAGGGATGCGCTTCTGACCAAAACCGCCGAACAACTGCGCGAACGGGTGCATTATCTTGAATTTCTGGAGAGCCTTACTGCCGAAGCTGGAAATATTCAACGGAAACTAGCGCAACCCCCAACCACTTCAGCACCGCAGGTAACTTCAACCACCGAGGTCAGCCAAAACGTTTCGGCTGATGATAAGATTTCTGCTTTCTTTTCTCTATCTGATTGGAAACTGCGCTATAATCTAGCCAAATTTGAACTGCCCGTTACAGGGCTGAAGGATTCGGCTACCGCTACCGAACTGCTCGCTACACAAATCGAAGCCAAGCGTAAAGCTCTGGAGGACTTTGCCCAAACATTAGAAGAGGCATTGCAAGAATATCTAAACCTTCACTTTAGCCAAGCCCTAGACGCTCAAAGAGCTAACAACTACGCCCAAGTTCTTCTTGAGCTTGAGCAGGTTCTACCAAGTGACCCCTCCCTTGAGGATAAAATTAGTACCATCATTGGAAAAACTAAGTACGACCAGAGCATTATTCTCCATGGAGAGGCCACCAAGCGCAAAACAGAGTGGGAGCAGACCAATCAAGCCTTTAAAGCGATTTGGCAAAGCGAAAGCCTTGAAAAAGACTGGTTGAAAGCGATTAATCTCTTGGAAGAATTGCATAGCAAGCAATTTTCCCCGGACGATGAAGCTCTTCTGCAAGGCTACACCGAGCTTTTGACTGTTAATTGCAAGGAACTACACGAAGACTTACAGAAAGCCTTCCACCAGCCCCTCGTCTACCAGCAACGCCAGAAATGGCAACGAGACTTTATTCAGGCTCTTAGCCGCTTCCCTCAAGATTGGACGCTGAAACAACTTGACCAGTTTTGTAGCAAATCTGAATATCCGGTTTGGACTGATAACGTCGTAACGAACAGTTTCAGATTACCCGCCGAGTGGCGAAAAGAGAGTCAACTTAATAAAACCCTAGCCCAAGTGTTAAAAGAGCTTGAAGGACAGCTAGGCTCATGGGAAGTAGACTACCCCCTCTATTGCCAAGCCTTTGCCGAGGGGGAATGGATCAAGGCCAAACAAAGACTTACTCAGATGAAGAACAATGGGCTGCAAGGTCTCAAACAGGCCGGAGACCTAGATGAAGCCTTGAATCACGTCAGTCTGCTTCCCGGTCTGCTCCGCGATTACCTTGAACCACCTTACCTGCTCGACTATTTGGAGCAGATCAGTTACGGACAGGAGTATTTGGCTAATCTGGCTGATTTGACCGAATATAAGACGCGCTTGCCTTGGCACTTGCAGGAAAAGCTAAAATATCTATCCCGCTTAAAAGAGTGCCACGCAAAACTCCAAACAACCGACGTAACGAGCAGTTTGGAACTAAGCCTCGCTAACCAGATGGTGCAAGGGCTGGAAGAGATCCCGCCCGAAGAAGAAGTGGGTGGACTAAAAAATCCGCTAGAAATAAAGGATTGGCTAAAAAAGCTCAACGCCTACATAGTCTCTACCACCCAACGCCAAGAAGCCCGTGAAGCCCTCACGTTTGCCCAAAATTTGTTAGACAAGGATAAGGAGCAGCGAGCTAAGAACCAAGAGGGGATAACTTCGTTTAAACAGTGGTACACCGCCATCATCAAACTAGAAGAGGCGCAGCAAAGCCTGAACCGAAATGAGATTCAAGTACCGCCCTTGATGCAAGAATTGAAGAAGCTTAAGGAAGATTGCCAGAAACGGTTCTCAGCCTTACATCAGAGCTTTAAGCTGGAATTGGAAAGACTACGCCAACCAGTTAGAGAGACCGATCAACTAAAGGAGAGATACAGACAACTAACAGGCTTTGATAAGGAGAATTACGAAGGGCCGGGCTTGCTAGAGCAGGGCTTACTGGAACGCTATGTAACGAGCAGTTTGCCGGATGAACTTGGTCTTCTGTCACTACCAGAAGTAGAGGAAGAGGTAGAGCAAATCCGACGTTTTCTACTACTAGAGGTACCAGAACGGATTAAAAAGGACTTACTAGGTAAGGCCGAGGCGAGTAAATATCAGGATTGGCTCCTGATATTTATAGAGTGGCTACCAGAGAGCGAAGCCGAGGCCAAAAAGGTGCTGGAGGGCTACGGTGAGGAGCTAGAGATTAGCGGGTTAAGGCAGGAGATAGCCTTGATTACTTGTCCTCAAACTGGCTATCCTTATGATACTTGGATAAAAGTCTATCGGGAGAAGTGTCAAAAATCGAAGCGTTTCCAGCAGGAGTTGAGCCAGTATCCCCGTAACGAGCAGTTATTGCCGGAGGATTCGCTCCTGAAGGAGATGGAAAAGGTGCTGGAAGAAAAGGTCTACGCTAGATATATAGCTAGAGGGAATGATCCCCAAGACCGCTTAAAATATCATCTGAATATGCTCAGCCATTTCAATACGATATTGAATGGGTTGGAACAACCCGCTCCAGAATGGAATGAGGCCGCCCGGCAACAACTACTTGGGCAATGGATTGGTATCGCCGAAGCAGCGGTAGCCCGTGAGATAAATTGGGAATTTACAAATGCTATTAAGGGAGCTATTGATTTTAGGGGAGGTTACTCGTCCTTAACCTACCTGTTAAAGTCTTTGGAGAAATTAAACCTCGTGAGTGAACAGAGTTATTTGAGCGAGGATACGCTATGTCAAGTCGTAACCCACTTGGATAAGCTTGCCTCCATCAGTTCAAATAGCTCAGAACTCTCCTATAAAATTGCAGAGCTAGAAAAAACTATCACTAGCGTAATCGGGCCAGATAGGATGGCAACGTGGTCAAGGCTGAGCAGTTTGCTGGATAATTTGATCGGAAAAAAAAACAAGTTTGATGAGCAGCTAAAGAGCTTGGGAGAGAAGGCCGCTTTGGTAGGGTTAGAGGGAATTTTAGCCAATGAAGATGGGTTAGCAAGTGAGCCATCCGATGCCCTAGAACTGACAGTCGAAGAAGAGATCAATGCACTTGACACTATCTGCCAGATCCTAGCCAAGCTAAAAGCGCAGCAGTGGCCGACCGCGGAGGGACGTTTACCCGAAGACCTCCAACGACTTGAAGTAGCCGCCACAAGACGCTTGCAGGAGAACCAGTACCGGTTGCTCCTAAATGTTCGAGACTTGCGCTTGAATTTGATAGACCGCTACAAGTTAATAACTAAATATCTCCGCAAACAACTCAATAAAAAAGACTGGATGGGGCGCAAAGGTAGCGATGACACACTAACTTTTCATGAGGGCAACCTGAGTATAGAAAGTATCAAGAATGGCTTTATTGAAGAATACTTAGAATATGAAGAGGCGTGGCGTGGTTTGTCACCTTTTAGCTCGAAATCAATAGCGGAAGCCAAGCAAAAGGTAGAGCAGGCTTTTGACAGCAAGCAGTATGGGCAAATAGATGCCACTCTAAAAGAGTTCTTAGCCCTACTACAAAGGAACGAACAATTACTTTACCCACAAAAGGGTCTGGATCCCCAGCCGAAAGGAGTTGCTAAATGAGTTTCGAAAATGGCTCAGGGCAGACTAATAAGAAACTGCTCGTTACATCGGTCAGCCACGAAGATCTGGTGGCACAAATTGAGGTGCTAGAGCGTGAAGAGCGGGTTCGCCATGAAATAGAGTATGTGGAGAGCCTTTTCAGGGAGGGCGAAATAAATCGCATTCCCACTGCCCTAGCGAATGCTAAAGCCTTGCTGCCGACTGAAGCCAATTCCCCAACCCTTAGCACCAGACTAGCGGACTTAGATCAAAAATTGGTGGTAGCCAAGGATAATCTTAAAAAGCTGCGGGAGACGGTCTCACAAGCCAAGCAGACCTTTAACTCTGGTTCTCTGGATGATAATTTGAAGCAGGTTAGCAACTATACCCTACTCTTGGAAAAGCTTCAGGAAGAATCTTCTAGCAACGGGCAGTTTGAGGAACCCTACACCGAACTAAGGGCATTGACCGAAAGTATTGAGGATGCCGGACGATATTATACTCAGAAGACCCAACCCGCGATTAGCCAAGCGACTAACCAGTTGGAAATCTATCTCGGCAGACGCGAATCTGCCACCCCTTTTGATAGCACCAAAGTAGCACCAAGCAGTGAACTTCTGAAGAAGATGGTACAAAACCTTCAGAAAGAAGGCAAGCCTGCCCTCCGCTACTACCAAAATCTGCTGAAACAGGTCGAGGAGCAGGCACTGGCCCGTAAAGTTGAATCCAACCTGAAAGCCCTTGAGACCACGCTAGGCGAAAATCTCACAACCACGACAAATGCTATAGTTAACAACCAGCAGGAAAATTTTGGCCTAGTGCTGGGTAAAGTAGAGAAGGGGGAAGCTTCCCTTTGGCAAGCCTACGAGTGGGTAAAAGTAGGTTTAGAGAACGAGCAAAACTTTCTGAAAGAAGAACTAGCGAAAACAGAAACTATGCTGGAGTACCTAAACCAACGTCAAGCCAATGTGGAAACGGGACTAACCAACATCCAGACCAGTATGGAAGCTAGTCTAGCCTACGTTTACCAAAAGCTAGGAGAGAACGAGGCTCTCTTGAAGCCACTGAGCGAACAAATTGGGGGGACTACCGCAAAAACAAAGCAAACTTGGACTATAGCGATTGCAGCCGGTGTGCTGAGTGGTCTAGGGTTGATTCTAGCCGTAATACTCCTCGTTCTGGTCTCCGGTTTAAGTGGCAAGGTAGATGGGATAGCTAATAAAACACCGGACACTGCTGTCGCCGCTACCGCCGTCGCCAGCAAGACCACCGTCGCCACTACTACCGCCGCCAGCAAGACTACCGCCGCTAGTGCTACTACGGTTGCTACTACCACTGTCGAAGCTGCCGCTACCACTGCTGCCGCAGGTGCTACCACTGCTGCCGCAGGTGCTACCACCGCCGCAGGTGCTACCACTGCTGCCGCAGGTGCTACCACCGCCGCAGGTGCTACCACCGCCGCAGGTGCTACCACCGCCGCCGCTACTACTGCTGCCACTGGTGCTACCACCGCCGCCGCTACTACGGCTGCTCCCTCTCCTACACCAGTACCCAATAACACGCAATCCATAACCATAGCTATCACCAACACTTTGAAGCTGGAAGAATTATTGATCCCTGAGAAGGGTGCTAGGGCAGTCTGGTCACAGCTATACGAAGGGCTGTACATTTTTCTGGATAAGCCTACTGATGGTATATGGAGGCTAGAGCCTAGCACTATCCTTGTTGATACCAAGGAACCCATCAACTTTGATATAAACGAGGCTATAAAGTTCAAGCTGGCGGCGGATGCTAAATGGTCTGGTAGTGGAAAAAACATAACTGTAGCGGATATAACAAGTTCTTGGGAGCGTTACAAAAACTACGCGAAAAATATAAGCAAGATTGAGAAGGTCAATGAGACGAGCTTTGCAGTAACTTTCGATCCGAATATGTCTGCGATGCAAAAGAAGTTAGCACTGGCCGCCTTTCCTATTTTGCCGGAGGGCATTGATTTTACTCAGGACTATAAAACTTTGCCGACCAATGGGGCTTACACCATAGAAAGCTACACTCTGAATACTAATTTAGTGTTGAAGAAGAATCCGGCTAAAGCCTATGCTAAATCTGCGTATGAAACAATCACTTTTACTTCCAACCTGTCTGGTGTAGGGCTGAATTTAACCAAAACCAAAGAGGTTAACTTTATAGTACTTACATCCAAGAACCAAGCCTTTGACGATACTAATAAACTGGTTGATGATATGAAAACCAAGCTACCAGTAGGGACAGTTATAGTACAGATAGATTACCAAAACCAGAAACTAACTTTAGCTAGTCCGGGTTCTAGCTCACCCATAACCTTAGCAGCAGACTATAATTTATTTAGCCTGAAAGGGTCTGCCGATGTTGCCACTACTCTTTTTGGCAAGGCCGCAAAAGTAGTAGAGGCAGCTATTATAGAGGTAAGCTTAGCCGAGAATCGGGTCTATGTGTATAAAGCTTCAATAAGTGGTGGCGATACGCTAAAGCAATTTGTTCCTACTTATGGCTACGCGGCTGAAGCAATTTTCTATGATGTCGTGCGCTATCCGCAGAGTTAGGCCGAGAAGGGGCAACGTTCTATTATGACCAAGATAAGCGTCGAAGAATTTAATGAAGCAATTGGTAGGCTAGTCAAAGAGCGGGATAATCTTTTAACTCAAGGTAATTTGAAGGAGGCTCGTCGCCTTGGTACCATTAGAACTTCCCTGAAAGAGTGGTTTGAGGCTGGTCAAACCGAGGAATTGCCTGCTGAAACACGCGAAGTTCTAGCCACCTTTTTGTTGGATGGTAATTCTGCAAGCCCTGTCCCACCTCCAGAAGCTAATAAGCAAGCCGAAGAGCTTAAAAGAGAGGCCGAGCAACTACGCGCCGAAGACTTAAAAAGAGAGGCCGAACGGCAACGCGCCGAAGAGCTTAAAAGAGAGACCGAACGGCAACGCCTCGAAGAGCTTAAAAGAGAGGCCGAGCGGCAACGCGCCGAAGACTTAAAAAGAGAGGCCGAACGACAACACGCCGAGGAACTTAAAAGA
>JACAUC010000111.1 GCA_013390945.1 Candidatus Chloroheliaceae bacterium
CAATGGGATAAAATGGATCGCCAGAGAATCGAACTCTGAACCCACTGATTAAGAGGTATCACTTATATTAAATCTTTAAGTTATTAGCTTCCACAATTAAATCCTTTTTGATGTTGTCAAAAATAGCGTTTAAATCTACTAATTGCTGCTCCATAGCAGCACGAATAATAGGATCGGTAATAACAATCAAATGATCTTGAATTTCATCTGAAATTGTAATCACCTGTTTCAATTGTCTAAGTTTTTGCTCTATTCTAAACATCGGTTAAATCTATCGTAACTAAACATCCACCGCCGACATTGTGCCATTCAAGCGTATATGCAACCCCGGCGACGACTGTTATATTGATTGCGTTTGATTGCGCTGCTCCAAGTCGCGGTATGCTTATTTCTATTGTTGAGCCATTCAGTGTGGCCCATACGTGATTTCCCTCACCACCACCACCAGAACCGTAGATACCTAGTCTCACTAGAGTACCTAATGGTATCAAATTATCTTGGTTAAAATCAGCCGTATTCGTACCTTGCGACCAATGGAAAGGTAAGTTTCCACCAACCTTCTTCACAAACTGGCACATCTTTACCGATAGCCGCGCCGGATTTTTTTCTACAGCATAGATGGCATCTGGTAAATGCGGGTTGTCTTGCGCTACAGAACCATTGAGTAGAACCCCTCCTGGCTGGCAATAGGCATTGATCGTATCAAGATAAATTAAGTTTGCCGAGGTCACTCCTGCCAAACTCAGATTATTAGTTGTAGCATAAACAAAGCTTTTTATGCTTTTCCCGTCAGTTAAAGTTAAAGACTTTGGCATCTTACTGAAAGTGATAACACCCACAACTCCAAGCTGATAACCGTTCCAGCCGTAGCCATCAAAGCTCAACTGTGTGCTAATCAGAGTTTCAGTGCTGGCGTTGAAATGTCCGCTTGCAATGGCCGCCTCTATTATCAGTGGCTTTAAGTCATAGTCGGTGTAATACACACCTAGCGATCCGGCTGGAATGTCTATCAACTCAGCACATTCGGCCAATACCACAAGACTATCTCCACTAGCGGGTGCGCCCCCCGGCCCGGAGCCACCGGGATTTCCGGGTGCGCCCCCCGGCCCGGGTCTGCCAGGCGTTCCGGGCGTTCCGGGGGCTCCGGGCGTTCCGGGCGTTCCGGGCGTTCCGGGGGCTCCGGTCTCGCCTGTGTCGCCTTTTGCGCCATCCGCGCCATCCGCTCCGGCTAGGCCAGTGTCACCCTTGTCACCCTTGTCACCCTTAATCACGGGGATTGTACAGAGTAACCACCTATGCGTAGTGTCAAACCCTGCCAAAGCAGAAACATAGCCTTCTAGTATTGCTTCCGCCACCGTCACCTCCACGTTTGAGACGTGATCTGGTATATCGGTAGCAGTCTTGTCGAAAATGAGGGTAAATCCCTCAATCGGACTATATTTTGCCATATTTAAAATCGCCAAAATTGCCTCTTTTGAGGCATCTCTCATTTGTGCATCAATGTCGCTCGGCTGTGTGCCTGAGTTGAATTGCTCTATCCAACTGTCATACTGCTGCATCTCGCCGCCATCAATGGCAACGGACGTGATAGCAGTGTCAGCCCCATTTGAAAGTTTCAACAAGAAGAAAGATACCACTGTAGGCAGTACGGTATCTAGGTTGAGTTCAATTCCAGACACACTAAAACTACGTCGGATAGAGTTTTCAACACGCTTCTTACTAGACACGGAATTTAGAAGCTGCGTCTATGCTGTAGCCACCTATTCCTGAGCCATCGTGATAAGTCGTCGCAATCGCGATGATGGTAGCATCAGCAATATTGATTTCTGGTCTGCCGGTTAACTTATGCGCGAGATCCATATTTTCGACGTATCTAGTTTTTGTTACTAGCCCTAGGGTTGCATCTACACGGGTAAGCACCAGATCTGCATCCTCGTACTGATGCGTAGCTAGGGCCAGAACATAAGATGCTAAAGCTGTAGCGTCAAGTTCCTGACTGACTGTAACTTTCTTAACTGCTTTGCCTACCACCGTAGCCAAAATTGCAATTAACTCGGCTGTAGCATCAGCACTAGTCAAAGACTTTCCAGACGAGTAAGTTGTATCCTCGTCCGTCGGTGCTACCACAACGGCTCTTGCAGTCCACATAAAATGCCCTCCGAATCGCCCATAGGCGATTGTGTTTATGATTGTCAAATTTAATCAATTCTAAATATACGCTTTATTTAATCACTATGCAAGATAATGCTTAGCACCACGCTACTAATTTGATTTGAAACAAAAAAAACCCAGCCTAAGCTGGATGGTCGCTCTAATGAGCAAGTCGGGAGAAGGGTCTAGGAACGTAATTTTTCTATTTCACCTAAAAGGTCGTTGTACTCGAAAAGCAAGCTTATCCAGAAGTTTTCCCAATCGGTAGTATCTTTGCCATTTTTGTTGGCTTCTTCAATTCGCTGGGCCCCCAAATCAAGCCGCCTGACTAATTCAGTAGCTTTTGCTTCTACTTCCGTCCGCTTTTTGTCACGGGCGATGGTATTAAAGCTCGCTTGAGGGTTCTGGCTTTGGCTTTGGCTCTGGCCCCATTTAGCTGGATTGCTCATAATCCCACCTCTTCTCTTAAATCCAATATCATGTAAGAAACGTGGCCAAGGTCGTACTTCAAAAGCAGATAGACACCCCGCACTAGACCGAGTAGCTCCACTTCACTGGTAACAGTGCCGACATAATGATCTCTCACAAAGCCGCGCCCATTCCAGCAAAGCTTACGTATCCTAATTACCAACACCATCACCTCCGTATTTTCTAGCCAAATGCGTTCTGCAACGATGCATCATTTGCACCTGCTGACCGCAGCCTTCCACCTCGCAGACTGGTGGTATCCCATCTATTTGCTCTATTTCTTCCAAATAGAGTTCTTGACGCTCTTTTTCCGCTTGCTGATATTTTGCGATGCCAGACACCGCCCCGGCCGGTTTACCCCGCCGGGGCTTAGACGCTGACCAGCAGGCTGCTATCGGTATCTCACTCTTGCTCTTGATACAAGTCTTGAGATAACCCACTGGCTTGAGAATGGTCTGGTCTGATAAAACAAATGAGACCCAACCAGACAAATAACCATCCACATCCTGACGGCCTGCTTGCATTGCCCGACGATAAATCTCTATTGCGTCTGAGTAGCTCATGCCTGGAATTGTCATGAGAGCAATAAATCCCGGCTTGTCTGGAATGGGATTTAATTCGGGATTTAATTCGGGATTTAATTCGGTCTGGTATTTTTCGTAACCGGAATTTCCGGATAATTCAAAATCCAAAATCGGTTTTTTTTCTCTCTCTCTCTCTGATTCTGATTCTGATTCATGTGAATCCCGGTTCACATGTGGGTGTGAATCCCGGTTCACATGTGAGCCGGGATTCACACCTAAAACCCGTAGATTTCCGACACTTGAAAAGGCTACTAATGTGTAAACATTGCTGTAGCCTGATCTATAAGTTATTTCGATAAAACCGAACCGTTCTAGCTCTTGTAGCCACTTGATGATCGAGCGCCGCTCCACCTGCATTAATTTGCTTAACGTAACCGTACCGACGTGGCATGAGTTAGTACCCCACGCATGGGCCTGTAGAATCAAGTAGAGCCGTAGAGCCGGGTGGCTTAATGTGGTGTAGTAGAGTAACTCTAAGGGGCATCGGGCAAAATGCCCGTTCGTTAGATCAGGCGGCATAGAGCTTTTGCTTTTTGTAGTCATATCTTTTCTCTCAAGAACATCTGTATTATAATCCAGCTGCACGAGCCAGTGGTCGCTGCCCAAGTGTTCCAGTACGCTTGTAATCTTGCCAAGTTGTTCACCACCTAGCTTTGTTCTAACCCTTTCACCAATTTTTGGCTCAATTCGTTCGTTGAAGTGTTGGTATCCCAAAGCCTTGACTTGCCTTTCCGTGTGGCCCTTTTCCGGCCAATCCACGATCTATTCTAAAATTAGTCTAAAAAACTAGCCCCGATCTGCCAATTGGGGCTAGTTTTTTCATGTTCCCTGCTCTCCGCCAGTCATTCCCATATCTTTGCTTCCCGCCCAGGTAAATCACGAATGGGCTTGTCCTCGCCCAATGGGAAAAAGAGCGGCTCGCCAAATAGGTCGTATTCCACCCGCCCTGGAACCCAATCTTGCCACATTTTGAGCATCATTCCGCCCCCCGCGTGGAACTCGTGTTGGCCCAGTGCAAGCCGACTGTTGCGCTTAGTCAGCCGTTTGGTCAACGTTCTTGTTTCTGCCATTCCTAACCTACTTTCTGTGCTGGTTCTGGTTCGTAAAGTTGCCTCGGCTCAATCACGTCGGCCCGCTGCTCGATAACAGCGATGCCTATTTCCAGTGCAGTTACCACTACTGTGCGCTGGTTTAATTTGCCTTGGTACACCAAACGCCTAATGCGTTCTTTTAGCGCGATGGGAACGTCGGTGTAAAGCCCAACTAGTTCCTCTTTCTCTTCTACCACTTCTGTTGTCATAGTCACTCCTTTTTCTATGGTTCTAGGTTTATATGGTTCTATATGTATGTTAGCGGCTATTAGCCGATAAAGCAATAGGTTTGTGGGCTAATAGCCGATAGATATTGACTATGATCTTGATAGTAATCATAAAATCGGCTTATAGCCGATAAGTGTCGCTTGTTTGGAAAGTGGCCTATAGCCGATAGGAAGTAAAATTAGTTATGATGCAAATAGATAAAGTAAGGTTTGGCAGTTACATAAAGCAGAGACGCAAGGCAGTCGGATATAACAGTATGTATAAATTAGCCGAGGTCTTAAATGTTGACCATAGCACGATTGGTAAAATCGAAGCGGGTGAGCGGTTGCCCTCTTTTGAGCTTTTCTTGGACTTGGCCTCAAAATTGAAGATTAAGCCAAGCGAATTAATGTCTGAATTAGCTGAATGTGCTACTGGATTTGAACGAGAGGTTACATTAACCCTACCGCCCTCACTTCTACCAGATGATATAGAGCTTTTACAAGGAATTATTAATTTAATAAGTCAGAAACGTTTGACAAGTAAAGCAGAAGAACCGGAATAAAAAATAGCCCGGTCAACACTGACCGGGCCTTTTTTATTTCTTGACCTTTCTCTTGATCGGCGGTAGTTCGTCGGGAACCGGGCCACCCTCCGGCTCCGGCAATCCGTCCCAGAAATCTGACCACGCTTGATAGCGTTTGTCCGATTTGCTTTTGAACTGAGCGGCACTCAAGATACTAGCTATCTTGTTGCTCTCCACCAACAACCGCTCAATTTCGTGGATTGAACGTTTTTGTTCAAGCTCTTTTGGACGTTCAAAATCCAATTTAGCCTCAAATTCATCTGTGCTGGTACTGGCCCATTCTAGGTAAGAACATTGACGGATAGTTGCCATTTTGATCGGGCTTGTAGCGGTATAGGGCTTCGTGCAAAGCGATTTTGCGTCGCAGATTCTTATCTGCTAAATCCGATTTGACGTAAACCGTAACCAGTACGATGAAAAGAGCGATAGGTAGCAAGAGGAATAGCCAAAAGGCTGTTGCAAAGTCGCTGTAGACGAAATAAATTTTCACTAGAACCAGCACATCCTAAAGATTTCAGTCTTTTGCTTTGGATTGCTTTCACCACGCCGGACGTAGACGAGGCCGCACGAATGATAGCGCGGGCGGAAAAGCTTGAACCGGGTAATTCTAGTGTTGTTCAGGCGCGGCAATGGTTTGCAAGAGTAATTTGAACTCAAAAAGGTGTTCAGTCAGGCTTTTGAACACCCAAATGAACGCCACTTGAACATCTTTTGAACGCCACTTGAACATCTTTTGAACGCCTACTGAACACCCCTTGAACGTAGCTCAGTCAGCAAGGCTTGTGCTGATCCAACCGAAATATTCAGTGCTTTTGCCAATTTGCGGACGGTATTGGCTCCGCCCCGATAAGCCTCCAACGCTTGCTCTAACTTGGGTGGTATGGTCGGTAGCACTTTGTAAACGGCTTCCACTGGCGAGGCGGCCCGCTCCGGCCCCGTCGCAATAGGTCGTTCTGGTCGTCCAGTTCCGGTATTGGACTGTAGTAAAATGCTGGCAAGCTCACCGCCTTTTAGGTTTAGCCTCGGTGTGGTAATCAATTTGCTACCCGACGGGCTTTCGATCAGGAAGCGGCCCGGTGTGCGCTCTTCCCAAAGCTGTTTGATAAGCTCTTTGTTCTGAAAACCCATTGCGGCGGCGGCGGACGGTTGCAACGAGCCGGCCAGACGAGCGGCAAACTGGCCTTTAATGTCGTTAATCGTTGCGTCGGCATAATCTACTTGGCTGGCCCAATAGCAGTAGATACCAAATTCGCGGCCCAATAGACAGATTTCATCCATCAGACTAGAGAAAAGCTTTAGAGTAGCCCCTTTATCCTCAAACTTCGCAAACATCTTGCGGGTGACTAAAGCCTCCTCGATGCAAAGTATTATGGGCTTTTCGTCGGTTAGTAACCGTTCCATCCGACGTTTCATTTCCGTGTTGACATTACCCACCATCCTGATAATGTCGGTCAAGGTGTAAGCCACCTTGACTCCCGGCTGCCCCTCAAACCAACGCCCTGTAGTACGCTTCACATCGGCCAAGAAGAGGCCGAACTTGGTCGAGTCGTTGGTTACTACCAGCTGGGCCAATAGACCCGCGAGAAGGCTACTCTTGCCCATACCAGTACTCGCGGCTAACATAGTGTGCATAGTGCTATAGAGGTCAGCGATTACAGGTTTACCCGCCTGATCTACTCCGAAACATAACTGTAGTCGGTTGCGCGGTAGCAGGTTGATAGCCTCAGTCAGAGTGAGTGGCTTTACCTCAGTTGTTGGCAGCTCTGGCAATACACTGGCCGCTACTTGCGGGTACTGGTTAGCCTGGTGGAGACTGTGAATAGTAGAGACCCCATACCCGAATGCGCCGGGTTGTAGTTGCACAAGCTGGCCTTGGTGAACGATTGCCGAGTTCGCGGCGTGTATCTTACTTGCTTCCAACCGCCTGATCTCAATATCAGCTTTCTTTGCCTCGATTTCTACCACTTGCTCTTGGACGTTGAGGTAAAGCCGAGTGCTTTGGTAGACCAGCCCTACCAACATTGCCATAATCAGACCCACAAAAATAGATTGAGGCACGATGTCACCGAATTTAAGCCAGAGTGCTGTAATGAGCGCGGCAGCGGCTACTATTCCCAGAGATATTTTTGCCATTTAATCCTCTTTTTCGTGAGGATAGGCTTGAGCTAGAGATTTTTGAGCGTGGGGTGTGGTAAAATCTTCTTAGCTTTGACCTATCGCTAGTAGGTTAAAAAGTTAGCTATCTGGCGGCAATAGAGTTGCTACTAGTTAGCGGCCCGGTCTAAAGCCGGGTTTGCCCATAATATAAACCTCACTTCATGATTTTGTCAATCACTCTTGTAATCAGCACATATACTCAAAAGTCGGCCATGACATTACGACGACAAGGGCTGCGCGTCCGACCAACACGGGCGCGGCTAACAGATCGGCATTTTCAGCTTACTTTAATTTCATAAACACACTGCATAAAGGGCAGATTGGGCGGTTTTGCCTTAAATCTTATTAATTCGTTTTATTATTCAGCCTATCGAGCGGCGAATTTTGTTTACCCACTTCCCCAAGTCTCTCCACGTCCTGCTGAATATAAATCATGGTCGTGCTTATTGAGGAATGGCCCATCAATTCTTTGAGGTCGTACACGTTCACCCCGGCCCGTGCCATTATAGTCGCATAGGTATGACGCAATTTGTGCGGGTGAAAATCTATACCGCTCGCCTTTTCGAGACGGCGAATTACCATCCCGAACCCACCATACGACAAAGGATCGCCATTCTCAGTGAGCCAGAGCGGGTGGATTGCCGCGCCCTGATCTCCTCGGTACTGGTCGAGGTAGTCGGCAAGCGCACGGCGGCAGCCGACGGAAAAGAAAGCGAACCGCTCTCCAGTTTTGCCGGACACGGTGGCGCGGCAATGTTCTAGGTCGAGACCGTCGAGCCGGATAGAGAGAAGTTCACCGCGCCGGATACCGCTATCGAGAAGCAGACTAACCATAGCCAGATTTCGGCAACTGATATAGCCACTCGTTGCGGCCCGCAGCGCATCGAAAATCTTTACCAGATCGGCATCTTCAAGCCGCTTTATTATTCTCTTTCTGAGCTTTTTTGTGGGATTGAAATTCACGTCATCAAATGGGTTAGACGCGATATGACGCTTTCTAAAGAGCCAGTGGAAAAAAACCTTAATCGTTCTACCATACGAGGCAATTGAGGCCGTAGAAAGCCTCTCAGTAGTTCCAGCAAGCCCCCAACGATTTAGATCAGACTGACGCAAATAACCAGCATACGCGCTGGCTTGATCTTCTGTGACACCCCGTGGGTGATTAAACTGTTCACCGCTGGACGGGTAGTGATACAACCACCACCACCGGAATTTAGATATTTTGTCCCTATAATCCAAAATGGTCTTTTCGGAGAGACCATCATTCTGACAAAAAGTAATAAAGCTATCCAGCAGGTGAAGAAACTGGCAGGTTTCATTCTCGTGCTGAATAGGAATTGAGTTACATTTTTCCATCGCGCCCCCCTCTTTGTGGAGGGCCACACGGTATTTAAGGCTTTGCAATGCGCTAATGGGATAAAATGGATCGCCAGAGAATCGAACTCTGAACCCACTGATTAAGAGGTATCACTTATATTAAATCTTTAAGTTATTAGCTTCCACAATTAAATCCTTTTTGATGTTGTCAAAAATAGCGTTTAAATCTACTAATTGCTGCTCCATAGCAGCACGAATAATAGGATCGGTAATAACAATCAAATGATCTTGAATTTCATCTGAAATTGTAATCACCTGTTTCAATTGTCTAAGTTTTTGCTCTATTCTAAACATCGGTTAAATCTATCGTAACTAAACATCCACCGCCGACATTGTGCCATTCAAGCGTATATGCAACCCCGGCGACGACTGTTATATTGATTGCGTTTGATTGCGCTGCTCCAAGTCGCGGTATGCTTATTTCTATTGTTGAGCCATTCAGTGTGGCCCATACGTGATTTCCCTCACCACCACCACCAGAACCGTAGATACCTAGTCTCACTAGAGTACCTAATGGTATCAAATTATCTTGGTTAAAATCAGCCGTATTCGTACCTTGCGACCAATGGAAAGGTAAGTTTCCACCAACCTTCTTCACAAACTGGCACATCTTTACCGATAGCCGCGCCGGATTTTTTTCTACAGCATAGATGGCATCTGGTAAATGCGGGTTGTCTTGCGCTACAGAACCATTGAGTAGAACCCCTCCTGGCTGGCAATAGGCATTGATCGTATCAAGATAAATTAAGTTTGCCGAGGTCACTCCTGCCAAACTCAGATTATTAGTTGTAGCATAAACAAAGCTTTTTATGCTTTTCCCGTCAGTTAAAGTTAAAGACTTTGGCATCTTACTGAAAGTGATAACACCCACAACTCCAAGCTGATAACCGTTCCAGCCGTAGCCATCAAAGCTCAACTGTGTGCTAATCAGAGTTTCAGTGCTGGCGTTGAAATGTCCGCTTGCAATGGCCGCCTCTATTATCAGTGGCTTTAAGTCATAGTCGGTGTAATACACACCTAGCGATCCGGCTGGAATGTCTATCAACTCAGCACATTCGGCCAATACCACAAGACTATCTCCACTAGCGGGTGCGCCCCCCGGCCCGGAGCCACCGGGATTTCCGGGTGCGCCCCCCGGCCCGGGTCTGCCAGGCGTTCCGGGCGTTCCGGGGGCTCCGGGCGTTCCGGGCGTTCCGGGCGTTCCGGGGGCTCCGGTCTCGCCTGTGTCGCCTTTTGCGCCATCCGCGCCATCCGCTCCGGCTAGGCCAGTGTCACCCTTGTCACCCTTGTCACCCTTAATCACGGGGATTGTACAGAGTAACCACCTATGCGTAGTGTCAAACCCTGCCAAAGCAGAAACATAGCCTTCTAGTATTGCTTCCGCCACCGTCACCTCCACGTTTGAGACGTGATCTGGTATATCGGTAGCAGTCTTGTCGAAAATGAGGGTAAATCCCTCAATCGGACTATATTTTGCCATATTTAAAATCGCCAAAATTGCCTCTTTTGAGGCATCTCTCATTTGTGCATCAATGTCGCTCGGCTGTGTGCCTGAGTTGAATTGCTCTATCCAACTGTCATACTGCTGCATCTCGCCGCCATCAATGGCAACGGACGTGATAGCAGTGTCAGCCCCATTTGAAAGTTTCAACAAGAAGAAAGATACCACTGTAGGCAGTACGGTATCTAGGTTGAGTTCAATTCCAGACACACTAAAACTACGTCGGATAGAGTTTTCAACACGCTTCTTACTAGACACGGAATTTAGAAGCTGCGTCTATGCTGTAGCCACCTATTCCTGAGCCATCGTGATAAGTCGTCGCAATCGCGATGATGGTAGCATCAGCAATATTGATTTCTGGTCTGCCGGTTAACTTATGCGCGAGATCCATATTTTCGACGTATCTAGTTTTTGTTACTAGCCCTAGGGTTGCATCTACACGGGTAAGCACCAGATCTGCATCCTCGTACTGATGCGTAGCTAGGGCCAGAACATAAGATGCTAAAGCTGTAGCGTCAAGTTCCTGACTGACTGTAACTTTCTTAACTGCTTTGCCTACCACCGTAGCCAAAATTGCAATTAACTCGGCTGTAGCATCAGCACTAGTCAAAGACTTTCCAGACGAGTAAGTTGTATCCTCGTCCGTCGGTGCTACCACAACGGCTCTTGCAGTCCACATAAAATGCCCTCCGAATCGCCCATAGGCGATTGTGTTTATGATTGTCAAATTTAATCAATTCTAAATATACGCTTTATTTAATCACTATGCAAGATAATGCTTAGCACCACGCTACTAATTTGATTTGAAACAAAAAAAACCCAGCCTAAGCTGGATGGTCGCTCTAATGAGCAAGTCGGGAGAAGGGTCTAGGAACGTAATTTTTCTATTTCACCTAAAAGGTCGTTGTACTCGAAAAGCAAGCTTATCCAGAAGTTTTCCCAATCGGTAGTATCTTTGCCATTTTTGTTGGCTTCTTCAATTCGCTGGGCCCCCAAATCAAGCCGCCTGACTAATTCAGTAGCTTTTGCTTCTACTTCCGTCCGCTTTTTGTCACGGGCGATGGTATTAAAGCTCGCTTGAGGGTTCTGGCTTTGGCTTTGGCTCTGGCCCCATTTAGCTGGATTGCTCATAATCCCACCTCTTCTCTTAAATCCAATATCATGTAAGAAACGTGGCCAAGGTCGTACTTCAAAAGCAGATAGACACCCCGCACTAGACCGAGTAGCTCCACTTCACTGGTAACAGTGCCGACATAATGATCTCTCACAAAGCCGCGCCCATTCCAGCAAAGCTTACGTATCCTAATTACCAACACCATCACCTCCGTATTTTCTAGCCAAATGCGTTCTGCAACGATGCATCATTTGCACCTGCTGACCGCAGCCTTCCACCTCGCAGACTGGTGGTATCCCATCTATTTGCTCTATTTCTTCCAAATAGAGTTCTTGACGCTCTTTTTCCGCTTGCTGATATTTTGCGATGCCAGACACCGCCCCGGCCGGTTTACCCCGCCGGGGCTTAGACGCTGACCAGCAGGCTGCTATCGGTATCTCACTCTTGCTCTTGATACAAGTCTTGAGATAACCCACTGGCTTGAGAATGGTCTGGTCTGATAAAACAAATGAGACCCAACCAGACAAATAACCATCCACATCCTGACGGCCTGCTTGCATTGCCCGACGATAAATCTCTATTGCGTCTGAGTAGCTCATGCCTGGAATTGTCATGAGAGCAATAAATCCCGGCTTGTCTGGAATGGGATTTAATTCGGGATTTAATTCGGGATTTAATTCGGTCTGGTATTTTTCGTAACCGGAATTTCCGGATAATTCAAAATCCAAAATCGGTTTTTTTTCTCTCTCTCTCTCTGATTCTGATTCTGATTCATGTGAATCCCGGTTCACATGTGGGTGTGAATCCCGGTTCACATGTGAGCCGGGATTCACACCTAAAACCCGTAGATTTCCGACACTTGAAAAGGCTACTAATGTGTAAACATTGCTGTAGCCTGATCTATAAGTTATTTCGATAAAACCGAACCGTTCTAGCTCTTGTAGCCACTTGATGATCGAGCGCCGCTCCACCTGCATTAATTTGCTTAACGTAACCGTACCGACGTGGCATGAGTTAGTACCCCACGCATGGGCCTGTAGAATCAAGTAGAGCCGTAGAGCCGGGTGGCTTAATGTGGTGTAGTAGAGTAACTCTAAGGGGCATCGGGCAAAATGCCCGTTCGTTAGATCAGGCGGCATAGAGCTTTTGCTTTTTGTAGTCATATCTTTTCTCTCAAGAACATCTGTATTATAATCCAGCTGCACGAGCCAGTGGTCGCTGCCCAAGTGTTCCAGTACGCTTGTAATCTTGCCAAGTTGTTCACCACCTAGCTTTGTTCTAACCCTTTCACCAATTTTTGGCTCAATTCGTTCGTTGAAGTGTTGGTATCCCAAAGCCTTGACTTGCCTTTCCGTGTGGCCCTTTTCCGGCCAATCCACGATCTATTCTAAAATTAGTCTAAAAAACTAGCCCCGATCTGCCAATTGGGGCTAGTTTTTTCATGTTCCCTGCTCTCCGCCAGTCATTCCCATATCTTTGCTTCCCGCCCAGGTAAATCACGAATGGGCTTGTCCTCGCCCAATGGGAAAAAGAGCGGCTCGCCAAATAGGTCGTATTCCACCCGCCCTGGAACCCAATCTTGCCACATTTTGAGCATCATTCCGCCCCCCGCGTGGAACTCGTGTTGGCCCAGTGCAAGCCGACTGTTGCGCTTAGTCAGCCGTTTGGTCAACGTTCTTGTTTCTGCCATTCCTAACCTACTTTCTGTGCTGGTTCTGGTTCGTAAAGTTGCCTCGGCTCAATCACGTCGGCCCGCTGCTCGATAACAGCGATGCCTATTTCCAGTGCAGTTACCACTACTGTGCGCTGGTTTAATTTGCCTTGGTACACCAAACGCCTAATGCGTTCTTTTAGCGCGATGGGAACGTCGGTGTAAAGCCCAACTAGTTCCTCTTTCTCTTCTACCACTTCTGTTGTCATAGTCACTCCTTTTTCTATGGTTCTAGGTTTATATGGTTCTATATGTATGTTAGCGGCTATTAGCCGATAAAGCAATAGGTTTGTGGGCTAATAGCCGATAGATATTGACTATGATCTTGATAGTAATCATAAAATCGGCTTATAGCCGATAAGTGTCGCTTGTTTGGAAAGTGGCCTATAGCCGATAGGAAGTAAAATTAGTTATGATGCAAATAGATAAAGTAAGGTTTGGCAGTTACATAAAGCAGAGACGCAAGGCAGTCGGATATAACAGTATGTATAAATTAGCCGAGGTCTTAAATGTTGACCATAGCACGATTGGTAAAATCGAAGCGGGTGAGCGGTTGCCCTCTTTTGAGCTTTTCTTGGACTTGGCCTCAAAATTGAAGATTAAGCCAAGCGAATTAATGTCTGAATTAGCTGAATGTGCTACTGGATTTGAACGAGAGGTTACATTAACCCTACCGCCCTCACTTCTACCAGATGATATAGAGCTTTTACAAGGAATTATTAATTTAATAAGTCAGAAACGTTTGACAAGTAAAGCAGAAGAACCGGAATAAAAAATAGCCCGGTCAACACTGACCGGGCCTTTTTTATTTCTTGACCTTTCTCTTGATCGGCGGTAGTTCGTCGGGAACCGGGCCACCCTCCGGCTCCGGCAATCCGTCCCAGAAATCTGACCACGCTTGATAGCGTTTGTCCGATTTGCTTTTGAACTGAGCGGCACTCAAGATACTAGCTATCTTGTTGCTCTCCACCAACAACCGCTCAATTTCGTGGATTGAACGTTTTTGTTCAAGCTCTTTTGGACGTTCAAAATCCAATTTAGCCTCAAATTCATCTGTGCTGGTACTGGCCCATTCTAGGTAAGAACATTGACGGATAGTTGCCATTTTGATCGGGCTTGTAGCGGTATAGGGCTTCGTGCAAAGCGATTTTGCGTCGCAGATTCTTATCTGCTAAATCCGATTTGACGTAAACCGTAACCAGTACGATGAAAAGAGCGATAGGTAGCAAGAGGAATAGCCAAAAGGCTGTTGCAAAGTCGCTGTAGACGAAATAAATTTTCACTAGAACCAGCACATCCTAAAGATTTCAGTCTTTTGCTTTGGATTGCTTTCACCACGCCGGACGTAGACGAGGCCGCACGAATGATAGCGCGGGCGGAAAAGCTTGAACCGGGTAATTCTAGTGTTGTTCAGGCGCGGCAATGGTTTGCAAGAGTAATTTGAACTCAAAAAGGTGTTCAGTCAGGCTTTTGAACACCCAAATGAACGCCACTTGAACATCTTTTGAACGCCACTTGAACATCTTTTGAACGCCTACTGAACACCCCTTGAACGTAGCTCAGTCAGCAAGGCTTGTGCTGATCCAACCGAAATATTCAGTGCTTTTGCCAATTTGCGGACGGTATTGGCTCCGCCCCGATAAGCCTCCAACGCTTGCTCTAACTTGGGTGGTATGGTCGGTAGCACTTTGTAAACGGCTTCCACTGGCGAGGCGGCCCGCTCCGGCCCCGTCGCAATAGGTCGTTCTGGTCGTCCAGTTCCGGTATTGGACTGTAGTAAAATGCTGGCAAGCTCACCGCCTTTTAGGTTTAGCCTCGGTGTGGTAATCAATTTGCTACCCGACGGGCTTTCGATCAGGAAGCGGCCCGGTGTGCGCTCTTCCCAAAGCTGTTTGATAAGCTCTTTGTTCTGAAAACCCATTGCGGCGGCGGCGGACGGTTGCAACGAGCCGGCCAGACGAGCGGCAAACTGGCCTTTAATGTCGTTAATCGTTGCGTCGGCATAATCTACTTGGCTGGCCCAATAGCAGTAGATACCAAATTCGCGGCCCAATAGACAGATTTCATCCATCAGACTAGAGAAAAGCTTTAGAGTAGCCCCTTTATCCTCAAACTTCGCAAACATCTTGCGGGTGACTAAAGCCTCCTCGATGCAAAGTATTATGGGCTTTTCGTCGGTTAGTAACCGTTCCATCCGACGTTTCATTTCCGTGTTGACATTACCCACCATCCTGATAATGTCGGTCAAGGTGTAAGCCACCTTGACTCCCGGCTGCCCCTCAAACCAACGCCCTGTAGTACGCTTCACATCGGCCAAGAAGAGGCCGAACTTGGTCGAGTCGTTGGTTACTACCAGCTGGGCCAATAGACCCGCGAGAAGGCTACTCTTGCCCATACCAGTACTCGCGGCTAACATAGTGTGCATAGTGCTATAGAGGTCAGCGATTACAGGTTTACCCGCCTGATCTACTCCGAAACATAACTGTAGTCGGTTGCGCGGTAGCAGGTTGATAGCCTCAGTCAGAGTGAGTGGCTTTACCTCAGTTGTTGGCAGCTCTGGCAATACACTGGCCGCTACTTGCGGGTACTGGTTAGCCTGGTGGAGACTGTGAATAGTAGAGACCCCATACCCGAATGCGCCGGGTTGTAGTTGCACAAGCTGGCCTTGGTGAACGATTGCCGAGTTCGCGGCGTGTATCTTACTTGCTTCCAACCGCCTGATCTCAATATCAGCTTTCTTTGCCTCGATTTCTACCACTTGCTCTTGGACGTTGAGGTAAAGCCGAGTGCTTTGGTAGACCAGCCCTACCAACATTGCCATAATCAGACCCACAAAAATAGATTGAGGCACGATGTCACCGAATTTAAGCCAGAGTGCTGTAATGAGCGCGGCAGCGGCTACTATTCCCAGAGATATTTTTGCCATTTAATCCTCTTTTTCGTGAGGATAGGCTTGAGCTAGAGATTTTTGAGCGTGGGGTGTGGTAAAATCTTCTTAGCTTTGACCTATCGCTAGTAGGTTAAAAAGTTAGCTATCTGGCGGCAATAGAGTTGCTACTAGTTAGCGGCCCGGTCTAAAGCCGGGTTTGCCCATAATATAAACCTCACTTCATGATTTTGTCAATCACTCTTGTAATCAGCACATATACTCAAAAGTCGGCCATGACATTACGACGACAAGGGCTGCGCGTCCGACCAACACGGGCGCGGCTAACAGATCGGCATTTTCAGCTTACTTTAATTTCATAAACACACTGCATAAAGGGCAGATTGGGCGGTTTTGCCTTAAATCTTATTAATTCGTTTTATTATTCAGCCTATCGAGCGGCGAATTTTGTTTACCCACTTCCCCAAGTCTCTCCACGTCCTGCTGAATATAAATCATGGTCGTGCTTATTGAGGAATGGCCCATCAATTCTTTGAGGTCGTACACGTTCACCCCGGCCCGTGCCATTATAGTCGCATAGGTATGACGCAATTTGTGCGGGTGAAAATCTATACCGCTCGCCTTTTCGAGACGGCGAATTACCATCCCGAACCCACCATACGACAAAGGATCGCCATTCTCAGTGAGCCAGAGCGGGTGGATTGCCGCGCCCTGATCTCCTCGGTACTGGTCGAGGTAGTCGGCAAGCGCACGGCGGCAGCCGACGGAAAAGAAAGCGAACCGCTCTCCAGTTTTGCCGGACACGGTGGCGCGGCAATGTTCTAGGTCGAGACCGTCGAGCCGGATAGAGAGAAGTTCACCGCGCCGGATACCGCTATCGAGAAGCAGACTAACCATAGCCAGATTTCGGCAACTGATATAGCCACTCGTTGCGGCCCGCAGCGCATCGAAAATCTTTACCAGATCGGCATCTTCAAGCCGCTTTATTATTCTCTTTCTGAGCTTTTTTGTGGGATTGAAATTCACGTCATCAAATGGGTTAGACGCGATATGACGCTTTCTAAAGAGCCAGTGGAAAAAAACCTTAATCGTTCTACCATACGAGGCAATTGAGGCCGTAGAAAGCCTCTCAGTAGTTCCAGCAAGCCCCCAACGATTTAGATCAGACTGACGCAAATAACCAGCATACGCGCTGGCTTGATCTTCTGTGACACCCCGTGGGTGATTAAACTGTTCACCGCTGGACGGGTAGTGATACAACCACCACCACCGGAATTTAGATATTTTGTCCCTATAATCCAAAATGGTCTTTTCGGAGAGACCATCATTCTGACAAAAAGTAATAAAGCTATCCAGCAGGTGAAGAAACTGGCAGGTTTCATTCTCGTGCTGAATAGGAATTGAGTTACATTTTTCCATCGCGCCCCCCTCTTTGTGGAGGGCCACACGGTATTTAAGGCTTTGCAATGCGCTAATGGGATAAAATGGATCGCCAGAGAATCGAACTCTGAACCCACTGATTAAGAGT
>JACAUC010000112.1 GCA_013390945.1 Candidatus Chloroheliaceae bacterium
TACGCCCAAAATGGCGCGGGTTTATTGCATACGCCCAAAATGGCGCGGGTTTATTCAATAAACCCCTACTTATTGAGATGATGCGGCTACGTTAAGAGCGGAAAATTCAGGTTTTTGGTAACACTCTCGTTAAGAAGAGGCTAATTGTAACACTATCTTAAAATAGGTACAAATAACCTCTTCCGCTACAGGTCTGAGCTTGTTGTTTGAAGAACCAATCTTAATCGGCTCTTCTGTTTTTATTTAGTTCTGGGTGAGGGCTTCTAGCATGTCGGAGACGCGGGTAAATTTTACACGGGAGCGTCCCTGTTCGGCTCCTCGGCTCACCTCAATTTTGTTTAGCTTGAGCCAGTCTTCATAGGTGATATATTTAAGGTTGCGCTCCTTTAGCAGGTTCTCAACCAAGCTAAGATCGCGCTTATCGTCGGCAATGGGGCTTAATCCCGCCAAATCCTCCAACATAGCTGCCACCGTCGCTACGGAATCGGGCTTGTTAGTGCCAATAATGCCGCTCGGCCCACGCTTGGCCCAGCCAACTACATACTCACCCGGCACAAGATCCCCTGTACTGGCATGGATTATTCGGCCTGCCACGTTTGCAATAGTGCCTGTGCTTTCGTCAAAGGGTACTCCCTGCAAGGGTACACCCCGGTAGCCCACCGAACGAAAGATCAGCCCGGCTTCGAGAGTTTCAAACTCGCCCGTACCAACGGCTCGCAAACTGCCATTGGATTGTAGTTCCAACCGATTCTTCTCAATCTTCACCGCAGTTACCTTCCCATCTTCTCCAATTACTTCTACTGGAGAGACGAGGTAACGCATTACAATTCGGCTGTGATCGGGGTTAGCGGTTCGGGTAGCGTAAGCTCTGAGCAGTTCTACATTCTTGCGAGCGGTCTTATCGCTCTCCAGTGTTGCCAAACTAGATTCATCGAGTTCCAAATCAGCCGGGCCAACGATGGGATCTACACCCTCAATTTCACCGAACTCTTTTAATTCAGGGTTGGTGAAAGCGGCTTGGGCCGGGCCACGCCGTCCCAACATTACCACCTCGCGCACCTTGCTTTGGCGCAGGGCTTCGAGGGCGTGATCGGCTATATCGGTCTTAGCCAACTCATCGGGCGGAGTAACGAGGATACGAGTCACGTCCATGGCCACATTCCCATTGCCTACCACGATTACCCGTTCTTGGCTAAGATCAAATTTCAAGTCGCAATAGTCAGGCCGACCATTATACCAGCCCACAAAAATAGTGGCGGGATAGCTGCCCTCTAAATCTTCCCCCGGAATACCCATTTTGCGATCCGATTGTGCGCCTACCCCATAAATAATCTGGTCATAAAGTGGACGGAGGTCTTCATGGGTGACATCCGTACCAAAAGTGACATTCCCGAAATAGCGGAAATTCGGGTTGGCCGAAATACGGTCATAAATGCGGGTAACGGCTTTGATCGATTCGTGATCGGGAGCCACCCCTTCGCGCACCAATCCAAAGGGAGTAGGCAAGCGATTAAACATATCTATCTTGCACACTAGCTCAGCTTGCTTAAACAATGCTTCTGCGGCATAATAAGCGGCCGGGCCTGCTCCTATAATTGCGACCCGTAAAGGACGCGCCTCTGTTCCAACTTTCTCTTCCAAACCACTGCTCCCCTTTCAGCTTGCCAGGTCTAAACCTGAGTTTTCTTTCCACCAACCTAACTTGCAGGCCAAGATCAACCAAAATCCTTGACTACCTCATTTTGAATAACTCTTCCTGCTCGGATTACCGACCGGAGGTTATCCCTTTGACACCACCCTAGTGACCAATGACCTAAAAGCAGATGAACCAGATAAAGATTGTTACACTTTCTTCAATCCAGCTTATTATATCATTTTTTTAGGTCTTTTCCTATAATATTCCTCTTTTACACCCCCTCTTGAATACCTTATAATAAAGTACCTAACGCTTAGATGGTTTTCAGAGTATTACCGCTGGAAGGAGCGTAAAATAAATATGCTGAAGGGAAAAAGCTCCTACTTGCTAGGCTTTGGTATTACCATCGCCTTTACCCTAGATTTTACATTAATCTCACTACTCCTCTGGCCGGATTTGATCTATAATGTGTTAAGTACAGATAAGTTTGAACCACACGGGGGATGTTTCATGTGGGAGCCCAGTTTAGTGCGATTACATAGCGTCTCTGATACCCTAATTGGTCTGGCTTATTTCAGCATTTCAATTACCTTAGCCTATTTTGTAAAGCGGACACGGCGTAACTTACCTTTTCGGTGGGTCTTTTTGGCTTTCGGTACTTTTATCATTGCCTGCGGTAGCACTCACCTTATAGATGTCTGGACACTTTGGACACCTATCTACTGGTTAGCGGGTGGAGTCAAATTAATTACGGCCTTAGTCTCAGTCGGAACGGCTCTGGCTTTGCCGCCTTTAGTTCCTCAAGCTCTAAGATTAATTGAAATTGCGAAGGTTTCAGAAGAACGGAAGCGCAAGCTAGAGGCTGCCAACCAAGAGTTAGCGGCACTCTACGAAAAGACCAAAGAACTTGACCAACTAAAAACCGAGTTTTTTACCAATGTGAGCCACGAATTGCGTACTCCCCTTACCCTGATATTAGGCCCAATTAGGCAATTGCTCACCACCGAACTAACCGAAGGACAACGCCGGAACTTAGGGGTAGTGGAGCGCAATGCCAGCACGTTGCTTAAACAAGTCAATGACCTACTAGATCTGGCTAAATTGGAAGCAAATAAGATGGAGGTCAATTACACCGAAAGTGACCTCGCCCGTTTGGTTCACCTTACGGCGGCTCACTTTGAATTGCTGGCTTACGAGCGTCAGGTCTCTTTCAAGGTGGAGGCACCCGCATTTGTAGCGGCTCAAATTGACGCCGAAAAAATGCAGCGGGTCTTATTAAACCTGCTTTCCAACGCTTTCAAATTTACGCCAGTGGGTGGCACTATCCGCTATACCCTTTCTAGCCAAGGTACACTGGCGTTAATAACCATAGCGGATAGTGGGCCAGGAGTCTTGCCAGAATTACGCCAGAAAATTTTTGAGCGTTACCAGCAGGGTGAAAATACGACCATACACTACTCTTTTGGTAGTGGATTGGGTCTCTCCATCGCCAAAGAGTTTGTCGAATTACAGGGAGGTACACTCAAGGTTGGAGAGAGACCGGGAGGTGGTGCAATTTTTAGAGTGGAACTACCCTTGGTGGCAGGGGAGGAAGAGGAAGTAGGTATACAAAGAGATGAAACGGAGAGCGAGAAAGAACTAGCCCATCAAGTCTTGGAAGAATTGCGCGGGCCTCTTGCAGAGGAGGTAGAGGCCGAAAGCGCGGCAGATCCAGACCTACCTTTGGTGCTGGTGGTAGAAGACAATTCGGAGATGAGGTGGCTCCTAGTGGAAACGTTAGCCACAGATTATCGAATCGCCACCGCTAGGGATGGTCGAGAAGGACTGAAAAAGGCTCTAGCCCGCCCGCCTGACCTGATTCTCAGCGATATGATGATGCCTGTAATGAGGGGAGACCAGCTTATTCGCGAAGTTAGAAGTCACCCTGAACTAGATACCGTCCCGATTGTCTTGCTTACAGCCAAGACAGACGAAAACTTGCGAATCCAATTATTGCGTGAGGGTGCCCAAGATTACCTGCTCAAGCCTTTTTCGGCGGAGGAACTACGAGCAAGGGTGGGAAATCTAGTTAAAATAAAACGCGCCCGTCAGTTCCTTCAGCAAGAGTTGACGACCCAGACTCATGATGTAGTTACGTTAGCCAAAGAACTGGCGGTACGCAATCGGGAATTGCAAGTGACACTGGAGGCTCTCCAGAAAAGCGAGAATCGCTTTAGGCGATTGGTGGAAGCAGATATTATTGGAGTGATTTTGGCCGATTTTGAGGGTAATATTAGCGAAGCTAATAGTGCTTTTCTGGAGATGGTAGGTTATAATCGAGATGAACTACTTTCAGGCGTGGTGCGCTGGGATCGAATGACTCCACCGGAATATAGCGCACAGGACACACAAGTAATTAAGCGGGTGATCGAAACCGGCACTTGCCCAACTTGGGAAAAAGAGTATATTCGGAAAGACGGTAGCCGGGTTCCAGTGTTAAGCGGTGTTGCCCTGTTGGACGAGCCCTCTCAAAATCAATTTATCTGTTTTGTGCTTGATATTACCGCACGTAAAGAGGTGGAGGAGGCTCTCCGACTGGCGATTAGTGCTAGAGATGAATTTCTTTCGGTAGCCGCCCATGAACTGAAAACTCCGGTTACTAGTCTGCGCGGCTACGCCCAATTTGTAACCGATAAGTATAGTAAAGGAGAAACGCCCGACCCTAACCAAATGAGTCGGTCTTTCAAGGCCATTGATCGGCAGTCCGAAAAGCTCTCTCTACTGATAGACCGACTCTTGGATATATCTCGGATTGAAAGCGGACGGCTGGTATTGGAGCTTGAAGTGGTAGACCTAAGCAAACTGGTGACTGAAGTGGTGATGGCGGCTCAGGTCAATACGAACAACCACACCCTCATACTAGAGGCTCCTCCGACACTATCGGCCTTAGTTGATCCGTTACGTTTTGAACAGGTAATGACTAACCTGATTAGTAACGCCATTAAGTACAGTCCAGAGGGGGGGCAGGTTAGCCTAACGATTTCGCTTTTGGGTTCTGAAAGAATTCAACTTGCGGTACGAGATTGGGGTATCGGCATTTCACCAGATCATCGTCCGCATATTTTTGAACGTTTCTATCAAGCTCACGCCGATGCTTATTTTGGAGGAATGGGCCTCGGCTTATATATCAGCAGCCAGATAGTCGAACTTCATGGGGGGCGGATTAAAGCCGAGTTCCCGCCAGATGGCGGCACCTGCTTTATTGTAGTTCTGCCAGTCAACCTTAACACCAACGATGCTGGAGGGGAAAATAAATGACAACAATAGAAAAATACGTACTTGTGGTGGATGACGAGGAAGATATTCGAGACTTTCTCACGATGTCACTCTCCGATGAGGGCTATGAAGTGATTACTGCACCGCATGGAGCCGCCGCGCTCCAACAGGCTAGACAGCGTCCTCCTCAGTTAATTCTGCTTGATATGCGAATGCCCGTTATGGATGGCTGGGAGTTTTCACGAGCCTATCGCGAGGCTCCACTCCCCCATGCACCTATTATCGTCCTTACGGCTGCCACTGATGCTGCCAAATTTGCCCGCCAAATCCAGGCTAACGGGTTTTTGCCCAAACCCTTTAACCTAAAGGAGTTGCTCAAATTGGTTAGGCAGTATATGTCAATTGACCGCACCCAAGTTACGCAATATCCCACAATGCCAACTGGCCGCACCTAGGTTAGTTAGGCATCCTAAACCGAGAAAACCGCTGCTCTTTGCTTATTCAAGGTCAGAGACAGCAATTAGGTTAGTCACCGTTTTTTGGCTTGCGTTACCACACCCGATCATATAAGGGTCAGGCGTGGTAATAGAGTAGCCTAGGTTTCGTCGGTTGATTTTTGTATCATCTCAAAATCTCGTGGTAGGGGTGTATTGCATACGCCCAATGTGAAGAGGGTTTATGTGAACTGGTTCCAATAAACCCCTACTTATTGAGAAGATACGATTTTTAAGGCCAGCGATTGCCGTTGGAAGAAGTACCACTCTCTTTTTCTTCTTCCTCATCCTCTTCCAACTCTTCAAAGTTAGTCAGGAACTTGTAACTTTCAAGGCTAGGAGAGAAATAATCTAGGCTATAGTCAGCCGGAACACCAATGGGCTCGATCATCTCATCCAGCAGGTCTTCGATGATAGCCTGAATTGTACCGGGTTCAAGCGTTTCGGTCAGTTCAGACCAGATTAGCAGGGTGGCATAGACCATTTCGCTATCGTAATGCAAATCCACCTTGCCAATATTTTGAGGACCGTTGCTATCATCCGCTTGATCCAAATCGAAGAGAGTCCACTGTTCCGAACTAGAAGTACGCACTTTACGCTTGATTTTAAGCCGCATATAATTCTCCTTTTTCCTTTCGAGGTCTACGGATAGCAGGCTTTTATTTACCGCCACCCACCACATAGTCAATTATTAGTTGGTCAATGACTCGCTCAACCGGAGCCCAATCATCGGTAAAGACTGTCCCTGTCTCATTCCACGCTCGAATGCCTGTTTGCAAAGCTACTTCACCTACCTGCCGCACCATCGGATTTTGCAAGCCAGCAATATTTTCGCGGAAAGCCGCCAAACTAGTCGGCTGTTGAGTTGCTACAACGATGGTGTTAAAAGTGCCTTTTACATCTATAATAAAGACGTTGGGAAAGACTGAACGCATAGTACTGGCCAAGGCCTCCACCAACCGATAATCACGTTGACCGTTGACGGAGGGACTACCAATATTGGCAACCAAGGTTCCCTTAGCAGAGAGATGTTCCCGTGAAAGTTTATAAAATTCTTGGGTCGTAAGATGAAACGGAATATAGGGCTGCCGGAAAGCATCTACCGCAATCATATCATATTTTTTCTGGCTTGCCAGCAAGAAGTAGCGCCCATCTTGGGCTACGGCGTTCAAGTTTTTCAAGTCGCCCATATGGAAATATTTTCGGCCTACTTCCAAGATAGCCGGATCGAGTTCCGCCCCATCAATTTGTAGCCGTTCCCCATAAGCGGCAGTCAAAATACGCGGAACCGTACCCGCCGCTAAGCCAAGTACATAAACGCTATTGACCTCCTGCTCTTGCATACCCTGATTAAAGAAAGGAGCCACCATATAATAATCCCAATAAGCCCCGGTTAGAATTTGCTGGGGATTGTAGACCGAATGAATGGCATGGCCTTCGTTTAGAATCAGTTCCACCTGAGCCGGGTTATAAGCGGGGCGTACTACTTGAATATAGTTATGGGCCGACTCGCGCTCATAAAGCAATTCGCCATTCAGGGCAGGTTTAATCAGGTGGCCTAACACCAGCAGAGCCGAAACCAGCACCACTCCCAACATTCCGATAAAGAATATTACCCGACGTGAGCCGCTACGCCACAAACCAAAAATCGAGAAACCAAGCAACACCACCGAAAAGAGATAGAGCGTGGCCTTTGTCCCAAGCGAGGGAATCAAGAATAGCACTGGCAAAAATGTACCCAGAATTGAGCCAGCGGTAGAAATGGCACTAATTGTCCCAGCCACTTTACCAGCATTTTGCACACCGCCCAGACGAAGCCGAAGGGCAAAAGGCGAGACACAACCCAATAGAATAAGTGGAGCCGAAAAGAGCAGGATTATGCCCATTAGAGAGCCAAAAAACAGACCACCGTTGGCACTTTGAAAACCCTCGTTTGAAATAGTCAAGACTGGATCGGCCAAGAGGGGAATGAGGCCAGTAGCAAAAGCGGCCCCGCCAGTAAGCTGGTAGAGTACCCCAGCGCGAGGATAGCGGTCGCTCAGCCTTCCGCCCAAGAAATATCCGGCGGTCAGGTAGAGCATAAAGAAGCCGATTAAGTTAGCCCAAATCAAGAGCGAGTCGCCAAAATAAGGCTGTATCAGGCGACTACCACCCATCTCGGTCGCCATTACCGCCATGCCACTCACAAAAACTATAGTCAACAGAAGAGGTGGGCGTGAATCTGGCAGATACCCTGCTTTTGGCTGAGTGCTTTCTTCAGGCGTTATAAAAATATCTCCGGTTCCCGACTGACCGATGGTTGGCATATTACTTACCGCCACCTGTCACATAATCCAGAATAATCTGGTCAATCACCCGCTCAATCGGAGCCCAGTCATCGGTAAAGACCATTCCCGGTTTAGTCCACTCTTCGATAGTACCTTCCTCATAAATCTTTTGGGCCACCTGCCGCACCAACGGATTGCTCACGGTAGTATCAATGATTTGCCGAAAAGAGACATTCGTAACCGCAGTAGGCTGATTGGTTCCCACCACCAAAATATTATTGAGGTTTTTTAGCTTGATAAAATAAACATTCGGGTAGACCGACTTCATGGTACTTGCCAAAACTTCGGCCAACCGGAAATCTCGCGCTCCGCCAACATCCGGCGCTCCGGCGTTCACTACCGCTACGCCATAGGGAGTCAGGTGGTTTCGTACCTGCTGGAAAAATTCGCGGGTGGTCAGATGAAAAGGAATATAGGGCTGGCGGTAGGCATCCATACCGATCATATCGTACTTGCGCTGACTGGTCATAAGGTAGTAGCGTCCATCTTGAGCGATAGCGTTCAGGTTCGGCTCGTTCATCTCAAAATATTGGCGACCAGCCTTGATTATCTCTGGGTCAAGCTCCACACCATCAATTTGTACTTGGTTGCCGTAGGCTTTGGTCAACTGCTTGGGAACCGTTCCGGCCCCCAACCCGATAATCAAAGCACTATTGAAGTTCTTCTCATTCAAACCAGGACTAAAAAAGGGTGTCACCATATAGTAATCCCATGGGCCACCAGTTAAGATTTGTTTGGGATTATAAATCGAGTGAATAGCATGTCCCTCGTTCAGTACTAGATCAAGCTCATCCGGGTTAGAGTTAGGCCGAATAACTTGGATATAATTAAAGGAGGATTCTTTCTGAAAAATAAGTTGCCCATTAATCGGGGCTTTGATGATGTTGGTGGTTATCAGGAAGCCTAGCAGCAGCACCACCATCAACTGCAGGGCGTAAAAAGGGACTCTGCTCCGCTTGCTCAGGTAGAGGCCAAGCAGTGAAAAGAGCAGTAAGGTGGCGGAGAAGAGATAGAGCGTGGCTCTTGTGCCAACCGAGGGAATCAAGAGTAGCACTGGCAAAAAAGTGCCGAGGATCGAACCCACCGTAGAAAGCGAACTAATCGAACCGGCGGTTTTGCCTGCACTTGCTATGCCATTGACCTTGAGCCGAATGGCAAAAGGTGAGACACAGCCGAGCAAAATAAGTGGCACCGAGAAGAGTAAGATAATCCCGGCCAATGACCCAAAGAATAAACCGCCATCCACGTTGCGAAAGCCCTCATTGGAAAGGGTCAGGATGGGGTTGCTCAGCACCGGGATGAGGCCAATAGCAAAAGCGGCCCAAGCGGTCAACTGATAGAGGAAGGCTGGGTGAGGAAAACGGTCGGCCAATCGTCCGCCCAAGAAGTACCCGGCGGTCAGGTAGATCATAATAAAGCCAATCAGATTGGCCCAAATCAAGAGTGAGTCGCCAAAAAAGGGCTGGATCAGGCGGCTGGCACACATCTCGGTTGCCATTACTGCCATTCCACTCACAAAAACTATCGGTAAGAGGAAGGGAGTACGAACTACTTGGCCCTTGCCCTCCTTACCGGAATCTAACTTTTCAGCCTCACTACTTGCCTCCGCAGCAAGGGCTTCATCTCTCCGCTGTCTCTCCATTCAGAATAAAATCCTCTTTTTCCGGTGCGGTTTAACTAATATGGCTTAGTCGCAAACCTCAACCCCAGATACATTGCTTTTATATACACTTGCCTGATAGCAAAAAACGTATCATCTCAATATTTCGGGGTAGGGGTGTATTGCATACGCCCAAAATGAGGCCAACCTACGGCGGGTTTATTCAATAAACCCCTACCAATTGAGAAGATACCAAAAAACGATACTACTAAACTAGCTTAAAATTCGCGACGGACGTACCAAAAGCCTCCAATCACCGAAAGAGCAATCAACGGAAAGGCAACTAGAACAAATATTTTTAAAAAGGGTGCATAACCCTCATTGTTGCAAGCTCCGCCAAACTGAGTCTTGCCTATCGCTTGACACGCACTTTTATCAAAAGATTGTTCGTTTACGGTTGAAAGTTCTGCTAGGGCAGTATCAAACTGACCAAAAAAATCATTGGATTTGCCTGTGTTAAGGCTGATCGCCTCGGCCAACAAATTATTTTTAAAGGCCGTGCGAATATCGGTATCCACCTTCAGATAACTATCCAAAGCAAAAGTATTACCAGAACAACTACCATTCTTTCCAGTCACATTTTGAGTAATTTTACATAAAGCCACCTGTTCGCCAGAATAGGTGATATTTTTCCAAGCGGTAGCAAGTTGATCTTTAATCAAAGCCTCTTTTTTGTTAAAATTTTCAGTCAGCAAATCTGAGTTGAAAGCCTTTCTTACATCGGCAGTAAGCACTAAGTTGGTGCTATCTAGGCCGGGGCTTTCGGGACTAAGGAGCAGACGCGACTCATCGGCGTTAGCGTCGGAGGCAAGCTGTCGGGTTCGGGCCGCAGTATCAATGCTAAGAAAACTATCTTTTGACACCGTAGTATAATCCTGTGTGGCTTGCTGCAAATTAGTAATCAAAACGACGGACAAGACTAAGGCACCGAGGAAAGCCAGAGCATAGCCTGGGTTAATTATCCGGTGAGTGACCACCGCATGGCGGAAACAAAGGAAGGCCAACCCAAGCACCAACAAAATAGTCAGCACCGTTATTACCAAAGTATAAGCAGCGATAGAGTTAGTGGCGGCATTACTGGCTTTGTTTAGCTCCGTTGCATTAATTTGGGAAAGTTTCTGGACATTGGCCTCAATGCCCAAATAGGGCTTTTGGGTGTCAAAGTTCGTCCAGCCATTCAGTTTAGCCTGTTCCTCTGGGCTACGTCCTTTATCATCGAGGGGAACATTGTTTAGGTTGCCTACTAACAAATCGTGGGCCGATTTAAAAGCCGCCAATGCTGCTTCACGGTGTCCTTGATCCAATTCATAGCGCATGACATTAATCCGACCAAAGTAGTCCAAAAAGCGGTCGGTGATAGCATTAATTGCATCTGCTTCACCAGGATAAGTAATGTTGGAACGAGCGGTGAAGAGCTTGTCATTTACTTCTTTCCGACGTTGTAAAAAGGCGTTCCAAGCTTGGTTACGCAAACCATTATCGCCATAGACTTTGGGGTTAAAATCAGGGCTGGTTACATCAATCCTAGAGTACAATTGGTAGTCAGCCGCTTTTGCATCGGCATCTTGTATCGCCAAGCCCAGTTTTTGGGCGGCAATAATGCTAGGCGCACTATTATTGATAATGTCATTAAAATTAGTTTCGACACTATCCAAAACCAAAAACGAAGCGATCAACCCGACTGCCGACAGAATGGTACAGAGCAAAACTAGGATATTAAACTGCCCTTTCAGGGTCTGAAGCTGAATTAACCTGTTGGAGCCTTTTTGCCCAACGGTGGGTTTTCCCGAACCAGCGGGAGAAGGGACAAGTGAACCACCCGAAGCGGGTGAGCCAAAACCTCTAGGAGCCTGCTTTTGGGGAGTAGCTGTTTTATTCTGTACAGACATGAGCGAATCTCCTTTCTCTTTATTATGTCAACTAGTTAGGTCAAGGGTTGCCTCTGGTACTACCATAGGTTATTTACGCATAAGAACGGCAAAAGGTTTGATTTTAGTTAAAACGTCTTGAGAACGTGCTTAAAATTTAACCCGAACGCAGCGTCCGGGTTTGTTAGGTAGGTTATTTAGCATATTCTACAGCACGAGTCTCGCGGATGATGGTTACTTTAATCTGGCCGGGATATTGCAAATTTTCTTCAATCCGTTTCGATAGATCCCGGGCCATTCGCATCGCGGTCACATCGTCCACTATTTCGGGCCGCACCATAATTCTAATTTCACGCCCCGCCTGAATAGCAAAGCAACGTTCCACTCCTTCCATTGAACCACCCATTTCTTCTAAGGCTTCTAGGCGACGGATATAGGTTTCAACCTGCTCTCGCCTTGCCCCAGGACGACCACCACTCATGGCATCAGAAGCCATTACAATCCATGCTTCAACCGAGGTGGGGTCTTCTTCACTGTGATGAGCCGCCACCGCGTGGGCAATTTCAGGTGCTTTCATCAGACGGCGAATTAACTCCGCCCCAATTATAGCATGTGGCCCTTCTATTTCTTGATCCATCACCTTTCCAATATCGTGAAGTAATGCCCCCGCTTTTGCCACATAGACGTTCGCGCCCAACTCCGCTGCAATGACCCCGGCTAGATTACTGGCCTCTATCGAGTGCGAAAGCTGATTCTGTCCATAGCTGGTACGGTAACGTAAACGTCCCAGCAGCTTTAAAATATCGGGGTGAAGCCCTTGTACCCCGGCATCCAGTGCGGCTTTCTCTCCATCCTCGCGAAGCTGTTGTTCGACCTCCAACTTAGCCTTTTGCACCACCTCTTCAATGCGGGCTTGGTGAATCCGACCATCCAGTACTAATCTATGCAAAGCACGTCGGGCAATTTCGCGCCGCACTGGATCAAAGCAACTGAGCGTGACCGCCTCGGGGGTATCATCTACGATCAGGTCAACTCCAGTGGCCTGCTCAAAAGCCCGAATGTTGCGACCCTCCCGCCCAATAATGCGGCCTTTCATCTCATCACTAGGTAAGGGAACCGTAGAAATCGTAGCCTCACTCACATAATCACTTGCTACCCGACTGATAGCAACCGATACAATTTTACGGGCTTTCTCTTCCGCTTTCTCAAGGGCTTCTTCTTCAATCCGGCGTACTCGGCTACTGGCATAATACCGGGCTTCTTCTTCAATCCGGCTAATTAAGAGGTCACGGGCTTGCTCCACACTCATCCCCGCCACACGCTCAAGCTCGGCTAGTTGGCGGTGCCGGGCTTCTTCGGCCTGCAATTTTATCTTTTCAATTTCACGCTCTTGTAGATGTAAGCTCTTCTCCCGATTTTCCTGTCTATCCGCCTTCCGCTCTAAATTTTCTTCTTTTTGCTGTAGACGGTGTTCAAACCGGTTAAGCTCGGCTCTCCGTTCCTTTATTTCATTTTCGGCCTCCTCCCGAAACTTCAAAGCTTCATCTTTGGCTTGTAGAATTATTTCTTTTTGCTGCGTTCTGGCCTCCTCCAACAGGCGAGTTACAGTCTCTTTCTCTAGCGTTAACCCAATGGTGGCTTTACTTTGTTTATAGAGATAGACACCAAACCCACAGAACCCACCGACAAATATACAGCCAAAGAGAATGGCCAGCGTCGTAGCTAAATCCATTTCTCTTTACTCCTAATTTTCTCATGGAAATTTATGTAAAGTAACGGCTCTAACAAATGGTTGGAAATACTAAGAAAGTGTTAAAACCATTAACCTAACGTTATCCTATACTGAGGAAGAAAGCTTGTCAAGTAATCGTTAAAAGGGCTATTCGATCCGAATAGCCCTTGATAAACACTAATGATTCGTATGCCCGAACCGAGTCTGGGTTACTTTCCGAATTGAGCTTGAAGGAGTTCAGCTTTGAAGCTCCAAACCGAGTTCGCCAACAGCACCAATTATGAGATGATACTAATTATCAAATTCTACTAGACCCTTATCATGGCGTTGTTTTTGGTAGCCTTAGGGGCGTAGATGTAGGTGCTGGCACGGGCTTTGTTGGTTCGGGTTTAGCAGTAGTCGGCGGCTCGGTTGGGGTGGGGCTAGGTTGCTGTGTAGGTGTTGGGGTAGGTGTAGTGTTGATCGTGCTAGGAAGATAGCGCCACTGGTAGTAGTGTTGCCCGACGTTGCCCATCTCCACCTGATAGGCCGCGCTATTAGATGGGGTATAGGTGAGTATTCGGCGCTCGAACGCCTGCACCAAGACATCTTTAACTTCACCAGCTACCTTTACTCTGGCCCACCATGCCTCGGTAATCGGTAGCCCGGTAGCAAAGAAGACGGGATCAAAGATCCGGCCTTGCGTGGTGGTCTCGGTTGTTCTTAGTCCAGTGGTTGGTTCTTCTGCTCTTCCTCCAATTTCACCGCCTCCCTCTCTTTCGCCCCCTCTTTCTTGGTTGCCACCGCTATTACTAACTACCAAGATCGGCCCGGTCTGGTTGAGGTAATCCCAGAAGGGTTTGGCGATATTATGACCAGTCTCTGGTACAAAGTTGGCTTGTGTGATGTGATACTTATCGAAGTCTGCTGTGCCATCCCGTTTGTTCCCGGCTCGGTCAATCGCCTTGGTGATCGGGTTGCCCGTATCCTCGGTGGTGGACTGGAGCAGAGCGGCGAGGGTGCTATAGGTGGGGCCGCTGGTATCGTCGGGGTCGCCTGCTACCCCTATTTCGGCGGGGGAGTGGGCCTCGAATGTAGCATCGCCCAACTGAAGCTGTCCAGTAATCATCTCTTTAGCGATTAGGCCGTTTGAGACATAGTAGACGCTGGTCTGATCTCCGCTGGGGTTGGTGATCTCCATCCGGCTCTTGTCGAAATATTGGACTAGGCGAGTACCGCCAGGAGCTTCGGCATAATCTTCCTCTAATCCGACGCTGCTAGGTTGGGCTCCCCACAGGTAGGAACGGGCGACACTGCCCCTTGCCACCAGTTTGTCGGTGCGGTTCCAGAGCTTCTCAAAGTTTGGGTCGGCAAAGGCCGGGGCCGCTTGGCCTGCGGTTGCGGCGGTTGCGACTACTTCTGGTGAGGGTAGGGTGGCAAAAAAGAGGGGGAAGATAAAAAGCAAGGTTAGGGTTAGCCGCGTGGCTTTAGCCTTTCTCCTTTTGGTGTGGTGTACTGTTTGCATCTGCATCTTGTTACAAAACCTCCTGTCTGGCTTATAACTAATTGGTTGTCCCTTGGTGGGTTAGTCTCCGATTGATTCGATTGTACCTATAAGTTGGTTGCCTTTGGTCGGGGTGCTTTAAGCGATTTATTGTATCTTCTCAATTTAGGCGTATGCAATACACCCCTACCCCGAAATTTTGAGATGATAAGATTTATTCGCTGTTTTAAGTTTTTCGATTATAGGCTTATCTCCAAGATAGAGCAAATGGCAGTGATTTGGTTGAAAAATAAGGCTTGGTCAGGGAAAGAATGGTACTCTACGCTGGTAGAGCGTTATTTTACCCTTAATAACATTTTTTTAACAAGTTTACTGCTATGTTCATAACTCTTAATAACCCCCAGCTTAAAGATAACAATCACTTAACAGCCTTGTAGTTAAAAATAACATCTTCTTAACCAATCCTTTAAATCTGCCCGTTAAACTTTAAACTACACTAGTCTGCGATAGGATGTAAAATTTTCGCTTGTTACAGGTTTTCAAGCGATTGATCTAGGGGCTTCCAATAACCTAGGTCTTGTCGGTTGAGATATGGGAAGAGAGTTTGTAAAGATGTTAAATCAAACCCCTCTGAGCAGTAAAGCACTTCTTCCACTGCCCAGCTATTTCTGGACAAAATTTGCTCGTTTTGTCACTAATATAACAGCCCCGCCTTTTCTTGCCATACCCAGCTTTGTGGTGCTAGGTATTCAAGATCAGGAACGCCACCACACCCTCTCCCGGCTAGGGGCGGGCTTGGCGATTGCGGTCTCCTTTGGCGCGGCCCTGCCTGTCATGGTCGTAATCATTTTGCACATATCTCATAAAATTAGTGATGTTCACATCACTACCCGCGAACAGCGCACCTTGCCGTTTCTGCTCACTATCGGCAGTTTTATTATTGGTACGCTTTTACTCTGGTTGGTCTCCGGGCCTTGCTTGCTGACCGCGATGCTTATCTGTTACGCTATGAATACTACCGTTGTAATGCTGATTAACTTCAAGTGGAAAATTAGTGTCCATGCCACTGGAATTGGTGGCCCCCTAGCGGCTTTCACGGTTGTGGCTGGCTGGATGATTGCCGCTCCCTTCCTCGGGTTGGTGGCACTGGTAGCTTGGGCGCGAGTCTATCTGAGGGCGCATACTCCTGGGCAGGTAGTGGCAGGTAGTCTCTTCGGCTACTTTTTTACCCTATTCCAGCTTATCTTTATCTTCCAGTTGGCAGGTTGGCTATGACCACTCTGGAACAAAAATCTGACCAGCTTCCCCAGCAACTTAAAGATAAAAAGGTCTTGGTAACAAGCGAGTCGCTAGGACCGATCAACGGCGTAACCCGCGCGACCGGGTATTTGCTGGATTATTTGTTGGCCCAAAATGTTCAAACCGCCGCTGTTGCTCCCCGCCTCCCTAAACCGGCACCCTCTGCTTGGCAAATGCCGCTAATCCGGTTGGGTGGCTTTCCCTTGGTCTATAATCCAGATTTGATGATAGTTACTCCCTTTCGGATGAGCAAAATCTTCCAGCATACTTTCCGGCCTGATGTAGTCTATCTGGCAAGCCCGGCGACGCTGGGACTACAAGCTTGGTGGCAGTTGCGGAATAGTGGTATTCCGATGGTTGCCAATTTCCAGACCGATCTAGCCTTTTATGCCCGTTTAATGTTGCCCTCATTACCCGGTAAAGCGGCGGGTTGGGTGATAGACCGTCTAACGGGTTACTTCTTCCGTCATTCCTCGATTAAGGCGGTACTCTGCCCCTCCACCAGCAGCCAAAATTATTTGTTGCGCTTAGGAATTGCGGCTGAAAAATTGCGGTTGGTAGGAAGAGGTGTGGATTGTCTCCTCTTTGACCCCCGCAAACGCAACGCTGAATTGCGCCAAAAACTGGCTCCACAGGGCGAAGTGCTTTTAATTTGTGTCTCGCGGGTGAGTTTGGAAAAGGGTTTTGAATTTTTGGCCGAGGCTTACGCCGAAATTACTAGGCAGGCCCGACAAAAAGAGCCTTCCTTAAAATTTCGCCTGATTATAACTGGCGGCAATGCCAATGCTAAGATTGAACAGACGGTGCGGGGCTATTTTGAAAAGCGCGGCCTAGATGTGGTTTTCACGGGGCCACTTGTAGGCGAACCCCTAGCTGAAATGTTTGCTTCTGCCGATATTTTTGTTTATCCCTCCCTGACCGAAACCTTTGGGCAAGTGATTCAGGAGGCGATGGCAAGTGGATTACCCGTAGTAGCCCGGCGCGAAGGTGGCCCGGCTGATTTGGTTTTACCAGATAAGACTGGCTACTTAGCTGACCCACCCGACTTAGTGGCTTTTGCTAAATATGCGCTGAAGCTAATCGAGGATGCCACCCTCCGCACCAGCTTGGGTCAGACTGCCCGAATGTTGGCCGAAACCCGAAGTTGGGATGCGATCAATCAACAGATTGCCACAATTATGAACGACGTTGTCTTATAACACTTTGTTAACATTTTCGTTCCCAAATTGTGTGATTTATATCATATTTCTACTGTGATGTAGACCATAATAGAAATTTGGTAGAGGTTGTATTATAGCAGTGTAAGCAAAGAACAACAGAGTAAAGCCAAGAATTACAAGGCAAAAGCCTTAGCTTACAAACACTTCTATCCAACCTCTTTAATAATCTTCTCTATCTCCTCTTAGAAATTCTTAGAAATGAAATTTGTCAAAAGGGTCGCCAGGATGAGCAGCTGGCCCCTTTTTCATTTTATAGTGGGTTCAATCGGGATTGCCCATGGGTTCAATCGGGATTGCCCATGGGTTCAATCGGGATTGCCCATGGGTTCAATC
>JACAUC010000113.1 GCA_013390945.1 Candidatus Chloroheliaceae bacterium
TTGTGGGTTTAGCTCTATCGCTTTACCAAAATCTGTCAAGGCTTTATCATACTCTTTCAACAAACGGTAAGTCTCACCTCGTTGACCATAAGCCCAAGCATATTGTGGGTTTAGCTCAATCAATTTATTGAAATCTACTAGAGCCTTATCATATTCCTTCAACAAAAGGTAGGTTTCACCCTTTTTACGATAAGCCCAAGCATATTGTGGATCTAACTCTATCGCTTTATCCAAATCAGCAAACGCTTTCTCATATTCGTTCAACAAAATGTAGGTAATACCACGACCAACGTAGGCTGATTCTAATCCAAAATTTAGCCCAACAGCACAATTGAAATCTGAAAGAGCTTCTTGGTAACGTTTGACATTATGGTAAGTGTAACCTCTGATCCGATAAATTTCGGCCCGTAAACCAGGGGAGGCGGAGGAGTTATCCTCTATTTTCCTAAATAGGTAATTTACTGAAGCGGTAAACTCTTCACTATCACTTTTGGCTTCTACATAAGTCACAAGCTGTCCGGCAAGCTGGCGCACTCCTGTGTTGGCTTGGTTTGCGATACTATCCTCGGCAAACTCTTGCAATACCCGAACTATCTCTCCTTCTTGCTTCTTCTTAACTTTAGAGTAAGCCCGAATAATTTGGTCAATGGCCTGAAGATGGCTCACCTCACCCGGCAAGAGAAAGAGTTGCTGGGCTAAAGCCAGCTTTAGTTCGAGCCATTCGTTAGAGCCGATAGCCTCTTTGCCCTGCTCTGTTTCAAGCTTCTCTAGTTTTTGGCGGTAATACGCGGCTAAGAGGTGGCGAGTCTTATAGCAAAGCTCGCGGTTGCTCTGGTAGAGGTGGCGACTGAAGAGTTCACGGGCTATATCATGATAGCGATAACGCCCATCCAGCACATTGCTCTTGACAAAGGAGAGGCGCGATAGCCAATCAAAATAGGCATCCCGTTCGGCTTCGGGCAAATAGGAAAAAGCCGCCAGCTCCTCTCGATTAAAGGGACGGGACAAGAGAGCCGCCTCTTGAGCCAATTGCCGCTTTAGCTTTTCGTCTTCCTCTTCCGGTATCCATTTCAGAAAATTATCTACCACGCTTTGGGTAGGATCAACCTCACCTTTAGCATCGGTCGCCAACAAACCGAGATAGAGCGGCAATCCGGTGGAGAGTTTCCAGATATTATCAATATGAGCCTGATCGGTAATGCCACGCTCCTTCAAAAATTCGCAGGTCTCTTCATAGCTGAAAGGATCGAGCGAAAAAGCCCAAGTGGTTTCGTCTTGAAGATAGGGCAACCAACGCTTAGGCTCCTGCGGGATAGAGGTTTCGAGGGCTTCACGCCCGGCAAAAACGAGAACCACATTGCCCCTAATATCCTCTGGCAGAAAGTAGTCCAAGAGCCAAGGGGCCGCGACTACCCCGGACTGCTCAAAAGTATCAAAAAGGAGAATGACCCGATAGGGCTGCTGGCATTGATCCTCCTTACCATCCACAATCAAATTCAATTCGGCCACAAAAGTTTGGGTTAAACGGCGCAAGAGATTTTCACGCTGCTGGTTACTATTCCTTAGCGGATGGCTTTGGGAGAAGGAGATAGCCCCATAATTCAGGTCGCTATAGCACTCCTCCCGCCAGTCGGTTGGGGAAGCGGAAGGAAAAGAATCCACCAATAACCCACGCTGAAAGGTTTCTAAAGCTTGCCATGCTTGAGTGCCAGAATCCTTCACCCGTATATAAGAGAGAAGTTCTTCTAAAGCACCGGAATAGTCCAGCAGCGTCTTAACGATATTCTCCACATCAATGTTATCAGCGATATTCCGGGCAAAATTGGTTACAAGCCCTCCCTTTCGTACCCCTCCAAGCAAATTATCGCGACTGGCACGGTTCGCCATATTCGGACAGTCCAACAGCAACGTGACTAACTCCTGCTTCTTCAGGAAATTACCTCTTAACGTCTCTTCAAATTTGGAAGAACTAGTAGCAGCAGAAGACGCTAGGGGCGGTTTAAGGGAAGGGAAAGTGGGAAATCTTTTACTTTCAATCTCCCTTATTGCTAGGGGTAGCTCTTTTTCGGAATCAAGCTGCTCTAAACCAGTGCGATATTGGGCGAGGGCTTCTTTAAATTTGGTAAAAGTGGTGCAAGACTGGGTGAATTTTTCCAGTTGGCGCACTAAAATATCCATAATATCGGAGGGGCTGGTCTGCTGTTCATCCACTTTGGCGGTAAGGCAATAACCTCTAAATTCGGGGTTAGCCGCTTCGGTCATAAAGCGAGCCAGTAGGGTAGATTTACCTACGCCGCCCTGTCCTTTAACGGAGATGATGTTGAAAGTAGGCTCTTCCGGCCTGAGTATCTCAGTGGTAAAAGTGGCGATTTCGTTGCTTCGTCCAACGAACAATTTACGATTAGCTTTGCGGATAAAAGGCATTCCAATCCCCTTCTCAAGAAAAAATAAGGCTCAGTGTAAAACTTAGGCGGATAGCTAACAAGCAAGCTAAGATCTTTACAATTATAACCCCTCCAAAGAGAAATGCAATGTCAGGTAGATCGGTGGTAACAAGCGGGATTGGAAAGTCGGCTGACCGCCCTCCTACATAGCCCCATAATGGTCTATTTCGGATTAGATAAATTCTCCTAAAGTACCTAACCTATATTGGCTATACGTATTTAACACATTTTAATGATTTGTTCATACATTCGTAATATACATGAGATACTATTAAGACAAGGCAACAACGCTATTACGTTTTTGGATATTTTTATATCGGATTAAGGGTGCTTCCTTGTTAGTGGAATTTCTTACCGAGAAGAGATAGGGCAGAAAGCCCTCCTGCTAGATCGGACTAAGGTGTGAGAGTAGAGGTGAAGAAGATGTTAGTAACTAATCAAGAGAACCAAGCACAAACCCATCGAGTCTGGCAAATCGCGCTGAATGATACGATGAAGAGCGAAGCGGACTGTTTTTTAAGTGCCGGGGAGAAACACTTCCGCGAAGGTGAAATGGAGATCGCCCGAAAAATCTTTGAGGTAGTGTTACTGGTAGATCCAGGTAATGAGCGAGCCACCTTTAACCTTTGCGAAATGACGCAAGATTATTCTCAAATGCGGAACTTGTTGGAGATCATGCTACAGGTACACCCTGAGAGTAAACGCGGTCTCAAGCTGTTAGAAGACGTAGATAGCCGTTGTATTCAATTGGAAGAACTGGAAGAACTGGTCAAAACCTCGTCTTACCTCAAGAACTGGTCGGAGCGCGAAAATATTCACCAAGAGCGGCTCAAATATAGCCAAGACCGAAGACCTAGTGCTATCAGCAAACTTGGCTATATGTTAATAGAGCTTGGTTATGTCAACCAAGAGCAGATCGAGACGGCCATTAATCTGCAAACTATGTTGAATCGGCTCGGTCAACATCAACTCTTCGGCCAAATCCTGCTAGACTATAACTATATCACTAGCACTCAATTGGATGAAGCCTTGAAACTTCAGGAGATTGAATTTCGCACCCAAATGTATTGAAAAAATAGGCTGACTTCCACAGACGACAGGAGGTGACTCCCACGCGCCGTCGTCTGTGGTTTCCGACTAAGAGTGGCGTTTTAGGTAGACTGGTCGTAGGTGGGCCTACGGTTCAGGGTTGGGATCATAAGGATAATCAAAGATAGCACTAATTGGCAGCTTAAAACCGGGTATTGAATATGTTTACGTTTTAGTTAACCAAACATCTTAAACCGCTACCATCTATTGCATAGACAGAACTTTTATGTTATAATCTAGCTATGAATATGAAATTATCAGTTTATGCCAAACATTTGGGTCTGAGCTACAACACCGTCTGGCGAATGTGGAAGCGTGGGGAACTTACAGCCAAGCAGTTGCCTTCTGGTACAGTCATTGTACAAATGCCCGACATTGCCGAAGACCAATCAACTACTCTTGAGCCAGATAAAAAGGTAGTAGTTTATGCACGTGTTTCCAGTACGGAAAATAAATCCAATCTGGAAACTCAGGCACAACGTCTAGTGAGTTGGTGTAACGCAAAAGGATGGTCGGTTCAGAAGGTAGTCAAAGAATGTGGTAGCGGTGTTAATGACCAGCGGCCTAAATTCTTGGCACTCTTATCTGATGTTTCTATTACTCACATCGTAGTAGAACATAAAGACCGGGCCAGTCGCTTTGGAGTAGCCTATGTGCAAACTTTGTTGGCAACCCAAGATAGAGAACTGGTGTTAGTCAACGAAGCCGATACTACTGAAGATGATCTAATGGGTGATTTTGTAGAGATTATTACCAGTTTTACCGCCCGACTCTATGGTGGAAGAAGGGCCAAACGTAAAACACAACAAGTTCTAAAAGCTTTAGAAGTAGAAGTAGAACCAGAATTACCTACTGGACAAACCGAGACCGAGATGGCAAGTCAAGAAACCGGAACCAAATCACAAAGCGATGACCCACATAAGAATATTGGAGGCCAACACCGGCAAGCTTGAAACTCTCGATGCTTTGTCGCAGGTCTATATCCCTTTGGTACAGCAGTATATCAACTATTACATTCTCCCCTTCCAGTTCATCACCACCCATACAAATTTGAGGCCGGAGCGCACCTTCTAGCCGATAAACATCCACTTGGCGCACTTGGCGGCTATAAGGATGCACCATCCAGGCCAATTTTACTCCTGCTTTCTGATATTCCACTATTTTAGCTTCAATTCGGCTGGCCGTTTCATAATATTTGTCCGTAGGAGAAACTACCTCTACCGCTAAATCAGGGGCAAGTTCAGGGTAGCTTCTAAACCGTTCCGGCAACCTTTCTTGCTTTACAAAGGAGACATCCGGTTGACGAGAAGGCTTGCGACCGCTCTTAATACTATCCAATTTATCCAAAAAGCGATATTCAGCACTGCTATCTGCGACGCGCCCTAAATGTTTGCCCTTGAGAAAGATATTTAACTCGGTAATGATATTTGTTCAAAAGTACCCATTCCTTCAGCCGAGCGGCCAGCCAAAAGCTCTTCCGCGTAACGAGCAGTTTCAAGTTCCTGATCTATTTCGATGGTGACACTCCGCGAGGGATAAATCCCTGCGGCTTCTTTTCTTGCACACGCGGGGTAGGCGCTTCCTTTTGTATTTGCCTCGTAGAAGCTACTAGTATGGAGCGTAATTTACCCGGTATACATCGGGTAGTTAGCAGTTACAAACCGCTTAGACTACTCTTGGTTGTGCCAAACCTCTTTCATCTCCCATGCCATACCTTTAGGCTTCTTGGGGAGACAAAAGACCTGCCTGTTACCAGACTCTAACCCACCATTGCTGGTAAGCTAGTTGGAGGCTTTTCTTTAAGGTTCTGGTATCGGGCTAAAAAGCGTTGCCCTATCACGATAGAAGCATTACGATCTGCATTTCCTCTCATCCCACACACCGGACAATAGACCAATGGCGCACCTACCTTGTAACCTTCGCGTGGTTGACCCTGGCCCTCAGCATATCGTACTAGAGGTATCGCATGGCATTTAGCACATTCACGGCTGGTGTTGTAGGGACTAACCCGGCAACACAGCAATGCCAATTCCCAAGCCTTATATTTGGTGTAGTTAAAGATTTTGCCCTTTAACCAATAGGCCCGTTTGAGATTACTCCGTTTGCTGTACTTGCCCTTTTGAGGTTTGAGGTTAGATAAATGCTCAAAGACGATTACCGTTGCACCGTTCTGGTTAGCAAATTCCACAATGCGACGGCTCACCCGATGTGCGGTGTTCTCGTCCAAATCTTTGATTTGCTGCCACAACCGGATATTATCGGTTTCCCCTTCTTTGAGCAGACCTGTTTTGCTTCGATTGATGGCGATCCAACCCAACAGACGCTTCCTAAAGCCGTTTACCTCTCTGCCGCCTTTGATAAAGCGGGTTACGAGGGGCGTACCTTCGCTATTGAGGATGGTTGCCACTGCTAGATTCTCTTCTAGGTTTAAGTCTACCGCACAAATCTTGAGTTCAGGATTAGCCAAGACCTGTTTCTCAGCTTTGGCGGGACTACTAAAACTTTTGAGGAAGGGCAGGTGTAGGCGATAATCCCACTTACCTTTACCCTTGCCTTTCCTGACTACCTGCGGACTACCCATCTTCCATTCTTCACCCTGTGGAAGAGGACGACCAGAATGACCAAACTTAAACCAGCCCCAATCCTGACCATTGTAGAGCTTGAGCAAGATGAAATCTTCATTCAACTCTTTGTATTGCCCAGCATAGAAGGTAACTGATCTGTTCCAATGGCGAGGTGGTACAGGCGGACGAAGCTTGAACTTAGGTGATCTTTGGGTCTGATCTTTTGGTGAGCGGTTTTGCTTTCGCTGTAATTTGGCTTCCCACTCCTCTTTTTGTTTGCGCCATTTGGCAAGGCTAGTGAAGAAAGCGTGGGCTTGTCCTAATGCCGCATGTATGGCAGCTCTTCTAAAGAGAGCCGGAACATTGGTAGCTACTTCCAATAAGGGCATAACTGGGTTCACATTAGTGGCCGTGACGTGGGTGAGTTGCTCCAATTTGGTAAGAGCTTGTGTTGGAGGAAAGGACAAAATAGCAGGGTGCGCCTCAATTACACCAAAATAGAAAGCAGCTACGCGGTTGAATAGCTCTTGGGTAGTCTCGAAATAGTGTGAGATACCATCCCGATATTCTAATTTTTGGCGAATAGTTTTAGTAGCGGTTGCCATTATCCTACTTCACTTCCCTTTACTGCTACTGCCTTTTTTGAGCAGCGATGTATTTTTGGATAGTCTCACTACTGACCCGGCCTGCGGTGGAGACGAAATAGCTTCTAGTCCACCTTGAAGGCAATTTTAGAAGCTGTGGAAACTCTCTTCTAAGGAAGAAAGAAGTAACACCTTTGCACTGCTTAATAACTTCAGCGGGGCTATCGGTCGGCCAAACCTGTACGAACAGGTGAATGTGATCTGGCTGAATAGCCAACTCCAAAATTTGCCAATCTTTCTCGTTACATTTAGTCACGATAAGTTGGCGACAACGCTGCCCGATTAACCCAACTAATACGGGTTTTCTACGTCTAGGACACCAGATCAGATGATAGACTACTAAATGTATCCGGTGTTCATCTCTACGATATTCTAGGTTCTTTTTAGTTTCAAGTTCTTTAATTTCTTCCATAGTTTAACTATCTATGGCTTTAGACAAAAGTGCCACTTCACGGTCTCTTCGCAAGTTTGTATAAACCGATCTTTGGCTAAAGACCAGTCTACGCCAAAAGGTTAGAAAACGCGCCTAACCACTGCCGTTAAAAAGGCGTGGCTTGCGGCGCGTTCTTTTATGTCATATGATTGGGTTCCTTCTATTCCTCTGGTTCCGGTTCATCGTAACGAGCAGTTTGAAAAGCGTTGCAAAAGACGAGGAGTGGTACGTCCGAGTGCCATTTGTTGCCGAAAGTGGGTCACGGTAACTTTACGCCGTTGCTGGATAAACCTTCGCTTTGATAAAGTAGGTCGTAACAACTTGAATACTTCTAGCTTACCTTGTAAAGCCGGGATAAATTTACCTTGCCGAGCAAATAGCACCAACTGATAGACTTGGCCCACTACTATCCAAGGCAATAGCCAGAGACAGAGTGGCCCCGGTAAATTCTTGATAATAACCAGTAACCCATTGCGACTTGCCAGACGTGCCGCCATCGTGCTAACCCGACGGGCGGTAGCCGATCCCCGGTGAACCACGCCAGCGGTCGGGACATAGAGGCAGCGATAACCCGCCAATTGCGCCCGATAGTTTAGATCAATCTCTTCGCTATACAAAAAGAAATCTTCGTCCAATAAGCCAACTTCGTCAAAAATGGCCCGCCGATAAAGGGCGGCTACCCCAGCCGGGCCAAAAAGCTCGGCGGTTTGGTCAAAGGGTGAACCGTTGGGTCTTTGAAAACCACGATCACGCCCAAGGCCATCTGGCCCGACAAAAATACCCGCCGAATTAAGCCGATCCGGGGTAGCTTGAAACAGCACCCTAGCCGCCGCCATACCAAAGCCCTCCGACTCGCGGGTCTTCAAGGCGTTAAGAAGCTGTTCCAAAAAATCCGGGGCCGCCTCCGCATCATTATTGAACCAGCAGAGATACTCTGCCGAGCCTGCCCGTATGCCAGCATTGATCCCCCCAGTAAATCCCCGATTTTCCGATAATTCCACCAACTTTACTTCAGGGAACTGCACCCGCACAAACTCGGCTGAACCATCGGTAGAGCCATTATCTACTAAAATTATCTGTAAATCGCGAAAGGTCTGCCGTTGGAGTGATTCGAGGCAACTGCCGAGCCATTCCCGTCCATTCCAGTTTGGAATTATTATGTCAACTTGTGCCATTTTTTAACCAGTACCTAAAAACCATTGCATCTAAGACAAGGCTATTGTATAGTATTAAGGGTTCCCAAAGCAACTTAGGTTAAGAGAAAGTTAGGAAATTTCAGAGTTGAAAGTTGTCATTTTAGCAGGTGGTTTAGGTACACGCCTAGCCGAAGAGACCGAAATTAAACCAAAACCGATGGTAGAAATCGGGGGGCAACCCATTTTGTACCACATAATGAAGCATTATGCCTACTATGGGTTCAAAGAGTTTTACATTGCCCTCGGTTATCGGGGGGAGGTTATCAAGCGTTACTTCTTTGATTACTATAATTTAAATGGTAGCATGAGAATTGACCTTGCCAGTGGCGAAATTCAGAGATTTAAGCCCCAAACCGAAGATTGGACAGTACATCTAATAGATACGGGCGAATTGACCAATACGGGAGGTCGCCTTAAACGTCTGGAACCTTGGCTTAAAGATGAGACTTTTATGCTGACGTATGGCGATGGGGTGAGTAATGTAAAGCTAGATGAACTGCTCGCTTTTCATCAAGAAAACCAGCGGATTGCTACGGTTACAGCGGTGCGCCCTCCGGCTCGCTTTGGCGGCTTGATTTTAGATGGCCCACTAGTCTCCAACTTTACCGAAAAGCCGCAGGTCGGTGAAGGGTGGATTAATGGCGGCTTCCTAGTTTTTGAACCAGCAATCTTTAAGTACATCGAAAAGGATGCTACTAGCCTAGAAGCGAATGTTCTGGAACCACTGGCGGCTAACCAGCAACTAGCGGCTTATCTACACTATGATTTCTGGCAATGTATGGATACTCTACGCGACAAACGGCAGTTAGAAAGCCTCTGGCAAAGCGGAAATCCACCTTGGAGAATGGGTAATTGAAGAGTTTTTGGAGAGACCGTCCGGTTTTTGTGACCGGGGCCACTGGTTTAGTGGGCAGTTGGCTGGTGCAAAGTTTGGAGCAGGCCGGGGCTACGGTAGTTTGCCTAGTGCGAGATTGGGTTCCCCAATCCGAACTAATCCGCACTGGCCTAATCGAGCGAGTCAAAGTAGTGCGAGGTGATGTCTGCGATCAGGAGTTATTGGAACGGACGCTGGGTGAATACGAAATAGATACCGTAATGCACCTAGCCGCTCAAACCATCGTGGGGATTGCCAATCGCAACCCCATCTCTACCTTTGAGACTAATATCCGGGGAACTTATGCTCTGCTAGAAGCCTGCCGCCGTAGCCCTAGCATAAAGCAGATTGTAGTAGCCTCCTCCGATAAAGCCTATGGCGATCAAGAGCAATTGCCCTATAGCGAAGAGACTCCGCTACAAGGTCAGCACCCTTACGATGTCAGTAAATCCTGCGCCGATTTAATCACCCACACCTATGCGGTAACTTACAAACTGCCCGTCACAATCACCCGCTGCGGGAATTTTTACGGTGGCGGCGATTTGAACTGGAACCGCATTGTACCGGGAACGATCCGCTCGGTTATACGGGGAGAACGCCCCATCATCCGCTCGGATGGTCAATTTATCCGCGATTATTTTTATGTGGAGGATGGGGCGGCAGCTTATATGCTGTTGGCCGAAAAAATGGCGGAAAATCCAAACTTAATCGGGCAAGCCTTCAACTTCTCCAATGAGATCCAAGTAAACGTGATTGAATTGGTGCAGCGTATCTTGGAAGCGATGCACTCTGATTTAGTGCCGGATATTCGTAACGAGGCCAACCATGAAATCCGCCACCAATATCTCAGTGCCGCCAAAGCCCGCCAAATCCTAGATTGGCAACCGCTTTTTAATTTAGAAGAGGGTCTACAACGTACTATTAAATGGTACACTGAATTTCTTGGGGAGCAAGTATGAATAACTCCTGCCGTTCCTGTGGCAATAATGAGCTTCACTTAGTACTGCCATTGGGTAATACACCATTGGCTAATTCCCTATTGACCGCCGAACAACTTAAAGAGGCGGAGCCAACTTACCCGCTTAATCTGGTCTTTTGCCCTAAATGTACCCTCGTCCAAATACGAGAAAATGTGCCACCAGACAGACTATTCCGCGATTATCTCTACTTCTCTTCTTTCTCGGATACAATGGTGCAACACGCTAGAGCGTTGGTCAACCGCTTAATCCCAACCCGCAAATTAGATTCACAAAGCTTGGTAATGGAAGTAGCCAGCAATGATGGCTACTTACTACAATTCTATAAGCAAGCCGGAATAGAGGTATTAGGGATTGACCCAGCCCTAAACGTGGCAAAAGTAGCCCAAGAACGGGGTATTCCTACCTTAACTGAGTTCTTTGGGGAGAGCCTAGCCCATCAACTCCTCGAAGAAGGCAAGCGAGCAGATATAATCCACGCCAATAATGTCTTGGCCCATGTACCTGATTTGAATGGATTTGTGGAGGGTCTACACCTACTTTTAAAAGAGGATGGTATCGCGGTAATCGAAACGCCCTATGTGGGCGAAATGATTGAACATCGCGAGTTTGACACCATTTACCATGAACATCTCTGCTATTATTCGGTCACGGCACTAGATCATCTTTTTGGTCAGCATGGCTTGGTAATCCAAGAGATTGAGCAGCTTACCATCCATGGCGGAACGCTTCGCCTTTTTGTAGGTCAGGCCAGCAGCGTCCAGCGTGGCTCTTCAGTGCAACACCTCTTAGACCAAGAGATAACCAAAGGGATCACCAGTTTCCAATTTTACCAAGATTTTGCCGAAAAAGTAACTAATTTAAAAGAAGAACTTCGCAGCCTCTTAGGTAACTTGAAAGAGCAAGGTAAGCAAATTGTGGCTTACGGAGCGGCAGCCAAGGGTAGCACCTTGCTAAATTATTTTGGCATTGGCCTAGAGACACTAAATTTTGTGGTAGACCGCAGCACCTACAAACAAGGACATTTTATGCCGGGGGTACATTTACCGATTTATTCACCAGCAAAATTGTTGGAAGTTAGGCCGGATTATGTGCTATTATTAACTTGGAATTTTGCCGACGAAATTATAGAGCAACAGGCCGAATACCGAAGAGATGGCGGACATTTTATTGTACCTATTCCTGAGTTAAAAGTAGTATGATCTTCAACGAAACTAGACTGAAAGGCGCATTTATCCTAGAGCCAAAACTCCTTGAAGATGAGCGGGGCTTTTTCGCCCGTACTTGGTGCGAGCGCGAGTTTGAAGAGCATGGCCTTAATCCACGTCTGGTACAATGCAATATCTCCTATAATAAGCGCAAAGGTACGCTACGGGGGATGCACTATCAGGTTGCGCCGTATGCCGAGGCCAAGTTGGTACGCTGTACCAGTGGGGCCATCTATGATGTTATAATAGACCTGCGGCCCGAATCAACCACCTTCAAGCAATGGGTAGGGGTAGAGTTAACCGCCCATAATCGCTTAGAACTCTATATTCCCGAAGGTTTTGCCCATGGCTTTCAAAGCCTAGAAGACAATAGCGAAGTCTTTTATCAAATGTCCCAATTCTATCAAGCGGAGGCTGCTAGGGGAGTACGCTGGGATGATCCGACATTTGGAATAAGTTGGCCGATAAGCCAGAAAACAATTTCCCAAAGAGATAGCAACTACCCATTTTTTTAGGATTTTCAGGATTAATGATGCTAATAATATCAGAAAAAGCCTTTGTTTCTAAATTAGCTGATATAGAAGACTCCTCCAGAGGATCAAAGTTAATCATTGAGGAGGGGGCTTACATTGATTCTTTTGTAAAGATTAAGTTTTCGGGTGGCTCTGGCGATGTTCGGATTGGCAAGAATAGCTACATAAATTCTGGAACCGTAATTTATTCGGGCAACGGGATAACCATTGGCGAATCGATATTAATTGCCGCAAATTGTACGCTTGCTCCGGTTAACCACGAATATAAACTTAAAGCGATAAAAATTATCGAACAGAGATTTGCACCGAGTAAGGGTGGTATTATCATCGAAGATGATGTTTGGATTGGTGCAAATACCGTTATTCTGGATGGTGCTTACCTGCGAAAAGGTTGTGTAGTCGGTGCTAGTTCACTTGTTACGCAAGAATTAGAAAGCTATTCGGTTAATGTAGGGATTCCTACTAAGAAAATTGGTATGCGAAAATGAAATTCACTATTTTAGGTGCATCTGGTTTCGTAGGATCGCATCTCGTGGAATATCTAGCCAAAAAGGAGATCCCTTATTTTGCACCCGCTCGTGGTGACAATTCCATCTTTACCCAAGAATTAGGAGAGGTAATTTATGCGATTGGTCTTACTGCCGATTTCCGGGAAAAGCCTTATGAAACGGTACAAGCACACGTCTGTTACCTGCTAGAGATACTTCAAAAGACTAAGTATGATTCCTTTTTATATTTATCTTCCACAAGAATATATAGAAATGCAGTGGATACCGCCGAAAATTCCCCTTTACAATGTAATCCCTTAGAATTAGACAATATTTATAATATTTCCAAGTTGATGGGGGAATCGCTCTGTTTAAATACTAAAAACGAGCGGGTTCGGATAGCCCGTTTATCCAATGTTTTCGGCAAGGATTATAAATCTCAAAACTTTTTAAGTACTATAATAAAAGGAGCTTTGATAGCTAAAAAGATTGTCTTTCAAACCGCACCATCCTCTGAAAAAGATTATATCTATATCAAGGATTTGATTGAGTTGTTGCTAAAAATCTCATTGAACGGCAAGCATCAGGTTTACAATGTTGCCAGTGGCCTCAATATTTCCAATGCAACACTGGCTTCTTGTCTCAAAGAATTAACGGGCTGTCAGATCGAAACTTCAAAAGAAGCACCACAGATAATCTTCCCTCAAATCAAGATTGAGCGGCTAAAAGAAGAATTTAGCTTTCAACCCACAGAACTTACCGCTTCATTAAAAGAAGTAGTAGAAAACTTTAGAAAGAAAATCTCCGATGAAAATCGAAATTGATCTGAGCAATGACCAAATTTTGGTTAAAAATGAAGCAGAAGTTAGCGAGTTTCCGCTAAACTCAGCAGAGGCTTTTAAGCTACTCTCTCAAGTTTGGCTTCGATGTGGTTGGGATACAAAATATGTCTACACCTTCTCTTGGCTAGGTAGACCAATTATCCAACTTCCTGAAGACATGATAAGAGTTCAAGAGGTAATTTATAGAGTTAAACCGGATGTAGTAATAGAAACCGGAATAGCGCATGGTGGATCGCTCATCTTTTACGCCAGTCTATTCAAAGCGATGGGGCATGGCCGGGTGATCGGGATTGATGTGGAGATTCGACCACACAATCGGAAAGCAATAGAAGAGCATGAGCTTTTTGAATATATCACCCTAATTGAGGGTAGTTCCATTGATGAAGCAGTGGTCAATCAAGTTAAGTCTTTGATAGAACCAACTGAAAAAGTCTTTGTTATGTTAGACTCTAACCATACGAAAGAGCATGTGTTGGCTGAGCTAGAAAAGTATGCCCCACTAGTCTCCAGTGGCTCGTACATAGTGGCTGCCGATGGTATTATGAAAGACCTAGCAGGCGCACCCCGAACCAAACCTGATTGGACATGGAATAATCCTTATGAGGCCACGCAAGATTTTTTGAAGGAGAATACAAAATTCGTGCAGGAAGAGCCAACTTGGTCTTTTAATGAAAGCAACAACCTAACTAGCAATGTTACTTATTGGCCTGGTGCTTGGTTAAAACGTTTATAGCTATTCTCAATCTGGTCAAATAGGAGACAGCATTGCAAGAGACTAGACCAATCATTACAGCGATTATCCCCACATATCGTCGTCCTCAATTGCTAGGTCGGGCTATTCGCAGTCTATTGAACCAGACCTATCCGCATCTAAAAGTAATAGTCTGCGATAATGCCTCTAAGGATGAAACGGCTGAAGTAGTAGCCGAAATTATGCGACATGACTCGCGCGTTAGCTATCATTGTCAAACGGAAAATATAGGCATCGTACCCAATTTTAATTTTGGTATGTCCCAAGTAGAGACCCCCTACTTCTCCATATTGTGTGATGATGATGTTGTTTTACCTAATTTCTACGCCGATGCGATAAGCCAATTGGAGTGCTACCCAAAAGCAATCATGGCAGGCGGAGTAACGGCAGAGATAAATAAAGAGGGAAAAGTCTCTTATCCGGTAGCCTATTATTGGGAAAAGGAACGTTATGTCGAGCCTCCCTATGGTTTTATGCAGCGGGTAAACGAATATTTTCCAACGCTAACTAGCATTGTTTTTTGCCGCGAGATAATTAACGAAATCGGCCTTTTTGACCTAACTTTACCACTAACCGGCGATTTGGATTATGCGTTACGCCTTAGTTCTCGCTTCCCCTATGTGATGTTCCCTAATCTTTGTGGTATCTTCAACTCGAATAATCAGTCCACCTCTGTAGCGAATGTTCCAACTATAATCTTCGCGGAATTTCCTAAAATAATTGAGAAGGTTACAGAAGATAAAAATATCCCTCCTGACATTCGTAAATTAGGTATCAACGCCTTGGCAAAGACGTATGTCGGTATAACTCTCCGGGCGGGGCTAATATTTACGGCAAGAGGCGAATTTGAAGAAGCCTTAAAGACGGCCAACCTTTTACATCAGTTTTACAAATATCATTGGAAAGCACTTGGGTTAAGGCTAGTGGTAAGGAGTAGCCAATTTTTCAAACCTCTACACCAGCTAGTGATTTTGGCCTATCAATTCTGGAAAAAGAGAAGTAGCAAAAGTACCGCTACCTTTGATGCTCAAGAATATGAAAAGCTGGCGAAGTATCTTGAACTTTAAATAATTGAAGGCTAAACAGTGGAAAATAACCAAACTGGTAAAAATCGCCTAACTACTCTTAGGCTTAAATTAGGCATCACAAACCTCAAATTAAATATAATCGCTAATCTGATTGGGCGCATTTGGATTGCTCTAATGTCTTTGGCGTTTGTGCCAATTTATATTAAGCTATTAGGGGTGGAATCCTATGGCTTGATCGGCTTCTATGCTTCGCTGCAAACTATTTTCGCCCTCCTAGATCTGGGCCTCGGTGCGACGATGTACAAGGAGGTCTCCAGTCTGCTAGTACAGGAGGGTAAGGCTCAACAACTCCGTAACTTGGTTAAAACAGTGGAGTTAATTTACTGGGGGTTAGCGGCTTTCATCGCCCTCCTAATTGCGGTCGGTAGCCCTCTAATAGCACATTACTGGATCACAGGAAAGAGCCTAGAGGAAGCCACCGTCCAGCAAGCCCTAATATTAATGGGCCTAGTGATTGCTTCTCAATTTGTTTTTAACTTTTATTCCGGTGGTATCTTAGGTTTACAACGCCAAGTGCTGTTTAACGCCATTAGCATCGTAATGGCAACTTTGCGAGGGGTAGGTGTGATAGGTGTTTTGTGGCTTATCTCCCCAACTATTCAACTATTCTTTGCTTGGCAATTGCTAATTAGTGTGGTGCAAACCGTATTGTGCGGTTGGATACTCTGGCAAAGTTTGCCTCATACCTCCGAAAGAACCCGTTTTCAAATGAAACTACTAGCAGGTATCAAAGGCTTTGCCCTAAGTATGGCTGGTAACGCCTTTCTATCGCTCTTACTGACTCAAGCCGACAAAATTCTGTTAAGTAAAATGCTAACCCTAGAAAATTTTGGCTATTATAGCCTAGCGACGGTAGTCTCTTCGGGCCTTTATATTATAGTTAGCCCTATAAATGTAGCCGTCTTTCCCCAATTCGTGCAACTAGTGTCAAAGGGGGAGGATGCCGCTTTTAAATATTTGTATCACCGCAGTTGCCAACTCTTATCCGTCACTGTATTACCAGTTGCCACCATTTTAGCCTTATTTGCCCCTGAAATCTTGGGTATCTGGTTAGGCAATCCTGTAACGGTAAAAAATACCAGCCTATTAGTAAGCTTACTGGTGACAGGCACCGCAATCTATTGTTTGATGTCTGTGCCTTATTACGCGATGCTGGCTCACAACTGGACTTCACTCGCGCTCTATCAAAGTTTAGTCGCCGTCATCGTGATAATCCCCGCTCTATTCTGGGCCACTAGTCAATACGGAGCATTAGGAGCAGCCTCTATTTGGATTATGCTAAATTTGTTTTTTTTGGTTAGCGTTAATCATCTAATGTATAAGCGCATTCTTCAAACCGAAAAGCTAAAGTGGTACTACCAAGATGTAGGACTACCTTGGTTTGGGGCGCTGGCGGTAGCCCTTCCCGCCCGATTATTGCTACCTAGTCAACTCTCGTTCCTGTTAACTATTGGAGCAGTTAGCTCTATTTCGCTTCTGACATTATCAGGAGCCTGCCTGACTACTCCCCTAACCCGAAACCTGATAAAAAACCGAATTTTCCCTCAAGTCTTCTCCAAAATGTAAGGAGAAGAGATGGTCAGTTACCTGAAAGGAGACCAAGTAGCGATGTTTAAACCCCTAAAAACACAGCTTAAAAAGCCAGTGGAAAAACTCTTCACGCTTATGCCGGATAATCTGATTCTCCGTAACTATTGCAAACGGTACGTAGATAGATTTGATGGCGATAACAATGAAGACATTCTCCTAAACGGCGAGGCTGATCTTTTGCAACGCTATATGCCGCGCAGTGAGGTAGTCTTTGACGTGGGAGCCAATGTAGGAAATTGGGCCCAGACCGCCCTAAGTTTTAACCGAAATGCCAAACTCTATTGCTTTGAGCCTTTTAGCGTCACTTTTCAACGTCTCTCTCAACGACACTTTCCACCAAATGTGATCCTGAATAATTTTGGCCTTAGCTCTAGCCCCGAAGAACGGACTATGTATGGTTCAGACGATTATGTGGATTCGGGTTTAAGCTCTTTGTACAAAAGGGAGATCATAGGGATACTGGGCCTCAAAACACCCGATCAAGAAGAGACCATCCATTTGGAGACGTTAGATATAGATTTTCAGGTTTGTTTTTAGAAAAAAGAGGTTGACAGAATGGCTAAAAA
>JACAUC010000114.1 GCA_013390945.1 Candidatus Chloroheliaceae bacterium
GTAAATCCCGATTTGAACCTGTAAATCCCGATTTGAACCTGTAAATCCCGATTTGAACCTGTAAATCCCGATTTGGATTATGCCATCCATAAACGAAGAGCGTCCATCACGATGATGGACGCTCTTATTATTTGAGGATAAGCTATTCGATGGCGTTGGCGGCGATGACCGCTTTATAAAAATAGCCGCTACGTTTGATCGTGCGCTGGAGGGTTTTGTAGTCGAGGTAAATCAGACCAAACCGTTTGGAAAAGCCCCAAGCCCATTCAAAATTGTCTAGCAGGCTCCAAACGAAATAGCCTTCGAGGGGTACTCCCGCACGGATGGCCTGTTGAGCCGCGCTAAAATGGTCGCGGAGAAAGGCTACCCGGCGCGAATCGTCTATCTCACCGTCAGAATCAACTTGATCGGCAAAGGCGGCTCCATTTTCGGTGATGTAGAGGCGATTTGGTTTGTAGTCATGGTGGAGACGGGTGAGCAGATCATAGAGGCCAGCGGGATAGATCTCCCAACCCATTTCGGTGCGCTCCACTTTTTCCAAACGTAGATGGGCGGTATCAGAACCGCCCCGCGCCGAGTCGTCTCTGGCAATGGTACGGGAATAGTAGTTAACGCCGAGGAAATCAAGCGGAGCCGAAATTAGCTGGAGGTCGTTGGCTTGAATTGGTAACGGGGCACCGCCCAAGCGTTCGGCTACGCCTTCAGGATAAGTTCCCCGATAGATGGGATCAAGGAACCAGCGATTCTTGAATTTATCCGCCCGAAGAGCCGCTTCGTTATCCGCTTCGCTGGTGGTTGCCGGTTCTGCTGGAGTAAGGTCGAGGGTGATGCCAATTTGAGCTTGGCTCTTGCACCTAGCGCGTAAGGCTGGAACCGCCAACCCGTGTGCCAGAAGTTGATGGTGGGCGGCGGCAAAAGCGGCTTTAGGCTCTTTTAGGCCGGGAGCGTGTTCGCCGTAGAGGTGGCCGAGAAAAGCCGCTACCCAAGGTTCGTTGAAGGTAATCCAATTATCTACCCGGTCGCCGAGGCGTTTAGCCATTACATCGGCGTACTCGGCAAAAGCATAAGCCGTATCTCGCGCCGTCCAACCACCCTTGGCTTGGAGGGCTTGAGGCAAATCCCAATGGTAGAGGGTGATAAAGGGGGCGATGCCCGCCTCCAGTAGGCCATCTACCAAGCGGTCATAGAAGTCTAGCCCCTTGCCGTTTACTTGCCCGCTTCCTTGGGGGATTACGCGAGGCCAACTAATCGAGAAACGATAAGCCTTCAGGCCCAATTCTTGCATTAGGCGAAGGTCTTGTTGCCAGCGATGATAATGATCGCAGCTTAAATCCCCGGTATCGCCATTTTGAATTTTGCCCGGCGTGTGTGCGAAGCGATCCCAGATACCCTCGCCTTTGCCGTCCTCGTTCCAAGCCCCTTCAATTTGGTAAGAGGCGGTGGCTGCCCCCCACAAAAAACCTGCCGGAAAATTTTTTGGCCCTATTGCTTCTCCACTTGCCATACTTAAACTCTCTTTCTTGCTAAAATCACTAAAGATTTGGGTGCGTCAAACCTCATCCGCGTGGGACGAAGGTAATAACCGAAATTTCGGGTCGGGCGAAAAGACGGGCGCGAGGCATATTGACTCCTTCTAAGCCTAGTCCCCGTGTGATATAAAGGCGTGTATTAGCCGTACCACCGAGGTTGTATAATCCGGCAGCGTAGGTGCGCCCATATTTGCCCGAGGTAAAGATCGCTCCAAAGAAGGGTAGCGCAATTTGTCCGCCATGGGTATGACCTGCAAAATACATATCATAGCCACTGGTTGCCGATTCTGAAATCAGGTCGGGATAGTGGTAGAGCAGAATTTTGGTTGCGTCTGGCGGAATATCTTTTTGTACCTCTTGCATAATCGGATAATCCATCTCAGCTATGCGGCTCCGAATACCGACTAGATAGAGCGTTGCGCCATTTATCGTTACCGGGGCATAGGCATCATCGAGTAGCTGAACCGCGCTCCCTTCAAGCAAAGCTTCTAAATCGTAGCCATCCACTCCTCCCGGAGCAGCATATACGCCATACCGCGCGTGTAAGGAGCCGAAAAAGCGCTTTAAGTCTGCGAACCCTTGCGGATCGTAATAATCCACGTTTATATAATCACCCACCAGAAGGAGTAGGTCGGGTTGAAGCGCGTCCAGTTGCCGAATGGTCTCCGTCTCGCGTTGCGTCCAGCGCTCTACGTGAATATCGCTGATTACGGCCACCTTCATCGGGGGTGTACCCGAGGGTAGCTTTGCCAAAGTTATCTGGGTCTGAGTAACCTCAATCCACTGCGGCTCGATATAAAAGGCGTAGAAGAGTACGCTTAATACCAAGGTCTGATAGAGCAGATAGCTTATTGCTACGCCCTTCCAATGTTTGACCAGCCAATAGAAACGGACGGCCCACCTTACAAACGTGAGTACCACGTCTAGCATCAAGAGGTAAAGTACGCCGAAGGTTATAATCACTGGCAGAGGTGCGCCGTAAGAAGTACCCGTTAGCGGTAGCGAAATAACCAGACCGCTAAAAGCTAGGTAGAAAACAAAGGTGGTGAGAAGTACCCACCGCAATAAGGGGTGGCAGTTTTTACGCTTTAACAGCACCCGAAAGGGGACTAGAAAAAACCCAAGGGCTATAATCAGAAGCGGAGATAAAAAGACCAGTTGCTTTAGAGTATTAGAACTAAACATAGAAAAGACCAATCCGAGACCACTCACTATAGTTACTCCTTTAGGTTAAAGAATAATAACGCTATCCTTACTTACTTAACTTAGCTATTCTGATGAATCTTAACACGATTAAGTTGTATAGCAATATGTGTCAGATCACACTTTCTGGCTATATCTTCTATAGCAAAAAAGTAATAGGCGTGTTAGTTAGCCGCTAAGTAAGTTCAAATAAGTTATACCTCTATTGGAAAGTTTGCGCCATCTTTTAGTTACCCCATAATTTCCCGTTGGTTTCCCTTTTTTTTGTTTTTTGGTAGGGGCGCATTATGCAGCTAAAAAAGGGCGGTTAGTAAAAAGTAACAATGGTTAGGTGTTGATCGGCAATCTTCTGAAAACCCGCATCGTTGCTAACGAGGGGGGCGTTAAGGTAGCGGGCGGCGGCATAGTGAAAAGCGTCGGTGGGGTCTAGCCCAAGTTCGGCCACTCCCCGGATGGTCTGGCGATGAAAGGCCGGATCGGGCGGCTCAAAGTTTTTCAGATTGCCTAGTTTTAGCACCGCTTCATTGAGACGGTCGGGCCAGGGTAAGGGAGGGAGTAAGGGGTTGGGCGGTTGCTCTAGGTTCTGGCGAGCCAACTTCAAGTGTTGGTAAATCACCTCATTAAGAGCGAGGGAGGATAGCACTAAGGTAATTTTGCGCTCCTGCAAAGCCTGAAGCAGACCACTAGCATTGAGGTGCCAAATATGATCGGGTAGACTGAGGCTCAATAGAAAATTTGCATCTAGGTAAACTTGTTGGGCGCGTACTACTCCACCGGGTTTCCAATAAACTATCTTAGGCTTTTGGATTGCCATCGAACGGTTTCCTCCTGAGTTCAAACTAACAGAAAGTGTTGCCTGAGTCAAACCCAATACCCGGTACCCGATACCCGACACCCAATATAGCTGTGGTATGTGAAAATCAACTGGCGGAGCAGCATCCTACAATCTTGGCCTAAATCAAGACCAGAGGTAGGTCAAAATCAAATTTCCCTGACCAAACCTTTCTCGAAAAGCCCGCTTGTGTTGAAAATCAACTGGCGGAGCAGCATCCTACAATCTTGGCCTAAGAGAAAGCTAATAGGTAGGCTAAACCAGTTTACAAATAGTTTTCCATAACCACATTCTAGTCGGAAGGCCCAAATCTGTGGGATGGCGCGCCAACTGGGTCAACTGGTTGTGCCGTCGCTTGATCTTGACCTACCGCCCAACTTGTCAGATTGGGACTTTGCAACAGCCCTACCAATATAGCGCAAAAGGTTTTCAGCTACCGAGGTTTAATGGTATAATTATGTAGTCATTATTATGTTGAGCAATTTATAAAGAATTAGGTTTTTGACCGGAGCATGTTACCTAAAGAAATTACCCTTGTTTTGAACTCAAACAAGCTTCAACCAATTTAGATATTTTAGGCTTTCGGTAGATAAAGAAGAGATCTTACACACCGCGTAGTTTGAGGTGCGGATAGAGGCGAGGAAGAGTTATGGCCGGTAACAAACAGATCTTCGATGCAGCAATGCGGCGGGGCCAAGAGTTCGCATCAAATAGAGAGTGGGACAAGGCACTGCGGGAGTATATGAGAGCGGCGACCGAGTTCCCAAATGATATAAATATGCGCTCAAATCTAGCAGATGCGCTCTTTAGAATGGGCCGCAATCAGGAGAGCTTAGATGTTTACCAAGGTCTGGTAAAGTTTAATCCAAATAACACCAATGCGTTGCAGCGTAGTGGTGAAATTTACGCTCGGCTGGGGCGTAGCTCTGAATCCATCGCGGTTTTCTATCAGCTTAAAGACGTATTCCTAAAGAATAATCAGACGGCCCAAGTAATCGAGACCTTGCAACAGGTGGTGAAGGTGGATCCGTCGCGTACGGAGGCTTACCGGGAGATAATAGAGACGGCCAAGGCGCGAGGTGATCGTAAGACCGGTGCGAGTGCGGCTCTCTCTTTTGCGACTTTTTGTAAGTCGGCGGGTGCTTATCAAGATGCTTCTTCGGCGGTGGAAGAGGCACTGATGTTGCAACCGGGCCTCTCAGAGGCGGTACAGTTTAAACATGAGTTGGAGGGGTTGAGACCGTCATCGGATAGCGGTCGGGCTGGTGGGGTTGAGGCTAAATCAGCGATTACATCGGTGGAGAGTGCTAAACAGGATGCGATAACGCGGTTGCTGAGTGATGCCGAAGAAGCGTTAAACGATGGCGATACAGGTCGCGCTTTGCGGCAGTATCAGACGGCGGTTGAGGCGGGGGCCGAAGGTGCGGAGATTCTCTATACGATAGGTGGTCTCTATTCTCAGCAAGGGAATTATGAGGAGGCCGCTAAGTATTTGCGGCAGGCAGCGGAGGATGGCGATTATGCGGCGAGTGCTTTCTTTGCGCTAGGTCAGATGTATGATGAGGCGGGTGAACCGGCACAGGCGATTCGGGCTTATGAGGAAGCGTTACTCAAGATTGATTTGCAGCAGATTGGTCAGGATGAGATAGACGAACTGATTATGATGCACGAGCCACTGGCGGAGGCCTATCTTAAACTTGGTCAAGAGGAGCAGGCGGCCAATCTTTATAATCGGCTGCGGGATTTTATTCAAAGTAAGAAGTTGCGTACCGAAAAGACTTCGATCATTCTGATTAAGGCCCGCGAGTTGGGCGAGAAGTTGTCTCATACTGCTACTTCGTCGCTACGGTTAGGGGCCGGGTCTGGCTCTTCCGCCCCGGCTGGTCGCGATGCCGGAGGTAATTTTAATTTTTCTTCCAGTGAGAGCGTCCAGCCGAACGACCAGACGGGCGGCCTTCATGCGACCCTTGTGGAAAATGGGGTCACGACGAGTCATTTGGTGCTTATTCCAGATCTTCCAGCCGAGGCGGTTGTTCCTCCGGTTACGCCGATCTCTTTTCCGGTTAAGTTGCTTCAGATGGAGCCCAATCCCTCGGTCTATCCCTACCTTCAGGCGGCGGAGGATTTTGCGAAGCGGGGTTTGACGCTGGCGGCAATAGATGCCTGCCAAGAAATTGTACGTTATTTTCCAGATTATCTTCCGGCCCAAGTGGTTCTAGCCGAGGTCTATGTGGTTCAGCAGCGGGTAGAGCAGGCCCGCACTAAATATCAGTTTGTGGTAGATTTGTATAGCGTTCGGAATGAGCAACTAAAGGCGATTGAGGCTTATCGGCGGTTGGCGGATTTGAGTCCAGATAATATGGCCCTCCGTTCTAAGCTGGCGAACTTGATGTTGCAGTATGGGATGAAGGAAGACGCGGCGGAGGTCTCGCTGGGTATTATTCAGAATTATGCCCGAGGTGGTCAGACCGAACGGGCGTTGGAGGAGTGCCGTAAGTTGCGTACTCAAGCTCCCCAGAGTGGGCCAATTCGGTTGCAGTATGGAGAGCTGTTGAACCAACTGGAGCGGTATGGGGAGGCGTTGCCGGAATTTCGGCGGGTGCTAGAGCTTGAACCGTCTAATTTGCGGGTTTTGTGCCTGGTGAATATTACCCTCTTCCTCCATAAGGAGGGCGAGGTAAAGTGGACTAGTTTTAGGACGGTGGTGGAGCGTGGCCGGGAGTCTTCCGAGAAATTGACGCAGGTGCAGGAGGAGTATCGGCAGGCGGTCTTTTCGCACGATTATGTAGGTTTACATTATGCGATAGGTTGCCTCTCTTTGGAGTCTAAACAAACCTCGGTGGCTATTCGTTCGTTTGAGTTGGTGGTGAAGAAGGCTAGTGAAATTGCTAATGATCCTGGGTTGAGCGATGAATATCTGTTGTTGGGCCACTGGCAATTGGGCCAGCTTTATTTGGCCGCCAATCGCTATGACGAGGCAGTGGCGGAGTTGGGTAAGTCGGCTAGTTTGTTGGATAAGGCTGACCCGGTGCGGTTCGGGGCTTCGGATGATCTTTATGGAGGGTTGCCGAGTCAGGCGCAGATTTATCGAAAGTTGGCGCAGGCTTTTACGGCAACGGGGAAGATTGAGTATGCGGCTAAGGCACTCAGGACGGTGAAGCGGTTGTCGCCTTATGACCGCGAGGTTTATTTTGAACTGGCCGACCTTAATTTCCAGCAGGGTAATTTGAATGAGGCTCTGGTGGAGCTAGGTGAGTTGGCGACGCACTATGAGCAGGCCGGGAAGAGTGAGGATATGGTGGAAGTCCTCAAGCAGATGGTGCGGTTGGCTCCCAATAAGATTGAGGTACATGATAAGTTGAGCCAAGTCTATTTGCAGCGGGGGCTTATTCCAGCGGGTTTGAAGGAGTTGGATGAGTTAGCCGAGTTGCAGCGCAAGAATGGGCGGCTGAAGGATGCGGTGCGGAGTTTGCAGAAGGCGGCGGAAATCAATTGGATGATGGGGCAGCAGAGTAAGAGTTATGAGTTATATGATCGGATTGTAAAAATTTCGCCGGGGGATGTGGAGGCGCGGCAGCAGTTGGTGAATTTGCATATAATGGCCGGGCGGGTGAAGGATGCGGGGAATGAGCAGCGCACCATTGCCCAGATTTGCCTGCAAAATAATCAGACGCAGGAGGCGATTGCGGCTTTACATCAGGTTATTATGCTTGCCCCCGAAGATACACGGGCCTATTTTCAGCTTGCTAGTGTTTTGACTACGGCGGGTGAGTTTGGGCAGGCGTATAAGCTCTATAATAGGGTGTTGCGGTTGGAACCAGCGAATGAAAAGGCCCAGCGTTTGATGGCTCAGGTGCGGCAGAAGGGAATGGGGGCTGGTCAGATTAAGCCAGAATAGTTTAGGGCTAACTCTAAACTACTGGCCTGAATAGAAGTGTCTAAACGTGATAAAGCTTCTTTGAGTTCAAAGAACTAAGAACGTAACCTGGGTTATAAACTTTTGGTGGGTAAGGCCAATGGAGCAATTGATACAGCAGGTCGGTCGCCTTTTAGCTCGGTTTGAGTGGAGCTCTGTAGTAGATATTTTGATATTAGCTCTGCTGATTTATGGGCTTCTTTCAATTTTGCAAGGTACGCGAGCAGAAATTCTCTTTCGTGGGGTGCTGATTGTACTGCTGGCTGGTTTTGTGATAGTCAGTATGTGGCCTTCAGAGTTGCCAGTCTTGAGGTGGTTGGTCAATAATTCGTTACAAGTCTTGTTGATCGCTATTCTGGTTATTTTTGCACCAGAAATGCGTCGCACCCTCGAACAAATCGGTCATACGGGTGATTTTATCAACCGTCCCCTCTCCCATCGCTCTCCTGATGCGATTTTGTTGCTGGTTAATGTGGTGGTGGCTTCGGCCACTTATTTGTCTAATCAGCGCTGGGGTGGGTTGATGATTCTAGAGCGCACGACGGGTTTGCAGGATATTGTCAATAAGGGGATCCCCATCAATGGGGAGGTGAGTAGCGCCCTTTTAGGTAATATCTTTGTGCCGAATACTCCGCTTCACGATGGCGCGGTGATTATTCGGCAGAATCGAATTGTGGCGGCGGCTTGTATCTTGCCACTTAGCGATAATTTGACTCCCCACGAGCATTTTGGTACTCGTCATAAGGCGGCGGTCGGTATTAGTGAGCAGAGTGATGCGGTGGCGGTGGTGGTCTCGGAGGAGACCGGGAAAATATCTATTGCTAGTGGTGGTCGCATCTATACCGCCTTGACGCGCGAGACGTTGCGGGAGATGCTGATTTCTTTGCTACAACCGGTGGCTCTGTTCCAATTAAGCCGTCGTTTTAAGGTTTGGAGCCAGTTGTCACAGTTGGGGGCTATCGGCAAAGGTGTTGGGTATCGCGGCCAACCGAACGGCCAGCCGAACAGCCAACCGAACAGCCAACCGAGGGTATCAGGTATCGGTGGAGTCTCTTCTGACACCCGACACCTGACACCCGACACCTCTTCTTCTTCAGAGTCACAAGGTCTTACTGCCGCCGCCGCTAGTGCCAAAAAAGCTAACCCCGAACGGTCCGTCGAAAGTATTGGGGATGAAACGCGGCGAGTCTTGGCCCAAGCTAAACCCTCGCTTTCGAGCGGCACGGTCAGCCGAACAGTTAGCGGCACGACTAACCTAACTCTCCCCCCTGCTCCAACTTCAAAAACCGAGGAGAAGTTAAGTGCCGAACGGCCTGCCGAACGTCCCGCCGAACGGCCCGCCGAAAGGAGCGAATCTTAGGTGTTGGCTTGGGTGCTAAAGACTGTAAATGTAGGACGGTTGGGGGTGGCCTTGATTCTGGCGATAGTAGTATGGGGATATGTCATTGCCACGCAGTACCCGGAGGAGACGATTACATTCAATAATGTGCCTGTGAACTTCGTTGGCTTTTCCACTAACCTTGTTCCGCGCCAGTATTCTGCTCAGGTAGTTAAGGTAACGATTAATGGGGCTAAAGAGAAGGTAAATTTGGTGCAGTTGGGGGCGATTCTGCCCGTGATGGATCTAAAAAGTTGTACCAAACCGATCACCTGCATTGTGCCGATCCGCCTTAAACAAATGCCGGATAATGTTAGCAACTATACGATTGAACCTGAATCGATCCAAGTACAATTAGAAAATGTAATCTCTAAAGACCTAAACATTCAGATTAATAAGGTAGGGACGGTTAAACTGGGTTATCAGCAGGACGAAATTAGGTTGGATACAAATGTGGTAAAGGTGAGTGGACCGGAAAGTTTGGTAGACCGGGTTAAAAAAGCCGAAGTTACGATTAGTCTCAATGACCGGGATAGTAGCTTGCAAGGCCAAGTTCCGGTGGTGCTACTGGATGATAAGAATCAGTCGGTTTTGGATAAAGAGTTGGAGTTGTTGCCCATTAATGTGAATGTGACGGTTCCGATTACTTTCAAGCTGAACGCTAAAACGGTGCCTATTCGGGTGGTGACGACGGGTTCACCAGCCTATGGCTATGTGGCCGGTTCTTCTATTAAAGTTATGCCCACTTTAGTAACGATTAACGGTGATCCCACCGACTTAGGGCCGATTGAATATGTGGAGACTAGGCCCGTCGCTTTAGATAATGCCACGACTACGGTTTCAGCGACGGTTCTGCTGCGGGTGCCTGAAAATACGGTGCTTAGTACTAAAAGCGTAGCGGTTGAAATTGGTATTACTATGGCCCAAGCCAGTATACCAGTACGAATAACGGTAGAGGTAGTCAATCCTCCCCTCTTGCGTTATGAGCTTAGGCCCAATGTAGTGACTATTACGTTGCAAGGTTCCTACCAATTGCTTCAGCCGAAATTACCCTTGGATCAAATTAAGGTGAAGGTGGATTTGGCCGGAATGGGGGCAGGTACTTTTGAAGTGCCGCTTCTGGTGGAAACCCCGGAAGGTTTAGAGGCAGTTGACTTGCCTAAAATTACCGTAATTATTCTAGCTCCAACCCGCGCCACTGCTACGCCGCTGCCTCCGCCCACTTTGACGGCTACTCAAAGGGCTGAGCCTTTTCCTACTGCTTATACCCCTGCCCCAAGTACTCCTCCAGTTAATAGCCCCTTGCCTGCCCTAACTTCTACTCCATTGGGGTTAGTTAATACCCCAGCTAGTTTGCCGTCAGAACCGACCATTGTTTTTGTACCTACTTCTCTTCCTACTATTGTTCGCTCACCGTCGGTAGCCAATCCATCCACTCCCAGTAATAATAGTCCCACTACACCGCCAGTTACCAAGAGTAATAACTAAAAATTATTAAATAACCAATTTCAGGAGGTATTATCAAACTATGTGCGGAATTATCGGTTATATCGGAGATAAGCAAGCTTTGCCGATTATAATTGCGGGGTTACAGCGTCTGGAATATCGCGGTTATGACTCGGCAGGCATTGCCCTAATTGACGGGGAGAGTACTTTTCACCTTCGCCGCAGTGTAGGTAAGCTCTCCAACCTGACTGCTGCTTTGGAGGATGAGCGGGTCAGCCGACAGGGTAAGGGGTTGCCCCTCGAAGGAACGGTGGGGATGGGACATACCCGCTGGGCTACCCATGGCAAACCAACCGAATCTAATGCCCATCCCCATCGTGGTCCCCAAAATCAAGTGGTGGTAGTACACAATGGTATTATTGAGAATTACGTCCAATTGAAGCAGGAACTAATCGCTCAAGGTTATGACTTCACTTATGCCAGTGAGACCGATACCGAAGTGTTGGCCCATCTGCTCGAAAAGCATATGACTCATGACCATTTAAGTATGGAGCAGGCGATGTTTACCCTGCTGGGCGAAATCAAGGGTACGGCGGCGATTGTGGCGTTAAGTGCCAGTGAGCCAGATAAGATTGTCTGCGCTCGTCTTTCCAACGCTGGGGGAGTGGTGATTGGCTATGGTGAGGGCGTGGAGATGTTTGTCGCCAGTGATATTCCAGCCATTTTGCCGCATACCCGGAAGATGACCTTCTTGGATAGTGGCGAGGTAGCTGTTCTCACCCGTCAGGGAGTAACTTTTTACAATCAGAGCGGGGCGGTAATCTCCAAAGAGATCACCATTATTAACACCGATGCGATTACGGCGGCTAAGGGCGGTTTCAAACATTTTATGCAGAAGGAGATTTACGATCAGCCCCAAGCCCTTACCGATACTATCCGAGGCCGCGCGGACGTGGTGGCGGGTACGGTAAACCTAGAAAACCTGACCTTTACCCCGGCTGAATTGGCCGCGATTGAAAAAGTGACCATTGTGGCTTGTGGCACAAGTTGGCATGCCGGGTTAATTGGTAAATTCTTGATCGAGGAATTGGCTCGTCTGCCAGTAGAAGTGGACTACGGTAGCGAGTTCCGTTATCGTGACCCGATTATAACTTCCAACCATCTGCTGATCGCGATTACCCAATCCGGCGAGACCGTAGATACCTTAGCCGCGATTGAGGAAGCCCACCATAAGCAAGCCAAAGTGGTCTCTCTTGTAAATGTAATCGGCAGTCAGGCGGCTAGGGTAGCCGATGGCATTATCTATATGCAGGCCGGGCCGGAGATTGGAGTAGCTTCTACCAAAGCTTTTACGGCTTCGGTGGTGGATCTGGTGTTGTTGGCGGTTTACTTAGGTCGAGTCAGGGGCGTACTTAAAGCCGACCGCGCCCGTAGCCTGCTCCAATCCCTGCTCGAAATTCCCAAGTTGGCGGCTGATGTGATTGCTGAGAATAAGGTTTATGACCAGATTGCTAGGGCCAAAGCCCAAGCCCATGACTTCCTCTATCTAGGACGTGGGATCAACTATCCAGTGGCCCTCGAAGGTGCCTTAAAGCTCAAGGAACTCTCTTATGTCCACGCCGAGGGTTATCCTGCGGGCGAGTTGAAACACGGCCCGATTGCCCTCATTGACGACGGTTTGCCAGTGGTTGCGATTGCGGTCAAAGATAAGGTTTATGACAAAGTAGTCTCTGCCATCGAGCAGGTTAAAGCGCGAGATGGTTGGGTCTTGGCGATTGCCACCGCCGGGGATACCGAAATTGGAGCCAAAGCCGACAAGGTCATTTATGTACCCGTGACCGATCCGCTACTCTATCCGATTCTAACCGCCTTACCGATGCAACTTCTCAGCTACTATATCGCCGTTCGGCGCGGATGCGATGTGGATCAACCCCGCAACCTCGCCAAGAGCGTTACGGTAGAGTAAAATCCAAATTAATAGAAATTAATAGAAGAGAGGCGGAAAACCTTCCGCCTCTCTTCTGAACTTTTCTAGGACTGATCTACATATTAAAGTGGACTATTGAGCCTATGATAAAGCTAAGAATATATCTTTACCACTTCGCGCTTCACTCATTCATTAAAAGACCTTCGATTGATCTTAACCTTTACTTAAAGACATTATAAAGGTTAATTATATAGGTACTATGACTCTGGTATGAAGCTTGCATTAACTTAGGGTTTTACAGGTAAGTGTTAAAATAATCAACTATGCGCTGTTCCATATATTCAAGCCCTTTGGCCTCGCGGGGCATATGGCGTTCTTCTGGAAAGAGCAACAGGTCGTAATTCTTCTGGGCGGCGGTTAGGGCTACGAGTAGTCGGGCGGTGTGGCGGAAATGGACATTCTCATCCACCATGCCATGTATTAAAAGCAACTTTCCCTGCAACTTTTCGGCATAATGAATCACCGAACTGGCCTGATAAGCGTCGGCATTGTCCGTAGGCATTCCCATATAGCGTTCGGTATAGTGGGTATCGTAGCCCTCCCAATCCGTCACCGGGGCACCCGCCACTCCTACCTTAAAGACTTCGGGGGCGCGTAATAGTGCCATACAAGTCATATAGCCACCATAACTCCAGCCATAAATGCCCACTCGTCCGCTATCCACGTAGGGACGCTGCGCCATAAACTGAACCCCCTCCACCTGATCGCTAACCTCAAGTTGCCCCATCTTGGCGGCGAGAGACGCTTCAAAGGCGAGACCTCGATTGGCACTTCCCCGGTTGTCTACCTTGAGTACCACGAATCCCTCCTGCGCTAGGTATTGCGCCCGGAGGTCAACGGTTAGATCCCATAGGTTTGCTACCCGTTGCGCGTGTGGACCACCATAGACCGAAACAATTAGGGGATAGCGTCGGCCCGGTTCGATAAGCGGCGGATTATAGATGGCGGCATAGAGCAAAGTGCCATCTTGGGTTTGGAAGCTAGTCAGTTCGGGCGGCGGAAGTTCTAACTCTTGGGCGGTGGCTCCGCTATTTTCAAAGAGCATCGTCTCCAACTTACCATCCATTCCTCGTAAAGCCACCTTTGGGCCTTCTTCTAGGCTGCTCCACAGGTCAATAAATCGGCTGAAATCGGGCGAAATGATGGCATCATGCCAACCGGGTGCTTCGGTCAGGCGGCGTATGGCTCCACCACCGAGCGAGACGGCATAGATATGGCGTTCCAGCACACTTTCGCGGGTGGCTTGGAAATAGACTATACGCTCTTTTTGGTCAAGGGCTGCCACTCCAGTCACCATCCATGTTCCGCTGGTTAGGGCGCGTAATTCGTTTCCCTCGTAGTCATAGAGATAAAGGTGACGAAAACCACTCTTTTCGCTAGACCAAAGAATTTCGCCTGTTTTAAGAAAACGGGCATCGTGGTGGAGATTAATCCAAGGTGCGCCCTCTTCTTCGATCAAGGTGGAGGCGACTCCGGTCTCAGGATCGAAGGCTACCAACCGCAGGGTGCGCTGATCCCGCGACTGAAGTTGGGCCGTAAGGCTACCACCCGGTCGCCAAGCTACCCTTGCCAGATAAAAATCCTCGTCCGTACCTAGATCCATCCAAGTTGTTTCACCGCCCTCTGCCGCGACAATACCAAGTTGCACTTTGGCATTGGGCTGTCCGGCAAAGGGATAGCGATGCTCCTCTATATCAAGGGTATCTTTGCCCTGATGCACAATTGGATAATTTGGAATATGGCGACTATCTACCCGTGTATAGGCCAGTCGGGTGCTATCTTCGCTCCACCAATAGCCGCTGGAACGATCCATCTCCTCTTGGGCCACATATTCCGCTAAGCCGTTGGTGATACCATCGCAAGCTCCACTAGTAGTGGTACGCACGGGTGTCTCGCCATTGGTCTCCACCACCTGTAGTTCGTTATCTCGCACAAACGCAATTTTTGAGCCATCAGGGCTTAAACGGGCCTCCTGCGCCCCTTGGCTGCCCTCAATTCTGGTAAGTGAGCCGTTATCCCCCTGTCGGAGATAGAGCCACCCCCCTAGCGGCACAAGTAGTAGATTTCGGGCAAACTGGTAATCGGTTACGCCAAGTTCGCGCAGGCGACTCCGCTCGCGGCGTAACTCTTCTTCGCGAGATAGGGTAGGTTCCAATCGGCGGACAGAGCCGCTCTCCCACTGCTGCACTCCCACAGCGGAGCTATTCGCCAGAATGGTTCCGGTTATCTCTTCCCGTTGTCGGGTTTGAAGATCATAGGCCCACAGTTGTTGTACCAGTGTGCCGTCGGCACTGAAGAGGTACGTTACCTTTTGACTATCTGGGGTAAATCCAATCCGGCGCAAACCGCTCAGGCCGGGTCGGGGATAACGTGCCACTTGCTTTAGTGTAATTTTAGTTATCATTTTTTTATAGTTTCATTTAGAAATTACAATTTCAGCCCAGTTAAAAGTTCAGTTAAATGCTGTACCACAAGTAAGACATTCCCAATCTTGTAGTAGTAGGATTTTTCTCCTAGAGGTATGATATGAATTGCTCTTTCATTAATAGATACATCGAAACCATTCGGATATAAGTGTAGCACAGATTTGCCTAACTTGGCAAGGTTTATTCCTAAACTATGTAGGGCTGTTGCAAAGTCCCTATCTGACAAGTTGGGTGGTAGGTGAAAATCAACTGGCGGCACAACCAGTTGGCGCAGCATCCTATGGCGCAGCATCCTACAATCTGGGCCTAAGGCAAGGTTCATACCGGCTTTACACGCAGACTGGTCTTTAGGATGGTACTCATTGTTTGCAACAACCCTATCTTTCGGCTCTAATTTGCTGCCGCGAGGAACGCCGATTCAAGGCAATTCACAAAATTTCTAGGGTCAACTTACTAGCATAAATATCCAAAAAATCAGCTTCAAGGTTTTATTGTAGCGGCCAACCGCCCTGCTCGCCAATCGCCTGATCTATCGCGGTCATTAGTCGGCTAGTTTCGGCTAAGGCTGCCACAATACCCTGATAATGGTTCAATTCGTCGTAGGTGAGGGTGCGACCTTTGCGGTCTTTCAGCCATTTTTCACAGACCTGATAGCCGCCGATATGAAACCCCCATACGTTAGGTGGCACTCCTTCAAAATATTGTTGTTTGTTGAGATAGACCCGACCGGGTTGTTGTAACTCTCCGTTAGTTATCGGCTCGACATATTTTACCAACTCTACCGTATTACTGCCACTTTCAGGATAGGCGGGAGTGTCGAACGATGGCCCGGCTTGCTCCATGAGATGCAAGGCTACTAGCTTTTCGCCTAAACCACAGAGGGCGCGGAAGAGATCAAGTTGGCTGGTTAGAGGAACTCTAGGGAAATCTAGCTTCAAAAACTCGGCGTAACGAGTGCGGTAGGTAGGCGAATGAAAGACGGCGTAAATATAGTGGAATAGATCTTCTGGCCCAAAAGTGGTTTGTAGATCACCCTTGCCATCTTGGATAAATTTTAGGCCGATTTTCTCGGCTAACTCAGTGGTAAAGGCTGGGGCAAGGTTTGGGCGACGACCACCGATAGTATCCGGTAGTTTCTCTTCTATGCCGGGAAGCGTGTTTTTAGTCTCTTCAGGATAGCTATATAACACACCCACATAAGTTCCCCCTGCACCCGCTACCTTATTGCCCACGACAGATTGATCCACCGCACAGTCAGCAGTTAATACCGAAAACTCATAATTTGGACTCATGGGCCTTGTCCAGAGAAGTGCTTTATTTTGATATTTAATAAGCTGATTCATAATAGTTGGCCGTCCATAATCAATAGCCGAGGGATGATAAAAATACCACTGAAAATCAAAAGGTCGGCGGATACATTTAGTAATCCATAGTTCTAATTTGCCATTTGCCGCTTTTTGAAGTTCCTGCCTACTTAGTCCTAGTTTCCAATCACGTGTATCTCCAAGAGGATACTTACCTGCGGCGATATGCCCAAAATAACGCTGCCGAATTTCTTCTTCAGAATTAGTGGGATTAACAAAATCTTCTATCCGTTGGAGAAGTTCTTTTTTAGAAGGGGAAATAACTAAATAATCCCGATGGGTTTGAAATCCTACCGCATTATTTAGAAATATATTGGTTATATACCAACCAGCTTCATATTCAGGTCGCAAGGATATATCTTGTGGGGCAAAGAGATAAAAAGGTGTTTGTGGTGTAAGAATGTTCCAGTTAGTAGAACCGAGATCACCCTCTAACAATTTGTGGTACTTTTCCTCACGTTTGCCATAGAAATGGGCGTGTCTTACTGTGGCAGTCTGAGCGTCCCTATTGCTACCGGGCCGTTTTACAAAGATACCAATCGCTACGCCCTGTTGAATATCAAAGACATTTTCATCTGACGAACCATCGGGGCTACGCTCCTTCTTTTTGCTATTGCCGTGTAGGTCTAGCAGATAGATGTCGTCAAAGGTCTGCATCAAGCTTTGACGCATCCCCCGAAAAGTGGGGTTATCCAAGTAACCATGGTTGGAGATAAAGGCCAAAATACCATAGCCCGTCCGCTCAATCCGCCATTGGGCAAAGCGAATAAATTTTACATAATCATCATTCAACCATTTGGGATTACGTTCACCCAAAGGCTGACCGTCCACCATAAAATAATTGCCCGTAGTTTGTTCGCTCTGACCATCTTTGCCTCGTAGCAAATCGGCAATCCAAGCGGAATTATTGGAGGAGTGACCGGAATAAGGGGGATTGCCCAAGACCACCATCACGGGTGCATCATATTTCACTTTAGAGGCAGCGGTGGCCTCTTCAGCCAACCATTCGGCGAGGGGTAATTTACCTCCCTCAAAACCCTCTTCAAGGGTATTGGTCAGGTAAACCCGCAACC
>JACAUC010000115.1 GCA_013390945.1 Candidatus Chloroheliaceae bacterium
TTAGGATCCCTTAACCCTGTAAGAGGGATTTCTAATCCCGATTTCGGTTAGGATCCTTAACCCTGTAAGAGGGATTTCTAATCCCGATTTGGTCTCCTAACTAGGGGCATCACCAGAACCCGGTCGCAAGGAAGAGATGCTATAAAAATGGTACAAATATTAAAAATAGATAACCTAAGCGTGGCTTACGGACGCAACCTAGCCCTGAAGGAGGTAAATTTAGGGTTGGAAGCAGGTCAGTTAGTCGGAATTATCGGGCCAAACGGCGCAGGTAAAAGCACCTTATTAAAAGCGATGCTGGGGATAGTCGCCTATCGGGGACAAGTCTTGGTTGGGGGTCAACCACTGGCGAAAGTGCGGAACCGCGTCTCCTACGTACCTCAAAAAGAGGAAGTGCGCTGGGATTTTCCCGTGACGGTTTGGGACGTGGTAATGATGGGTCGTTACCGACGCATTGGCTGGGTTAAATTTGCGGCTAAAATAGATCGGGAGGTGGTAGGCGCGGCCTTAGAAGAAGTGGGCATGTCTAAATTACGTGACCGCCAGATCAGCCAACTTAGCGGCGGACAACAACAGCGCGTCTTTATGGCGAGGGCTTTGGCCCAAGAGGGCGATATTATCCTGCTGGATGAACCACTTACCGGGGTAGATGTTGCCAGCCAAGAGGTAATTTTGAAGTTACTCACCCATCTAAGCCAACAAGGTAAACTGGTTCTGATGGCGACGCACGATCTCAATGTTGCCGCCGAGAAGTGTGATATGCTATGCTGTATCAATCGTGGCCTAGTCGCGTTCGGCAAACCAGCGGCGGTCTTTCAGCCAGAAGTGCTGACCCGTACCTACGGGGGTAAGGTGCTAATGGTCAACCATAATTATGCTTCGGCTGACCGTTTGGCTAATAGTTCTTTGGACGGTCAAAACGGGTCGGGTTTAACCACCATGATTATAGATTAGGGTAGAAGAAGGAGAATTACTACGCAACGTTCACATGCAACAACCATTCTGGCAGTGGTTCGCAACGGTCAGGTCGCTATGGCGGGCGATGGTCAAGTCACTTTTGGTGAAACCGTCTTAAAAAGCAGCGCTCGGAAAATCCGCACTTTGTATAATGATGAGATTTTGGCGGGCTTTGCCGGTGCCGTAGCCGATGCCTTGACCTTATTCGAGAAATTTGAAGCCGAACTAGAACAATATCACGGCAACTTACGCAAAGCAGCGGTGGAACTTGCTAAAGAGTGGCGCACCGATAAGTTTCTACGGCGTTTGGAAGCTCAATTGCTGGTAGCCGATAAAGATCAGGTTTTAATTCTTTCAGGTGAAGGTGACGTTATTCAGCCTGACGACTCTGTGGCGGCGATTGGTAGTGGGAGTGTCTATGCTTTGGCGGCAGCAAAGGCTCTGCTCCGCAAAACCGAGATGACCGCCCCGGAAATTGCTCGCACGGCCCTCGAAATCGCAGGCGAAATGTGTATCTTTACCAACACCAATATTACCCTCAAAGTTGCACCTCCCCCCGAAGAAGCTACCGAAGATAACGAAACTCCTGAAGAGGAAGAAGCTGACCACGCCGAACTCTCCGGCAGCAGTCAGGATGGTGGTTCGCTCTAGCTTAGCATAGTTCAATAATACTTAGACAAAAGTTAAGAAACCTAGCCTGGTGTGGGATCAGGTTTTTTAACTTTAATAACCAGACATAATTTTAAGAATTTACCAATTTTATAAAATAATATTTCCTTAAAATACTGGCAGCCCAAAGCCCTTGACAGAATCGCCTTTTGAGAATAATATGGTAATAATAAAAGGAAATCGTTTTCTTAACGGTGTTCTGAGGCTGCGGCGATACTCTAAAATTATTCGGCGAAAATTTTGCTAGGAGAAGGTGCTAACTTATTAGCTCTCTCTTCTGGGTTCTAGTTTAACTGTAGCAAATCCCGTTGTGGTATTAGAAGACAGTAAGGGGGCCAAAAGGTGTGGCGGGTTCAACTGTCTTAATCTCTGAACGTTCGAAGGAGCAACAAAATGAACATTGAGGATATCGGTGAAAGGGAGATCAAAACTCTACCCCGTGCAATAATGGTTAACCGCGACGATAACGTGGCAGTGGTACTCAGCGAAGTCCATGCTGGGGATCAGGTGGTTCTAAATACGGACTGGGTGGAGGTGGCGATGCAAAGTATTCCACCTGGACACAAGATGGCGATTGATTATGTAAAGCCCGGCCAGCCCGTGATTAAGTTTGGTGAGGTAATCGGTTTTGCGGTACGCTTGATCCAGCCCGGCGAACATGTTTACCTGCATAATCTACGCATTAATTAATCAAGCTGGCCTCCTGCACGGAGTTAATATGAGGTAGCGGATTAGCTTCCGACGAGGTTTTGGCTTGGGATGGGCTTCTCTATTCTGAACCTTGCCTTAAAGTCACTTTTGCCGAAGGTGTACGTGATCTGGTGCTGACCTACAGCCGTTAGCACCAACGAACTGACCCTAATGGTCTCCCTAGCTTAGTTATTACCCTCAAAGATAGCTACTCTCCCCTTGAAGTTGATTTACACTATAAAGTAATCCCTGAAGGTGGTTTAATCGAACGGTGGGCGGTTGTTCGCAATCTAGGCCAAGTTCACCTAGATATAAGGGGAAGAATTGACTCTGACTGACGTGGAAGAGGGTAAAGAGCTATTGGAGTTGCGACAGAGTTTTACCGCACATTTCGGGGCGGCTCCTGATTTTGTGGCTCGCGCTCCGGGTCGCATCAACTTGATTGGGGAACACACCGATTACAATGGTGGTTTTGTCTTGCCCGTTGCGATTAACCGTGCCATGCTAATTGCCGTTCGAGCGGTAACTTTGGGCAAAGGCCAGCTTGAGCTTTTTTCCCGTAATTATAACGCCACCACTTCCTTTGATCTGGATAAGATAGAACCTGCACCGTATGAAGCTTTGGCTTGGAGTAACTACGTGCGAGGGGTCGCCGCTGCGCTGACTGAAAAAGGACTCCTTGATCTCAAGCAGGTAGGCTCGGCTCAGTTTATGTTGGAGGGGCAGGTTCCACTGGGGGCAGGATTATCAAGTTCGGCAGCACTGGAGGTAGCGACGGCATTAGCTCTCTTTACCCTAGCCGGATTTGAGCCATCTAAAATTGATCGGGTAGCCCTAGCCTTAGCCTGCCAAAGAGCCGAGAATGATTTTGTCGGGGTCAAAACTGGCATTATGGATCAATTTGTCTCGGCACTAGGACAACCCGATGCGGCCCTTCTGATAGATACCCGTTCGCTTGAATATCGGGCGATTCCACTTGGCTTTAGGGATTTGAGGCTAAAGCTAGTGGCAGTGGATAGTGCCATACCGCACTCCCTTAAAACATCGGCCTATAATGAGCGGTATGGTCAGTGTAAGGAAGCGGCTCACCTTTTGGCAAAACATTTCAACCTGCCCGAAAATTCTCAGTTGCGCGACTTTACGGTGGCCCAGCTAGAAGCGGCCACCGCAATCTTGCCACCACTGTTATTCCAACGGGCGAGGCACGTCCTAACCGAGAATGAGCGGGTATTACAAGCGGTGGCGTTGCTAGATGAAGGTTTGGGTAAGCCCACTCACTTACAAGCTTTCGGTTCCCTGCTCAATCAGTCTCATGCCAGCTTGCGTGATGATTATGAAGTGAGTACCCCGGATGTAGATTTATTGGTAGAACTAGCCCAACAACACCCCGGCGTAATTGGCTCACGCCTGACTGGAGGTGGCTTTGGCGGTTGTACAGTCAATGTGGTGGCAGAAGAGGCACTTGAGAGTTTTGGTCTGAAAGTGGTGGAGGAATACCGTCGCCGAACCGGACTAGAAGCGAAGATGTATCTCTTGGAAGGAGTTGAAGGCGGCTCAATTTTGCGTTAAGATTTGAGCAGGCTAAGACGGGTTTATGCCATAAACCCCTACCTAAGATGGGTTTATGCCATAAACCCCTACCAATGGAGATGATACAAAATATTGTTAAAAGGTCAAAATTAACCATGAATGATAAAGCTACCTATTTAGAAATACCCCTAGCCGAGCGGGAAGCACCCCCCTTGCTGATTGTATTGAGTGGACCGAGTGGGGTAGGTAAAGATACTATTATTGATCGGATGCGTGAACGGGAACTACCCTTCTACTACACTGTTACCGCCACCACCCGGCCTCAACGTGAGAATGAAATTCACGGGGTTCACTATCTCTTTGTGACGAACCAAGAATTTAATGAGCTTTTTAAACAGGGTGAGTTACTGGAAAATGCTACCGTCTACGGCAATAGTTATGGCATACCCAAAGCCGGGGTACGGGCAGCTTTAGCTCAGGGCGAAGACGTAATCATGAAACCAGATGTGCAGGGGGCGGCTCACCTGAAAAGGGTTATACCAGATGCCGTTTTTATTTTTATCGCCCCGGTTAGCCTTGAGGAGTTGACTCTGCGCCTGATGAAGCGTGGCACCGAAACACCCGAAACGTTGGCTCGTCGTCTTAACAATTATCAGGTGGAAATGAGAGCTGCCGGGAGTTTTGATTACTATGTCATTAACCGCGAAGGTAAACTGGACGAAACGGTGGATAATATCCTAGCCATTATGCGAGCAGAAAAGAGCCGGGTCACACCACGCCAAGTTAGGCTCTAGCGATTGGTGATTACCTTACGAATTATCCCGGCTAGTTCATCGCTGCTGAAGGGCTTGACCAAAAAAGCACTAGCTCCAGCGGCCAATGCTCGATGCTGGTAAGTTATTTCATCGTGTACCGACATAATTACAATGGCAACCCCCGGAACTAGGCGCAAAATATTACTAGTGGCGGTCAGCCCATCCATATCGGGCAGGTTGATGTCCATTAAGATGACGGTGGGTTGAAGTTGGATGGCTAGGTCTATGGCTTGCCGGGCCGACCCTACTGCGCCCACCACCTCTATATCCGGTTCAAAGCTAAGTATATTAATCAAGTTATGCCGAGTACCTGCGGAATCTTCTGCTACCAGCAGGCGGATCGCCGGAGTACTATTATTAGAGACTGATCCAGTCATAAGCCTATATCTCCTAAAATTTCCATACCTATCTGGTGCGTTAGCCAAAATTAAGGCTGAGTTAATTTATTACCCTATTCTACCGATTTTTTGCCCAAGATGCAAAGGGATTTAGCGGTTCTTTAGTCCCAATTCTTAGCCATTAATGGTCTGCTCTATTTGATCTTATTAAATAGCCCGCCAAGTTGGGATAAACTGAGCTTGGGAGTTGGTGATGCGGTCTCCAATGCGGCTGTAACAACCTCCCCAGCGGTCAGCGATAAGGAAACTACCGACACAGGGAAAAGCTTCGACTAGGGAGGGTTCTCCTTGTTCGTTTAAGATGGGATGTGGCACAGAGGCTAAGTTGACCCGACGTTGGGCCACGAAAGTAGTCCCTTTTTGGTAGGCTTGCCACTCTTCGGGGGTTATCTGTGCGCCGTCGTAGACTTCGGCTCCTTCTCGCCCGTAGAACTCTTTGATAATAAAAGGGCGATAGTCAAAATCGGGCGGTAGGTCGGAGAGCAGATAGGTTTCAGGTAGGTGACGAGTTATTGTAGCGCGTTCCACTGGGTCAAAAAGGGCCGCGTTTTCACGCTCCTGCCACACCCAAGCCATTACCGCTTTGCTTTGGGCTAGGAAGCCGCGCAAATTGTTTAGGCATTTCAAGCTGCCGACAATATTGGCTTGGGTGTAAGCGGCAAAGAGCGGTGTATGGGCAAAAGATTCTATCGGATAGAGCCGCCAAATAGCATCTACTGGCTGACCTCTCAAGAAGAGTCCATCTCCCGCGAGGCTGACATTTAGCAAATCGCTTACCACACATTCCAATCCCAACTCGCGCAGCCGAGCGGCATAATATTCGGTTTGCGCTAAATCGGTCAAATGGCGGCTTTGGGTCAGCAGACCAAGCCGGGGCAATAGTCGCGGGCCTTCCTCTTCCACCACTCCATAGGGCAAGGGCGGGAAGAGGGCTTCCTCGTAGAAAGCCCGGGCCATATCAGAGCCAATGTTAGGATTAAGCCGCGCAACCGGGGCAAGCTTGGAGAGTAGCGCAAAAAGCCGCTCCTCAATTAGGGTTACTTCTTGTGAGCCGCTTGGGGTATCGCTGTTATATTCCAGCAAATGCCACTCTCCCGCCGAGTCTAGGCCAAAATCGAAGCGTCCGATAGCGGTTAGGTAGCGATTGAGGGGTTCATAGCGCAGGGCATAGTCCAATAATTCAGGCCAACCCAACTTACGGTAAGTCTGTGGCCCTGCTTCCACAATAGCTTGCAGTGCTTTGGTCATAATTCGGCCAAAACATTCAGTTAGTTCCGCTAGTTTGTCACATTCCGGTTGAGAAAGCAGCAGAGCGTTGTAGCCTACATAGGGTTGCCCGCCTACATTGCTTTCCAAGAGGCCACCATAGATCGCGGCCCATTCATTCAATATTTGTACCCGTGCTGCAAACTGCCGGGCATTTTGAGCTAGTACCTCTTTTGCCAGCGAACGCATCTCTACCTTTCAGAAATCGAAAAAACTCAGCCATTCACCTTCTTAACTCTAATGATACTCTAAATTTGGTTAACTACGCTTTGAAAAATATCTAACCCAGCTTGAGAAGCACTATTATAGAACTCCATCAGGTCATCCGGCAATTCGTCATCTGCCACTCTGAGATCAATTAGGCCAGCTAACCCGGCCTTGCGTAATTCGGGTGGAGGCGGAAAGAGTCCTAACCCGGCCCGGTAGCGATTGTTAAAAGTCTTGACCAAACTGAGCGGAGCCACTTCTTGAAAGCGTTCTCGCTCCAGTAAAAAAGCGTAACCCCTACCCTTTTTAATTTCGGCTCGGTTTAATCTTTCACTATAGTAGGCTAGACTACTGGCACTCTCGGCTCCTTCCAATAGGGCAGCCGGTCGCCAGAGGCCACCAAAAAGCAAGATCGGTGAAATACCAAGCTGTTGCAGATAAAAGCCTAGCCCTAGCGAAATCGGGCCGGGCAGGTCAATCACAAAAGCCGCCTCACCTGCACTAACAGCCTCACCCTCGAGGGTTTGGCGCAGGTTGGTCGCAAGTTCTTGGCAAGCCTCGTCATAGAAGAGTGGTGACAAGGTAGGCCATCCAAAAGTAGCTAGGGCTGAAAACGGAGCGGCAGGCACAAACCGTCCAAATATTGGCCCGGCGGCCTGCTTCCAACACCGAAATAATTTGATTGGTCGCAACGACTTTTCCACTAACTGCTCCCCTTGTTGGCGGATATAGATCTGTAGGATACTCGTCAAGCTAATTTTATCATTAATGTCAACAACCGGAAATAAATTTCCGGTCTATGCAGCTAAAATCGGTTGAAACCGATTGAATTTATCCATAGCTTGACGCGCATGTGTAGGAAATTGTAAGGCTGTTGCAAAGTCGTGATTTGACAAGACCGGAGGTATGTCAAGATCAACTGACGGCAACCAGTTGATTTTCACCTACCACTACTCTTGCCAGATTGGGTAGATCTTAGACTTTGCAACAGCCTTATAGGATACTGCTCTGCCAGTTGATTTTCACCTACCACTACTCTTGCCAGATTGGGTAGATCTTAGACTTTGCAACAGCCTTATAGGATACTGCTCTGCCAGTTGACATATGGCTAACTGCTTCCGCTGCTGCTACTGCCCCCACTACTTCCGCTACTCCGACTGCTCCCATAGCCCGTACCAATATAATAATAGCCGCCAGTACTACGACTGCGGCAGTAGCTACCAGTTCCAGGGGTAGGTTGCTGAGCGGCAGTAAAGCCGAACGAACCTGGCACGGGGGTCGGTGGGGTAGTTTGAACACAATCGCTACTACTATCAGTACATGCACTTAACAAGAGAGTGCTACTAAGCAACGCCGTTACAACTAAACCTCCCGTATATTTTTTGAGGCGGGACAAAGGGCTATTATTAGCCTCACCAGTCTCGGAGAGTGCTTCGGTTAATGGGCGAGATTCGTCGCCCGGCGGCACATTAAACATTGTCTTGCCTTTTCTCTACGTTCACAAACCACTTGCCATATTTGCCAACCTCTGGCATATTCTATATACGCCAAAACTCCCCAAAAGATACATATTTTACAACTTTATCCTTCTGGGAAAAGGGTGCGCTAAAATTTATACTGCGTAGTTGTACGATGTAGCCCGATATAGCCGATTAATATTTTGCCGCTTTCTTTTTCTGGAAATTCCAAAAAATATAACCGCCACTCCCTAGGCGTTAAGGAGCAATGTTTCTCAAATACTCTACTAGTTCCGTCTGGACACACGAAAGTTCTTAAAGCCACATATTCTTTATTACTCATGGTTGATTCACTTTCACCACGAATCTTACCACCTATGGCTTTGTAATTAAATTGCCCTTCCCTCCAACTTTTTGTTGCTTCCTCAAATTCAAACAGACGTTTGATTATAGGACTTAGCATCATATCTCCGGGAAGAAGCTTTCTCAACTGATTTCCGACATTCTCGCAGAAATCTAATGAAGGAAAAAGGAGGTCTCTATTCTCCCATAAGTCAAGACCGTTCCGAACCTTTTTGAGCAATTCTAGTTGAGGGGAAGGAAGACTTTCAGGTGTGAATATCAGAGGGAAACTCTCTTCAATAATATTGTTTGTTGGGAGGGCTACATCGGGTCTAATACATAAGACCTCTATTTCAATTTGCAATTCGGCACAATCGGTTTCAAGGTTTTGGGTGGCTATTTTCAGCCCTTTACCAAATTCGTCTCCCTCATATTTGCAAGCTCCCGCAGTTGCCAATATTTCTTGTAAATTGTTCTTATTTTCGTCAATTTGCCTGTTCAAAAACTCTTCCGGTGAAAAATTCACTTTTGCCGCTAGAACATCATAGCCTAAGTTTTTCAATTTTTCTTCTATATCTTTAATTTGTGGGTCTATGCTGCGGTTCCTGTCTCCAAAAATCTGAGCTATTTTTCTGATAAGAAGCTTAATTATATTCTTATTCACTCCGCACAGGGATAAATTACCCCAATTTGGAAAAAGACCCTTTTGAATTAGTATATAGTTACAGCTATCTGAGAAGAGCCATTCATAGGGCGAGTTTAAGGCTTCATTCAACCAAAGCTCCATAGACTCCAGCCATTTTTCTACCTCTTGTTTTGAGGCTGAATTTGGTGGTATTGACATAATAATAGGGTCAATCAAAACGCTTATCAAGAACGTCCCTCCACTCTGCTGATAATGCTCTGGGTGGTAATCTGGCTCTCCTGCTGTATGGTTTCGTCGAAGAAACCTTCGGGCCAATTCTCAATTGCTCCATCTGGTGATATTTTTATAGACTCAAACTGAGTGGCTCCTTGCTCATCCTGACTGGCAAAATATATATTACAATTACTCTTCTCTTGCCCACCTGCTTGAACTATATGTAGCCTTAGTTGGTTTATCAGGTTTTCGCTATGTGTTTCGATTAGACATTGCTTGTTACATTGAGTTAAACCAATAAAAAATTCCCCTAATCTCGATTGTACGCGAGGATGTAGATGAAGTTCTGGTTGCTCAATAATCAAGAGCGTTCCTTCAGGAGCAAGCAGTCCCATAATGAGTATTGGAAGCACTTGGCTTACCCCAACCCCAACTCCGGTAAGTGGCAAGGGTGTATCACCTTTCTTTGGAATTACCTGCCAACTTACACCATTTTGACCGACCATCTCTATCTGAACCTGATCTCCCACATTTAAGTAACTAACCCAAGTATTTAGGGCTTCTTTTAGCTTTGTTTGCCCGATAGCCTTCAGAACTGGATCGTAAAAGTTAATAATGTTATTCTGATTAACCTCATATACGGCGGCAGCAAATTCCCCTCTCGTCCCTACATCATCCGGTTCACTGCTGGAAGAGAATTTCTGAGTGGCTTGTGGATCTGCCCTTAAAGGACCCAAATACCGAATCCTGCTGGCGAAATATTCTGAAATAAGTTCGGATACTTGCCACCAGATTTCAAAATAGGGGTTATCACCACTTACAGGTTCAATATCCTCGGCTTTATCGTCGGGTTTATCTAATATTGTTAGAAACTCTTCTAATAATAGCTTCCGAAACTGCTCATCTAAGATGAGCGTTCTTTTCTTATCTTTTTCTCCTTTTAGCTTACGTGGTTTAATCCAATGTAATAACTCATTGAGATTTACACCTTCAAAAGGAGGAGTTATTTTATATTTTTCCGACAAATTTTTAATAGTAGTTAAAAAGCCTGTTTTTAACGGAAGGTTAACAATGGTTTCAATCTCTATTTTGAGAAATCTGGGTAAATCTTTTGGCTGTATATCTAAACCTTCAATTGCACCGTCTAAAATCCTATCCAAATACCATGCTAAGGCTTTATTCTGCCTATCAACCAAATTATATTTTTGGTAAAACCGATTTGGTAGAAAATGTGAGGGTGTAACTAAAAATTCTCCATCTATAGTTTTTTTTCTAAACTTTGCCTGATAATATTTATCGGTATCATCTTCAGTATCAAAAAGAGTTAACATATGTTCTGGCGGAACATTCAAGAAAAATCTTTTCTTACTATTCTCATTTAGTTTTTGTATATTTAAAGATAGCCTATTGGAATTTGGATATTCTTCCTTCAGCCACGTATTATGTTGCATTTTTTCAGCAATAAATTCTAACTGGATATTTTCTACCGAAATTTTAGATGCCTCAATTGCTGAAAGGGTTTTAATGTTTGAGGAGCCTTTAAATTCTGCCGTTACTTTTACGGTACCTATTATATCTCGAAAAAAACGTGAAGTCAGTCTTTGTGGTATAGATTGCCCTATTTCCATTTCAAAGCTCAGAATAATTGTTTTTGGTGAAGCACTAGTGTTGAGAATATCTTTGAATGTCCCAAGTTGGATAAAGAGGCCATTGGTAATTAGGGGGCGGTCAATTATGCGATTGCTGAGAGTCTGAGAAACCATCAAAATGGATTGAAGGAGACTACTCTTTCCAGAGCTATTTTGCCCAGATAAAACGGTAAGTTCGGCAAGCTCAAGCTCACCAGAGTCTATAATGGGTTTGAAACGTTGGACGCGCCATTTCTTCAGCATGCGAGTTTTCCTTTTGTGCCAATGTCATCTGGTCTATCGTGCCATTCAACACTTGTTATTTAGGCGCAAACTACGCTCCTTTAGGGACAGACTACGAACCGTATTATCTCAATAATTGGGGGTAGGGGTGTATGTAAACTGGTTTCAAGAGGAGAGGATTCCGAGCCTTAACTCAGAACCCACTCCCCTTTACAAAACCACTAAAGTCTAAAACTTACCGATCCCGTTCGGTGGAGACCAAGGCTGCCTGAGCCGCCGAAAGCCGAGCGATAGGTAAACGGAAAGGTGAACAGGAGACATAGTTAAGACCAATCTGGTGACAGAACTCCACGCTGGAGGGTTCGCCGCCATGCTCACCACAAATACCCACCTTGAGATCAGGTCGCACACTCCGGCCCCGTTCGGTGGCAATCTTCATCAACTCACCGACACCCTCGCGGTCGAGGGCTTGGAACGGATCATCTTTGAGGATTTTTTGCTCCACATAGAGGGGCAAGAACTTTCCAGCGTCGTCGCGGCTCAAACCGAAGGTAGTTTGGGTCAAGTCGTTCGTGCCAAAGCTAAAGAACTCGGCGGCTTGAGCAATCTTATTGGCTACCAAGGCTGCACGGGGCAACTCGATCATCGTGCCTATTTTATAGGCGACTCCGGCCTCTTTGACTCCCTCTTCCAAGGCTACCCGCTCGATGATGTCACGTTGGCGGCTCAACTCATTCAAGTCGCTCACCAATGGAATCATAATTTCTGGCTCGACCTTGATACCTTCTGCCGCCACTTCTTTAGCCGCGCGGAAGATGGCTCTAGCTTGCATCTCGGTAATCTCAGGGTAGAGAATACCTAGACGGCAACCCCGGAAGCCTAACATCGGATTAGCTTCCTTGAGGCTTTCCACTCGCGCTTTTAGCTTATCGGCTGAAACACCCAAGTCTTTTGCCAATTCTTCGATTTGGGCGCTCTCGTGGGGCAAGAACTCATGTAGCGGCGGGTCTAAAGTACGAATAGTTACTGGAAAGCCCTGCATCGCCTTGAAGATACCGATAAAGTCCTCTTTCTGGTAAGGCAGAATCTTGGCTAGAGCGGCCTTGCGCTCCTCTACAGTATCGGCCACAATCATCTCACGTACCGCCGTGATTCGATCACCTTCAAAGAACATATGCTCGGTGCGGCAAAGGCCGATACCTTCGGCACCAAACCGGATGGCTTCTGCCGCATCGTGAGGAGTGTCGGCGTTCGCGCGTACTCGCAAACGGCGGTATTTGTCGGCCAATTTCATAATAGTATTGAAATCGTCGCTCAATTCTGGCGCAATTACGTCGAGTTTACCAGCGTAAACTGTACCAGCACTGCCGTTGAGGGTGATATAGTCGCCTTCGTTAATTCGAAGGTCGCCTACCGACAGGTATCTTCCAGCCTCGTTGATCTGCAAGGCTCCGGCTCCAGCCACGCAACTCTTGCCCATCCCACGCGCTACTACCGCAGCATGGCTGGTCATACCACCAAAGGCGGTCAGAATACCCTGTGCGGCTACCATACCGCGCAAATCTTCTGGTGAGGTCTCTTTGCGTACTAGGATCACTTTCTCGCCTAGCGCACCCTGCGCCTCCGCATCCTCGGCCGTAAAGACCACCTTACCAATGGCTGCCCCCGGACTAGCGGGTAACCCGGTGGTAATAGGGCGAACGTAACTCTCCTTGGTGTTATCGGTTTGGCGTGGGTCAATCATCGGGTGGAGCAACTGGTCAAGGTCGCCGGGGGGTACACGCTGGAGAGTAGTCTTCTCGTCAATCAAACCCTCGTTGAGCATATCTACCGCGATTTTGACTGCTGCTGGACCGGTACGTTTACCGGAGCGGGTCTGGAGCATGAAAAGGCGGCCCTTCTCGATGGTAAACTCCATATCCTGCACATCTTTATAGTGCTTTTCTAGGCGTTGGGCAATCTCATGGAACTGATTGTAGACATCGGGGAAGTTTTCATCCTTCTCTAGGTCAGAAATCGGATGTGGAGTGCGAATACCAGCCACCACATCTTCGCCCTGAGCGTTGGGCAAGTATTCACCATAGAGCTTGTTTTCGCCCGTAGAGGGGTTGCGGGTAAAGGCTACACCTGTGCCACTATCCTCGCCCAGATTGCCAAAGACCATACTCTGTATGTTGACGGCAGTACCCAGCGCGTCGCTGATTTTGTTGACTTGGCGGTAATAAATCGCCCGGTCATTGTTCCAAGAAGCAAAGACGGCTTCAATTGCGCCGCGCAGTTGCTCAATGGGAGCTTCGGGGAAAGGGTTGCCTGTCTCACTCTGAACCAAAGCCTTGAACGCTGGCACAATCTCCTTCAGTGCTTCGGCGGTAAGGTCGGTATCCAATTTTGCGCCAGTTTTATGCTTGAACTCGTCAAAAACCTCGTCAAACTTGTCTTTCTTGATGTTCAGTACTACGTTACCGTACATCTGGATAAAGCGGCGATAGGCATCGTAAGCAAAACGTTCGTTGCCGCTAAGGGTGATGATCCCTTGGATGGTTTCATCGTTAAGACCCAAGTTTAGAACCGTGTCCATCATGCCCGGCATAGAAAATTTCGCGCCGCTGCGAACCGAAACCAGTAGCGGATTTTGTTTGTCTCCAAACGTCTTTTCTATATCCTTCTCTACATCCTTCAAGGCTTCCAATGCTTGATCCCACATGCCTTCGGGAAATTGCTTACCATCATCATAGTAAGCATTACAGGCTTCGGTAGTAATGGTAAAGCCGGGAGGTACAGGTAGACCAGCACGTGTCATTTCCGCCAGGCCCGCACCCTTTCCACCTAGAGTATCGCGCATAGTAGCGCTACCTTCGCGGAAAAGGTACACCCATTTTTGAGCCATTTATAGATCCTCCTTCTATTAAGTTGCCAACTTTCTCTAAACAAACAGGATTTTACTACTTAACCCGGTTGTGTGCAAGGATACAAAGATACGCCCCTAAAATCGCAAGGAGTATCTAGCCTAACAAGCGGACTATGTGTGAAATAGTGCTATATGTAAAAGCGGGGCTATAATTGACTTGGTTAGGACGCAATGGTATAATCATACGAAAATGTAGAGTCTATAAAAACGGTGTGAATAGTTGGTAGAAATTTATCGGTATCAATATTTAATAATAAGAAATTAATTTTATAAATTAACTCAGAAGTCTAATAAGAGGGTTAAAAAGAAAATGACAAACGAGCAATCACAAAAAAAAGCCGAGCCACGCATTCCTGCCCCCGAAGACCCGGCTAATCCCCTCGAATTACCCGATACCGAGTGGTTTAGAACCAATGTCCCTTGTCAATATACTTGCCCTGCCCATACCGATGTGAGCAACTACATTGGCCTTCTCGCTCAAGGTCGCTTTGATGAAGCCTATATTTTAAATCGGCGGGATAATCTCTTTCCGGGCATTTTGGGCCGTGTTTGCGCCCGCCCCTGCGAAAGCACCTGCCGCCGAGGTCTGCTGGATAAAACCATTCGGATTTGTTCGCTTAAACGCAGTGCCAGCGATTTCCGCAGCAATAAATTTATACCCAAAAGAGCTACTATTACCAATAAAAAAACTATCGCCATCGTCGGAGCCGGTTCCGCTGGCTTGTCTTGCGCCCGTGATCTAACAACGAGAGGTTACAAAACAGTAGTTTTTGATATGTTCCCCGAACCGGGCGGTATGCTTACCGCCGGTATTCCGAGTTGGCGTTTACCACGCAAGGTAGTTCAAAACGAGATAGATCAATATTTTGCGGCCCTAGGGGTTGAAATTAAGCTCAATACTAAAATAGGCCAAGATATTCTACTAACCGACTTAATGAAGCAGTTCAATGCGGTTTATCTAGCGGCGGGTTGTCAGTTGCCTGCCACGCTCGGTATTCCCGGTGAAGACCTTAAAGGCTTTGAGTATGGTTTGCCTTGGCTAAAAAAGATAAATTATCACCACCCCGAAGAAGCGGCTATGGGTAGTCGGGTCTTAGTTATCGGAATGGGCTTTACGGCCATGGATTGCTGCCGCAGTGCTAGGCGGTTGGGTGCAAAAAGAGTAGATGTGGTCTACCGCCGAACTCAGTTGGAGGCTCCCGTCGAAGAATATGAAATTGAGGAAGCCGAGTTAGAAGGTCTCCACTTTACCTATCTCGCCAGCCCGGTTGAAATCCTTGGCAGGGAAGATAAAGTGATTGGCGTAAAATTTATTCGCAATAAGTTGGGCAAACCGGATGCAAAAGGTCGCCGTTCCCCTACCCCAGTAGTGAATACCGAGTTTATAATTTACTGCGATGTAGTAATTGCGGCAACCGGTCAAGCGAGTGATAACAGTTGGATACCCCCCGAAATGGGCCTTGTGTTACGTAAAGATGGTCGCCCGGTCGTTAATCCAGAGACGTGGATGACCAATATTCCCGGCCTCTTCGCGGGTGGCGACTATACCCAAGGTGCCCGCAATATTATCTCCGCCGTAGCCGATGGTCACAAAGCCGCCAACTCGATCCACGAATATCTTTCCGGTCAGAAACCACCGCTCCGTCGTTCCAGTCATGAAATCATGGAGGCTTGGCAACGTAGCCTCGACTATGAAAAGATTGAACGCCAAGAAATGCCCCGCTTACTACCTGAAAAACGGTGGGGCAAGGATGCACGTCGAAATCTCGAAATTGAGGTAGAACAGGGTTACACCCGTGAAATGGCAACGAAGGAGGCCACCCGTTGCTTGCAGTGTGCCTATAACATCTTAATTGATAGCGATTTGTGTATTATGTGTGCCGCCTGTGTCTTTGTTTGCCCCGAAAAGATTATCCATTTGGTCTACTTGAAGGATTTAGAGGGTTTTCAAGAGGGAGACGAATACCCGGTGGATCCTGCAATGGCTAATGCCCAAACCCTGTTGCTAGATGAAAATGAGTGCGTCCGCTGCGGACTATGTGTAGTACGCTGCCCAACTCAAGCCATTAAAATGGCTCGCTTTAATTATAGCGATCCTAAAGCCCATTGGTACGTCGGCGAACCGGGGCTAATCGCCCCTATTCCAAAATAAGGGTCGGGGACATATGAACAATGAGTTTATAAAACGCTGGTGGAAGAGGATTTTTCAGCCTAGCGGGACGAATAGTGTCCGTAAGCGTCTCTTGACTATAATGAGTAAGCTCTTTCTATACCTCCACCCCACAAATATTCGCCGGGCCTCCTATAAAGTTACCTACACCTTTTGCCTTGGGGGTCTCTCCTTCTTCTTATTCCTGATACTAATTGTCTCAGGGATAATGCTATTCTTTTACGAGTTGCCGTTTGTCACGCAACCCTATCAGGAGATCAAAGACTTACAAACTATCGCTTTTGCCGGGCAGTTCTTACGAAATGTTCATCGCTGGGTCTCTTACGCTATGGTAATAGTAGTCTTTTTGCATATGTGTCGGGTCTTCTACCATCGGGCCTATCGGCCTCCCCGTGAGTTTAATTGGGTGGTGGGTCTACTTTTGCTGATAGTAACCCTCCTCCTAAGTTTTAGCGGCTACCTCATACCTTGGGATCAACTTTCGCTTGAGGTTGGTACGAACCTTGCCAAAACTACTCCCCTCCTCGAACCTCAAGCCTTACTGAGTGGAAGCTATCAAAGCAATTCAAACGCCCTGTTTCGCTTCTATATCCTCCATATCATTGCCCTATCTCCCGCAGCAGTAGCACTGATTTCACTCCACTTCTGGCGAGTGCGTAAGGACGGCTTTAGCGGAGGATTGTAAAAAGTTTAAGGCTGTTGCAAAGTCTAAGAGCTACCCAATCTGGCAAGAGTAGTGGTAGGTGAAAATCAACTGGCGGCAACCAGTTGGCGCAGCATCCTACAAGATTTTGGCCTAAATCAAGACCAGACGAATGGGAA
>JACAUC010000116.1 GCA_013390945.1 Candidatus Chloroheliaceae bacterium
GTTGCAAAGTCCCAATCTGACAAGTAGGGTGGTAGGTCAAGATCAACTGACGGCACAACCAGTTGACCCAGTTGGCGCAGCATCCTACACAAGCGGGCTTTTCGACAGACGTTTGGTCAGGGAAATTTGATCTTGACCTACCTCTGGTCTTGATTTAGGCCAAAATCTTGTAGGATGCTGCTCCAACTGGTTGCCGCCAGTTGATTTTCACCTACCACTACTCTTGCCAGATTGGGTAGCTCTTAGACTTTGCAACAGCCTTCTTCAAGAATGGGCTGTGCTTCCACAGCCCAAAATTTTATGTTATACTAATTTTACTTAGACCTTTGGATTACACCCAGCCTCTGGCTTAGCCGAGGATCATATTGAATAGGGAGAAATCGCTGAGATGTCCGCTATAGCCAGCAAAATTTCCAAAACAACTCTATCGGGACTGCTTCAAATCCAGCGCCCCATCTATAGTGATGAACGCGGGTTTTTTCATGAGGTAGTTCGCCTCGATGAATTAAATTCTCTGATAAAGCAGACTTTTGAAGTCCGCCAAGTCAACTCTTCCCGTTCCGCTAAAGGAGTATTGCGTGGCCTTCACGCCGAACGCTGGAATAAAATTGTCTGGGTGGCAAGGGGCCGAGCCTTTAGTGCCATTGTAGATATTCGGCCTGATTCACCTACCTTCGGACGCTATGAGACCTTTGAGCTTAGCGAAGAGAATGGTTTGGCTCTCTACTTGCCAGAGGGGTTTGCTAACTCGGTCTATGCCTACACCGAAATTGATTATATCTATCTGGTTAGCAAGACCTATGACGGTAGTGATACCTCGGCGATTGCGTGGGATGATCCTGATCTGGCGATACCTTGGCCTAACCCTAATCCGGTGGTTAGCGAGCGTGACCGGAAGAATCCCTATTTGCGTGATATTTATCCCTTTTTTCAGCCCTAAACTTTGAAAGAGATGTCACAGGCTATTTTTTTGACCGGCTTCCCTGGCTTTCTAGGTTCAGAATTGGTGGTGCGCCTGTTAGAGCGTTATCCGTCGGAGGTCTCTTTGGCTTGCCTAGTGCAGAGCAAGTTTTGGCCTCTGGCCGAGCAACGGGTGGCGGACTTGGAAAAGCAGCACCCTCAATGGGCCGGGCGTATCCAGCTTTTCAACGGCGATATAACGGTGGCGAATTTAGGGCTGGAGCCAAAACTTTCCCAACGGTTGCAAGCCGAAATTGTGGAAATCTATCATTTGGCAGCCATCTACGATCTGGGCGTGACACGTCCGCTCGGTCTGCGGGTCAATGTGGAGGGTACTCGTTTTATGCTGGGCTTTGCCGAAGGGTCTCCTAACCTGCGCCGCTTCCATTATATTAGTACTTGTTATGTTAGTGGGCGTTACAAAGGGCTTTTCCGGGAGACTGACTTAGACAAAGGCCAGACCTTTAATAACTACTACGAAGAGACCAAATACCTCGCTGAAGTAGCGGTACAGGAACGGATGGCTCAAGGGTTGCCGATTACAATCTACCGTCCTGCGATAGTGCAAGGTGATAGCCGAACGGGAGCCACCCAAAAATATGATGGCCTCTATTATCTTCTGCGCTGGATTATGCGCCAACCTCGTTGGGCTCTTGTACCTGTGCTAGGTAATCCGCGCCATTATGAGGTAAACCTTGTGCCGAGTGATTTTGTGGTGGAGGCGATTACTTATCTGAGCGGTTTGGAGCAGTCGAAGGGCAAGGTCTACCAGTTGTGCGATCCGCATCCCCTAACGGTGGAGCAGTTGCTAAAGCTTGTGGCCCAAGCCACCGCACATCGGCTAATCCGCCTGCCTTTACCTGCGGCATTGGCTCAAACCGTCCTGAAAAAGATACCCGGCCTACGTCGGTTTACGGGGATAGAGCCAGAAGCTTTTAACTATTTCACCCATCCTACGGTCTATAGCTGTGAAGAGACCATGCGCGACCTAGCAGGTAGCGGTATCAGTTGTCCATCTTATGCTGACTACATCTCCCTACTAATCTCTTTTTTGCGGGAACATTGGTGATTACTTGACACCATTGATTTCGCCCGTATAATTAAAACAAAACAGCCAGCCGATTGTATTGCTAAAATCAAAATCAAATTGAAGAGAGGGAAGAGAACCATGAACGTAACTGCCCGGCCAGCCGACCGGCCCGCCGCATTGAAGCAGGCACTTGAGAATTTTCTAGCCAGCCCTGATTTCGCCAAAGGTGTGCGGTCCAGTACCCTTGCCAGTTGGCGAACGAGTGGCGGTGTCTCCTATGGTGGGGGAGGTAGCTATTCTGTAGAGCTTTCCCCTGATGGAACTAGCCGGGTTGAAGATACCCAAAAGATCGGCAAACCTTATAATTCGTCCAGTGTAATTCTCGAAATTCCTGCCGCCAACGTTGGGATTGGGAATAACGCCGACCTCGATCTGATGGTAGAGTTACAATTAGATGATCTTGCCGACCAATTGCGCGGGACACTGGCGGGTAAGCTTCGCTAGGATGGGCCTTAGAATAGCTTTTGGTAAAGAGCTTCGATCTTAGAGACGACGGTGGTGGCTTGAAAGTCCTTGATTTTTACTTGGGCGGCTAGTCCCATCCTTTCGCACAAAGCCGGGTTGGAAAGCAACCGTTCAATCGCCGCGCCTAACTCGTCGGCCTTGCGGGGAGTGACTAGAAACCCGGTCTGCCCCTCTTCGATCAAATCAGGAATCCCGCCGACATTGGTTCCTATCACGGGCCGTCCGGTTGCCATCGCCTCCATCACCACTGTGGGGCAGGCTTCGGCACAAATCGAAGGGGTTAGCCCGATCAGGCTGGCCTGCCAAGCTTGCATTACGGCTCGGTGCGGCCAATTTTGGAAGACCTTGACGTTGGGCGGAAATTCGGTGGGCATATCGGGGGCCGGATAGCCAATCAAAACTAGTGGCGGCGGGGCTTTGAGGTTGGCATAGGCTCGCAGCAAAACATCTACCCCTTTATAACGGGCCAAGGCTCCTACATAGAGCAGATATTTTTGGCTAGGCAATTGAGCCACCAACGGGTCGGGTTGGTCAGCAATTTTGGCTACCTCATCGGGGATAAAATTTGGCACCACTTGATAGGGTAAGCTACTGTGGGTCAAACCGTTTCCCTCGGCAATTGCTTGGCTGACGGGTAAAAAGAGTTCTACCGCTTTTCGCTCGAAGAGACCCATTAAGCGGTGTCCGCTTAGGGTTGGTAGGGCTTTGAGTAGCCCATAGTGTGCGTGAGTACAACCACTACATTTTTTTAGGTTTGGGCCACTGCAAATAGCTTCCTGATATAAAAACCGTTTGATAGGGCAGGCGAAGCTAAAATCGTGTAGGCTTAAGACTAATTTTGCCCCACTCCATTTTTTTAAGGGTAAGAAAGAATAGATCAACCAGTTATGGGCATGTACTAAAGCGGGCCGTTCTTCCTTTATAATCCGGCGCAAGGCCCAGACCGTCTCCGGGTCGGGTAGGGGTGGGGTGGAGCGGCGTTCGGTTTGAGCAAATAGAAACTCGGCGCGAGCTAGTGTACCCCTGATCCGATAGATTCTGACCCCCTCTTCCACTTCAAACTCAGCTAACCCTTTATGCCAGAGCGTTACAATAGCCACCTCATGTCCTCGGCTAACGAGGGCCGCGCTCAGGTTACGCACATGGTTCTCTTCGCCGCCGATGAGGGGTAGGTAGAATTGGGTGAGCATTAGGATACGCATAGTGGCCTCCCTAAAATTTGTTGATAAAGCAGGAGCAGTTCTGCGGCGCACATATCCCATGTACGCTCCTCTACATCTTTGGGTATACTCGGTTGCGCCAAGGCTTTGAGAACAGCTACGGCTATTTCGGAGGGGCTACTTTTGAGCGGAATGCTCTGCACTAGTCCCGCTTGGGCCAATTCGCTTAATCCCGATGTATCGGCTACTAGCACCGGACGTTTTAGTGCCAGAGCCTCCATCACTGCGATAGGATGGGTCTCGAACTCGCTGAACAGCGTCACTAGGGCGGAGTCGGCTAGTAGGTTCGCCATGGCCATGCGGTCATCGGGCGGCACGGCCTGAATTTCTACCCGGTGTGCCACCCCTAGCTTTTGGGCTAACGCTTGGAGGGCCGGTTCAAAAGGGCCGGAACCCGCGATTCGCAAGCGAGCCTCTGGTCTTTGCTCTAAAATTTGGGGCATCGCCGCTAAAATCCGATGGTGGCCTTTATAGCGTTCTAGCCTCCCCACCGAAGTGATTAAACTTGATTTGGATGGGCTGGGAGTTTGGTTGAGATTAAGAGGGGCCAAATCCGAGCCATTGGGGATATAGGCAAACTTTTCGGCAGGTAGCCCTAACAACTTTCGGTAATACTCTATTTCAAAGCGGGCTACTGCCACCAACTTTTCAGCGTCGGCCAAGAGTGGTGCAAGTAGCTTGAGTTGAAGACTTCGCATCGAATGGCGGAGATAGGAGGAATGGCCGCCGCCATGGAAAGTGAGCAGATAGGGAATTTTGGCCTGACGAGCGGCCAGCATTGCTAGGATTGGTACAAAGGTGTGGTAGCTTTGGCAATGGATTAGGTTCCATTTTGGCTGGTCGGTCGGTTGGTTGGTCGGCTGGCCGGTCGGCTGGCCGTCTCCTTGCCTAATCATCCGATAAATTTCGGGGGCAAAATAAAAATCCTCTTTGGCAGGCCAAGAACGTACTCTTCGAATCTGAATACCTTCTATCTCTTCGTGGGTAGGCAGTTTGCCGCTAAAATCCGTCGTCAAGACGGTAACTTCTACCCCACGACGGACGAGGCCGCGCCCTACCTGATGAACATGATTTTCTACTCCGCCACTATAAGGGAAGTAACGTGGCGTAACCATCAGCACGGCCAGCCGGGTATTGGGTGACGGGTATCGGGTGTTGGGTATTGGGTGATGGGTATCGGGTATAACCATTTTGGATTTTGGATTGGGGATTTTGGATTGTTGTAGGCTATTGCCCTTAATCCAAAATCTAAAATCAAGAAATCCAAAATCGGATAATTCCTGACACCTGACACCTTCGGCTGGCCGCTGCTGGCCGCCCGACAAATAGCCTGCTAGGGTAAAGATCAAGCCCATTACAATCATCATGGCCCGACCAATGCCTCCTAACTCTAGCCGCAGGAGTGACTGTAGTGCATTACGGGCGATACCTAGCGGTAAAGTTTTGAGGGTATAAGTCCATTCGCAAAATAGGCTGGCCTTGCGCCCCACTACTTTGCCCAAACGGGCTTTGGAGATACCCTCCGAATAGCAACGCCGCACAAAATAGCTTAGGCGAAGGCGCTGTACGGGTACTTTATGATGGACTATGGCACTAGGCCGATAGAGTAGAAGGGTCTCCGGCCAAAAGTGGGCCAAACGAATACAAAACTCGGTCTCATCGTTTTCTTGACCAATCGAGAGGGTTCCGACACGCCCAATCCGAAAACCACCGATAGCCTGAAAGACCTCGCGCCGGAAGGACATATTGCAACCGATCAAGTTTCTGATGGGTGCATCAGATGTGGGCATACCGCGATAGGTGCAGCCCAAGACCCAAAGGAACTCTTCGGGGAACCAAGCCGGAGCCTCTTTGGGCCATTGCGGTAAAATTGCCCCACCCACGCCCCTAATTTCAGGCTGGGTGTAGCCCTCGCGTAACTTTTCGAGCCAATTAGGGGCCGCCACTGCATCATCATCTAGGAAGGCTACCACCGCTCCTTTTACTAGGGTTATACCACTATTGCGAGTGCCGGAGAGACCTCTTGATGAAGAGAAATTCTCCACGCAGATGACACCCGGTATTTCCTGCTGCACTCGTTTAAAAAGATTCGGATTATGGTCTACGGCTACAATAATCTCGCGGGGTGGGTGGGTCTGGTTTTGGGCGGAGGCTACGGCGGCGCGAAGTTCATTCCAGCGCTCTTCTGTATAGGCACAAATTATTACCGAGAAATCCAATGGATCACTTGACATAACATTCACCTAAAATGGTTGATGATTTTTTTAATGGCCTGCCAATGGCCCGGTTCCGTCTGATAGGTGCTAAAGAGCATTCGGTTGATTTTATGATACCACTTAAATTATAAATGTCAATAGGAGGAGGCTAATATATCAAAAATGATTACTAACAAAGCGGTTTGGAAAGTTTTCTAAAACGGGTATCGGCATTTTGGATTTTGGCAACCAGTTGACTTGTATGGTGGCTATTGCCCCTAATCTAAAATCCAAAATCAAGAAATCCAAAATCCTGATACCCGATACCCAGCCTAGGTTTAGCGTTGGCGGAACTTCTGCACCCGGTCGTTATATACTTCCGAGACATAGATATTGCTGGCACTATCTATGGTGATGCCTTCAGGCCGGATAAACTGACCATCGGCACTACCAAAACTGCCCCAAGTGAGCAGGAAATTGCCGTTGCTATCGAACTTTTGCACCCTACGATTGTTATCGTCGGTCACGTAGACATTGCCCTGCCCATCTACTGCTACACCGATGGGGAAACCAAACTGGTTGTTGGCGTTACCACTACTACCCCATTTGGTCAGAAATTTTCCATTACTATCAAATTTCTGGATGCGATTATTGCTGGAATCTACGACATAGACGTTGCCTTGCCCATCTACCGCGATGGAGTAAGCTTCGTTAAATTGGCCGTCGTTAGAACCCTTGCTTCCCCAAGTGAGCAGGAATTTGCCAGTACTGTCAAATTTTTCGATGCGGCTATTGGAATAATCTGCCACATAGAGATTTCTTTGACTATCTAGCACTATGGCAACCGGGTTGTTAAATTGACCGTTGGCACTACCCTTACTGCCGATTTTACCCAAGAATTTGCCACTACTGTCAAATTTCTGGATGCGGTGATTACCCGTGTCGGCTACATAGAGATTGTTTTGGTTATCCACCGCCACACCATAGGGGGTGATGAATTGCCCATCAAGATTGCCATAGCCTCCCAAGAAGGATTGGAAACGTCCACTGGAGTCAAACCGCTGCACTCGATGGTTGGTATATTCGGCGACATAAAGAGTATTGGAACTGTCTACCGCGATACCCCATGGGGCAAAGGGTTTACCCTCACCGTTACCTACGCCACCAATCTTTAAGAGGAAGTGACCCGTAGAATCAAACTTTTGCACCCGCTCATTGATAAAATCGGCGACATAAACATTGCCCTGCCCGTCTAGTCCTACACCTAAAGGATTATTAAAGAGGCCATCGCCATTGCCGAAACCGCCCCAGCGCGTTAAAAACCGTCCCGTAGAGTCAAATTTCTGAATAGACTGGTTGTTGCTATCGGCCACATAGACATTACCCTGTCCGTCGGCGACTAGGCCGTAAGGTAGGTTAAATTGTCCGTTAGCACTACCAGAACTGCCCCACTTGAGCAGGAATTTGCCGCTACTGTCAAACTTTTGGATGCGGTTATTGCTCGTTTCAGAGACGTAAAGATTGCCTTGACCGTCGGCGGCGATACTATCTGGATTAGTGAACTGCCCGTTCGCCGTACCCTCACTTCCCCATTTAGCCAGAAATTGACCATTGCTATTAAATTTCTGGATGCGGCTATTGCCTTTATCTACAACATAAAGATTACCTTGACCATCTACGGTGATGCCAGAAGGGGAGTTGAATTGACCATCGCCCGTGCCTTTAGTGCCAAACTTGAAGGTCTGCGGCATTTGGGGTTGGTTGCCATCGAACTTCTTGATTCGATCATTGCCACTATCTACTCCATAAAGATTGTTTTGACCATCCATGGCAATACTTCGTAATCCAAAAAAGTCATCCTCACCTAAACCCGAACCGCCCCGCTTGGCAATCCAGTGTCCCGTACTATCGTATTTCTGGATAAAGTCCGAGCCAAAGTCAGCCACATAGATATTGCCTTGACCATCTACCACAATGCCTGACGGTCGGCTCAACTGGTTGTAACTTCGCCCCACTTTCCAGACAAACTCTAACTTGCTTTTGGGATTTTTAATCTGGTTGCCCAAGAGTCCCAGCAGAATATCATAAGGAGGCTGGTTTTCGGGGTGATATTCAAAGCGGGCGCGCTCAAACCACTGGGTCAGGAAGACTTTGCCCGTTTCGGGATCTACCTCTTTATGCTCCTCGCTGATGGGATAGCCGAACCGCTCCAAACCGCCGTACTGGTTCCAGTAGCTCAAGAAGCCAAAGCGCAAATTGTGGCCGGTCTCCTCAAAGTAACGCTGCTGATCTTTAGAGTAGGCCGAGTTAAAGATGACCTCGGCGCGTTGGAAGTCGGGGTCGGCGGTGAGAGCCTCACGCCGTAAGTCCTTACCCAACAACCCTAGTAGCACCTCATATTTTGTACCAGCATTTTCGGGATGCAACTCAAAGCGGTTGCGCTCAAACCACTGGGTCAGGAAGGTCTTGCCTGTCTCAGGATCCACCTCATTCTGAGCCTCGGTGGTGGGATAGCCGTAGGCCGCTAGTCCACCGTTGGCTCGCCAGTACTGCAAGAATTTACCACTTACCGTCTTACCCGTCTCCGGGAAGAGCTGGCTGTTATCTGCTGCCTGAACTGGGCTGTACTGTACTAGGCTCAAGACCAAGAAGAGTACGGCCAGTAAATTACCATAGGTTAGGTGCAAACGCTTAGTCTTCACAGAAAACCTCCTTCTGTCTTTCTCATTTTGGATTTCCCTATTTTGGATTTTGGATTGCTAGAGGCTATTGCCACTAATCTAAAATCTAAAATCAGATAGGCCAAAATGGTCAAAAGTTTGGTCAAAGGTCAGTGCCTTTAGCACCGACCTGGCTCACAGGTAGATGGCCCCGGTGGTTTGGGTGGCAAGGGTGTGGGTGGTTTGGGTGGCAAGGGTGTGGGTGTGGGTCTGGGTGGTAGCGGTATAATGGTGGCTATTGGAACCGGGACTTTGGTAGGATAGACGACCGGAATTAGAGTGGGTGGTGGTATAGGAGTAGAAGTAGGTGGGGCGTAGACTTTAAATTCCGGCAAATTTGGCAAGAGATTGCCATTGTAGCGCAATTCTGTCCGATAGTTTCCCTCCCCCAATTTACCGAGGGGGATAATTAGGAAACCAGCTTCTTTTTCTAGCGTATAAGTTTTGGGGGACTGCGGTACACCGTTATAAATTAGTGTAAAGTCCAGCTTATCTTGATTTGGTAGAGCCTGACCATAGTTTACAAAGATAAAGGCATCTTCCCCAAGTGTAAATTCGCTGGTAGAATCTTTATCCACTGCGTCGCCTTCACCTTTGCGGGTAGAGCCAATGGCAAAGACTGCTAGGCTTGGAGTAGGTGTAACGGTTGGTATGGGTGCCGAGGTAGCAGTTGGGAGAAGGTAGGCGGTAGTAGGAGGAACTACGATGGCAACCGTAGCACTAGCGACACTCGCGATTGTAGCGGTAGCCTCTGGCAAAGTGGCGGTGACAGCCGCAACTGCAGCGTTGGTAGCCGAACGGGTTGAACCATCTGTCCCCTTCGACTGGCCGTTCTTATCGCCACTCAGTAGCAAAAATAGGGCCGCGATAGCGATTAGCACTAGCACCACTCCGCCCCCACCTAATAATAGAGCGGTATTCTGACGTTTCGGCTTATCACCGCGGCCAGCCGAGGAAGAGGGTGCGACCCGGCCAGTGGAACCACCAGTGGAACCACCAGTGGAACCACCAGTGGAACCACCAGTGGGAAGGTTGGGATTCGAGATTAAGGTGGAAGAAGAGGGGCTGCCAGTTAGTTCCGCTGGATCACCCGTGGGACGACCAGTGGAACGATTAGTCGTAGTAATTATTTCGGTGGGTGCCTCTTCTTCGCCGACGGAGTAAGGCTGTGGATTTGTTGAAGCGGCCAGCCGAGGGGTTGAAATAGCGGCTTCAAAAGCTTTAGCCAACTCACCGGCGGTCTGATAGCGATCTTGCGGCTTTTTGGCAAGGGCTTTTTCGATGACCGTTTGAACTTGGGGGGGCAATTGACCGAGGCTCCGTTCTATGATGGACGGTATGGGTTGCATCATATGGCCCATCATCACCTGTTCGGCTGTGCCGTTATAGGGTAGTTGATTGGTTAGCATTTGGAAGAGGACGCAGCCTAAGCCATAAATATCGGTCATGGTCACGACATTGCCGTTTAACTGCTCTGGGGACATATAGGAGAGTGTACCCATTACTTTGGTACTACTATGGGTACTGGCCGAATTTAGCACTTTGGCAATTCCAAAGTCGGCTAGGAAGAGGCGGTCATCTTCGGCTCGCAACAGCATATTTTGGGGTTTGACATCGCGATGAACGATGTTGCGGCGGTGGGCATAATCGAGGGCGGCGGCGGCTTGCTGTAAGTATTGGCTGGCATCCTGAGGGGTGAGCTTTTTTTCACGATGTAACTTTTGCTGAAGGGTTCCACCTTCGATATAGGGCATTACTAGGTAGGTGGTATCCTCCACTCGTCCGAAATCATAGACTCCTAATATATTGGGATGATCTAGTGCGGCAATAGATTGGGCTTCGCGCTCAAATCTAACCAAGAAGCTGTCATCTTCATGTATTAGTTCGGGGCTTAGGATTTTGATCGCTACTTGCCGTCGCAGTACTTGATCGGTACTGAGAAAGACTTGGGCAAAGCCGCCCTGCCCAATTTTCTTGTCGAGACGGTAGCGGGTGTTTAATATGCTATTTTCTGTAATCATTTTTAAATTTCAGTCCCCTTATTCCAGTCCTACTTAGCCGGGCAATAAAGTATAAAGATTTCACCCAATTTTAACTCATAAGTAATTTTTTGGCAAGACTTTGTTTAGTACACGCTAAGTTAGAGGCTATAGGACGACCTTCTTGACCGTCCTATAGCAAAGTTAGGGTTATAGGCAACTACTGCTGAGTGCGGTGAAGTTGGCGTTATAAGAGTTGATGCAAATACTTGCGCCTAGCCCGGTGTTAGAGCTTATTGGTAGGGAGGCAAGTTGGGAAGCACCGACCTTTATTCTTGCCTCTCCACTGGAAATAAGCTACAATTTACGTGCATAAATTGTACGTAGAAGGGTGATTTTATGAAGCTTAAATATTTTATAGATTCACACAAGGCGATGACAGCCCTAGCCGTCCTTTCGCTGATCGTCTTTTATAACCAGTGGGACAATCCGACCGCTTGGGTCTATTTGGCTTTGCATGGTAGTTATGGTTTTTTGTGGCTACTCAAGAGCCGAATATTTCCTGACCGCCAGTGGGAGCAAGCGTGTAACCTCATTATCGGCGGCGGTATTTGGGGTGTTTTGTCGCTCTATTGGATTGCCCCTTGGCTGATTACCTCCCAAAACCGCCAAGCCTCCGGTTGGTATTTGGCCTGCTGCATCAGTATGTATACCTTTGGGGTCTTTTTTCACTTTACCGCCGATTTGCAAAAATATATCGCGCTAAAGCTGCGCCCCGGTCAGCTTGTCACCGAGGGACTCTGGCGCAAGGTGCGTAATCCCAACTACTTTGGCGAATTGCTGATTTACTTGGGTTTTAGCCTGCTGGCAAGGGACTGGATACCAATTGCGGCCCTAGCTTTTGTAATCTGTATCGTCTGGATACCGAATATAATAAGGAAAGACCGCTCACTCTCGCGCTATCCTGAGTATGCTAGTTATAAAGCCAAGAGTAAGTGGCTTATTCCTTTTATCTTTTAGTTGGTTTGAAGTGGCCCCAGTTTTCGGCGGCTTGGAACCTCCCTGATAGTACTTGGTACTAATCACTGCCTATAGTTGACCTATTCTTAACGCAAAATTTATAAAGTAAAGTATTTTCCAATATTCCTCCAATCTTCGGAAGGTAATATAAGACCAGTAAAGAGGAGAGTAACAAACCGCTACTCCACACGGCGAGGTTTGCTTCTTCTTTAGACTGAGCAGAGCAGATGGGATTAAAAACCTTCCCGAAATCAACTTATTGGATTATTGAAACCACAGAGAGTTACTAGGAGTAGAGACAAATGGTTACTACTAATTTTGAGAATTTACGTCTTGCTAAGCAAAAATCACCCAAGAAAGCGGCTTGGCTCAGCTTCGGTGCCCTCTCTCTGACAGGTGTGATTTCGGTGGCTTCCTTCTTTTATGTAGGCCATGAGGTAGCCGAAAAGTTGGCGGCTAATGCCTACGACTCACCAACCGCTGATGTTGTCGAAGTACCCACTGAGCAGGATGTCACTGCCATACTTGGTTCGATCAAGATAGGTTGGCCGACTCCCGTGTCATCTAGCGTGACCACAGCGACCGAGCCAGTGATTGCGGCAGAGCCTACTGCTACTGCTGTCACAGAGGCGAAACCCGCAGTTGAGGTCAAACCGACCGAGGTTCCGACCCAAGCGTCGGGGCAGGTAGCTCCCGCACCAGTGGTAGTGGTTCCAGTACCCGCGAAACCAGCGGTTCCCGCACCTGCGAAACCAGCGGTTCCCGCACCCGCGGCTCCTGTAGCACCCGCGGCTCCCGCACCAACGGTAGCACCGAAACCGGTAGCAACAGCCGTGCCTAAACCAGCACCGACAGCAGTACCTAAACCAGTCGTGGTAGCACCTAAGCCTGTCGCGCCAGCACCTAAGCCAGCACCGAAACCGAAGACCAAATCTTCCTAAACGGTTCTAAAACTAAAGATAGGGTAAAGTGGGTCTCTATGAAATAGAGACCCACTTTTGTTTGGTGGCAAATCGAGATGTGGTGGAAACTTGTAGGAAGCGGTTCCGTCCGGTGATGAAATGTTGTATAATCTCATTAACTGAAATGCGACTTCACCCAAACTGGAGTCGCGGTCTGTTCCTAATTTTCAAAGAGGAGACAACCAGAGAGTGCTAGAAGGTGAGTCACTCCAAAAGGCGCAGTTTAATGCTATCGCCCAGCAATATACCCTACATTTAGGAGAGTGTAGCCCGCCGATGAAAGAAAGAGCTAATGTCTGGATCGTAGTTCCGGCCTATAACGAGGCACAGGTTATCGGTGAAGTCTTAAATCAACTTTGCCAACTACCTTATAATGTCGTAGTAGTGGATGATGGCTCGGTTGACCACACTTACCAAAGAGCTTTAGACTTTCCAGTCACGGTTTTACGCCATGTCTGTAACCTTGGGCAAGGGGCGGCTTTGCAAACGGGTATAGAATATGCGCTCCTCTTTCCAGAGACTGAATTTATCGTAACTTTCGATTCAGATGGTCAACATGGCCGAGACTCGATTGCCCAATTGCTCGATTCGCTCAAAACGGGAAACTATGACGTAGCTTTAGGATCACGCTTTTTGAGAAGAGGCGACGCGGTTAATATAAATCTGCGAAAACAGCTAACTTTAAAGTTAGCCATTCTCCTGACTAGAATCACCACTGGCTTGAAGCTAACCGATACCCACAATGGATTAAGGGCTTTTACGGCTAAAGCGGCGGCTCAAATCAAAATCAAACAGAACAGAATGGCCCACGCTTCGGAAATACTCTCGCAAATATCAGAATTAAAACTTAGATATTGTGAAATTCCAGTAACTATAACTTATACCGAATATTCTAAAGTTAAAGGCCAAAAGATTGTCCAAAGCATCAATATCATTTGGGACATGCTACGCAGTCATTTATAAGGAATTTTAACCTAATATGTATTTGAGTCAACTTATCCTAATCGCCCTCATCTTATTTTTTCTAATATATATCTTTTATTTTCGGGATGCCCTCTTGGATCGTTTAGTTTATCTGGTGCTAATGTTAGCCGGAATAATAGTGGTTCTTTTTCCTGATCTCTCTACCTCTATCGCAAATTTAATTGGAATAGGTCGTGGCGCAGACCTGATCTTTTATGCCTTTATTATGTACACCCTCTTTAATAATATCGCGCAGGTATCCCAAATCAAAAAAATTGAACATCAGATTACGGTACTGGTGCGGAAGAGGGCCATTGCTGAAGCGATAGAGGGCTCTTCTTCCCCAGAGAAAGATAATTAATTAAGTGGAGACGCTATCACCGGACTTAATTCCTGAATCTGTCGGTCTAATTAAAAAAGCTTCAACTAAAGTAGGGCTTTGGGGGTTGGCAATTCTGATAGGCTTCTGCTGCCTCGTAAGCCTGCCATTTGTCCAGCCTAAAACTCAACTTAGCTACTCACCGCAACAATTGGGTCAACCTACCGAGGATGAGAAGGATAAAATAACGGGCTTTTTTCAGCCCCAAGTAGATGCCGCTGGAAATACTTACGTCTGGACTGCCCCACGTGCGACCCTCCGCTTTCCTTTTGAGAGTTCTAGGCCACTGGTATTAAAAGTAGAGTTGCGTAGTGCAACCACTGCGGGCGGCCCCAATAAGCCTGTGGTGGTGCTGGTGAATGGTTTACATGTGGGCGAGTTTCAACCAGATCCTACGAACCCTGACTTTCAGCAATTTTCGCTTAAATTTGTACCCATTGCGGTCAAGACCGATCTACCATCGGATCCCTTGCCTTTAAGTGTAGAGTTAATTAGCCCTACTTTTGCTCCCTCCAATGGTGATATTCGTCAACTAGGCACGATGGTAAAGAGCCTTACGCTAGACCGCGAAGAAGCGTGGTCCGCGATAGGTAAGCGGATGTGGCTCTTTTGGTCACTGCCGCTCTTAGGGTTAATGGCGTTAGGTCTTTTCTGGTTAGGCAGGCGTTTCCGTTTCGGCGGGCCGTTGGCTTGGGCCAACTATGGAGCCAGCCTACTTTGTCTCGTAGGTCTCGGTTTTATGGTAGCGGCGATAGCTCTGCTTTCTTCGATAGGCGTGATAGATCGGCTCACCTTTCCTCTTTTCCTGATTAGTAGTCTCTATTTAGGCTTATTGTTTGGTTTAGCCGCCTTTACCTTAGCTTGGACTAGTCCTGTTACTCAAAGAGTCTACGCTCAGCTTGTTAATGCTTGGCAAACCTACCAAGGGCGACCAAAAGCCTCCCACTCCCCACTAGTCACGCCCACTTATTTGCGCCTAACCTTTGCCACTTTTTGTTCCTATAAAAAGATAATCTCCACGCCAGAGAAGCTTTTTTTAGTCTTAGGTTTATTTTTTGGAATTTTATTTGGAATCTTTACACCACCTTACCAAGTGCCTGATGAAATCTCCCATATGACCCGTGCCTATAAAATCACTGATGGGCTGATTATCTCAAAAACGATTATAACGGATATGCCCACTAGTCTTTACTTGAATGTGTGTAGTATTTCTTCTCTTCCGGGCCGTCCCAATCTAAAAGTATCGGTTCCCTGTCTTCTGGCAATGTTTGGGGCACCCCTCAAAGAGAAGGAGACTCTACCGACCAGTATGGTGGCTCTCTCCTATCCTCCAGTCTCGTATCTACCTGCTGCTTCAGCTATCGCCGTCGGCAGAGCTTTTGGTGCTTCCCCCATACTCCTGACCTATTTGGGGCGGTTTGCCAATCTCTTCTTCTCCACCTTGCTCATCTATTTTGCCATTAAAATCACGCCTATTTTCAAATGGGTCTTTCTTCTCTTTGCCCTCTCCCCGATGATGCTCCATGAGACCGTCTCACTCTCGGCGGATAGTTTTACTAATAGTAGTGCTTTACTCTTTCTGAGCTTGATTTTGAGCTATGCCCTCGACGAGCGTAAAAAGTTTACCTTCAAAAGCCTGCTCTTGCTCATCTTACTTGCAATCGCGATTGGGCTTTCCAAGCAAACTTATGTGACCCTGCTATTTTTATATTTCTTGATTCCTGTAAAAAAAATAGGTGGCCTCGTCAAATATTGGTTATCAGGCGTTTTGGTACTGCTAAGCGGGTTTGGTAGCGTGGCTCTTTGGAGCTTTTTAAGTTCGGGTATTGCCCTTACTGCCTTAGAAGCTTTGCCTTCGTCCCCTTCACCTTCGCAGCAAATCCGTTTTATTTTGTCCGATCCAATCGGTTTTTTACAAAGGTTTCCCTACTCTTTTATACCTATGCTCACCAACTACCTTGATGCTGCCATTGGTTTCAGGTTAGGTTGGCTAGATACGGCGATTAATGGGTTTCTTATCTTCTCCATTGAAGTCTATTTGATCTTTTTAGCCTTGACCGATCATAAGGCCGAAATAAAAATAGGTCTGCTCCACAAATTAAAATTAATCGCCATCTTCGGTCTAACTGTTTTGGGCATCGTTACTTCCGCTTATGTCGCTTGGATGGGTGTAGGCAGCAAGGCTCTGACTACTCTCCAAGGACGTTACTTTCTGCCAGCCTTGCCACTGCTCTTACTCTTGTTTTATAACCGGAAAGTTCGTTTGAATCTAAGTTTAGTTAAACAGGGTTTGTTCTTAATTATTTTCACTCTTCTGGTTTTGGGTGCTACGCTCTATTCTATCTCTACGCGCTATTTTGGCGATCTCTCTTATATACCACTGGATGTAAGTAGCGGCACTTTGACCAACGAAGTTTTACCTAATAAGGGCATTACTCAATCTTTTATCTGTAGGGTAGATACCCTTCGCGATATAGCCCTTATGTCTGGCCCTGAAGAGGGGCGTGGCTCTAATGCCGAATTTGATCTAATTCTTCAGTACGATCAGACCGAACTTTTTCACTACAAGATGGCCCTTTCGGAGCTTAGGAATAACAAACTACTCACGGTCGCGCTTCCAAAACCTTTAGAAAAGTGTAATGGAAGGACGCTCTACCTGAGAATAGAATCGCAATCTACTACAAAGGGCACTAATCTAAGATTTTGGTCTTATAGTAAGTATTATGAGGGTAAATTGCTGGTACATAATCAGGATCAGGTCAATCGAAATCTTGGTTTGGTGTTAAACAGTGTTACCTATGATATGGTCAAAGCTTGAAAGTAGTTAGTTATTAGTATTTAGTGCTAAGGCAAGGTTCAAAATCGGGAACCTTCGCTTTACAATTCGGGTAGTCCAA
>JACAUC010000117.1 GCA_013390945.1 Candidatus Chloroheliaceae bacterium
TTTGCAAGTTCCTAAGCGATCTCCCTAGTTCCACAATCTTTGTGGACTGTAAGCATGATCCTCCACATCTATTTTAATGAAATCAATTGGTTTTTCTCTATATTCCACCTTACTTCGTCAATAGAAGTTTTTTCCACTACTATTGTCTTTGGTAAGACCTTATAATGTCGGCTACTAAATGATTTACCTGCTTTTTCGAGAGTTCCGGTAGCACCTGAGTCTGAATCGACCGCAAAATCCGCTTTCCCAATTCCATCACTTATTGCGGTTGCAAATGGTTTAAGGTTATACAGTTTGTATCGCTCAATCGTATGAATTAATAACTGATAATTTATCGGGTCTGGTTCAAATAAAAATACTTCTAAATCTTTAGTATTAGAATTTAGAAGCCAGCTATAATAGCCAATATTTGCTCCAACATCCCAAAATACTTTGGGAGAAAGCACTTTACTGATTGCAATAAATAAAGCCCCTATTTCTGGTTCAATGATTCTTGTACTTAACAGATATGAGGCATTTCGAACTGACCTAATTTGGGCTTTATGGTTAATACCATATAATTTTACCCATATAGGAAAGTCCAATTTAGCCAAGTTTTTCCGTAGAAGTGGAATGCTTCGGAGGTGATGCAAAGGGTGCCATTTCAAGCGTATAGTATCCAACATTTTAAGCATAGAGTGATGCAATCTTTCTTCTCTATTAAAGATGCTAAAAGTTAGGTGAAAATTCTTGCTGAAGTTGTTCTAGGGTCACTACACCTTGATCCAACTGCCTTCTAAGCTTACCTATCTTTAAATCAATCAAGTATCTAAACCAAAATGCCTGTAAGAAAGTATAAGTAAAACCAGTAGTGCCATCTAAAAAGGCGAGCCTAATAAAATACCTGTAAATAAAGTAGATAAAAGGGCGTAAGTAGAGAGGCATATGATACCAACGGTTCTTTAGCCATATAATCCGAGAATCATAATTGCCCAACAAATTAGGTTTGAAAGACCAATTAAGCTGAGCCTGAGTACGTAATATTTCTTCTACGGCCATTCTTGAAGAGAAAACTTGATGCTTATCAATCCAAAAGTCTATAGATAGTTCTTTCTTATTGATTTCGAGTATTTCACCTGTGAGGTTTTTCGTTTTACCTTCAACTAGAAAGCGAAAGTCCACCATTTCACTGCGATCCAACCTAGTTTTACCTAAACGGAAAAGGCGCAGGCTATAAGGTTTAAAACCTCGGATTCGTTTTCCCAAGAAAAAGTAACGATGGGTGGCATAATAGCCATCAATAGAAGGTTCTGGATTTGATGCCGCTTCAATAAGTTGGTGCTGAAGTCTTTCAGTTATAATATGGTCAGCATCTAGCGGTAGTACCCATTCAGTTTTGATAGGCAAATTTTTAAGAGCCCAATCCCATTGCGAGGCACTATTTACAAAGGTGTGTTTGTAAATCTGTTCCGTGTATTTTTTACAAATTTGTAAAGTACAATCAGTGCTTCCACTATCAACTATAAATATTTCCTGACACCAACCATTTATACTTTGAAGGCAAGTCTCGACATTGATTTCCTCGTTAAAAGTTAGAATTATAGCTGTAATATGAATATTAAATAAAGGTCTAAATTCATCTTTATTGTTTAATGATGTTAAATTATACAAATCATTAATCCTAAACTAAAATCAGATTAGCTGAATCAAACTTTGAATTTAATAACCACACCAGCAAATCAGACATTAAAATGTTAGTTCCAGCTAATTTTTGGAGTGGCATGTTGGTTCGAGCTACGACCTTTTTCACCTTTTATCCCTGCCACCAAACCTGACCAGATTGTTTGCAGAAGGTCAAAGCGCTGAAGTCTTAGAAAGTGCCAGATTTCACAAAATAACGTGATCAGTCTACGAATTAGAAAAGCGGCTCCTAATAAATAGCCATAATTCTTAATGGAAAAATAGAATTGGTTGCGGTACATATAATAAATTCGGTGGGGTCTTTCACCTTCGTTAATATTATGCTTTATAACTATATCGGTATTAATCAGAAGTTTGAAGTTAGCCCTGCGTGTTCTTAGACATAAATCTAATTCTTCCCAATAGAGAAAATAAGCTTCATCAAATAAACCAATTTTTTCTAATACAATCGGTTTAATTAACATGCAGCAACCAGGCAAACGGTCTACTTCTACAATACGCACTTGACCTTGAAAGGATTTTGCCATAGGTATTCCCCAAAGCGAACGAAACCGACGATAGCGTCGAAAAATCGCTTCTGGCGACTCATTTTCTAATTTAGATACCGCTGGAGATACCATCCCAATCTCCGAACCGGATGTGAGAAGGGCAAACAGGCTGTCCAGAGAATCTGGTGGTAAAATAATATCTGGATTAATTATTAATATGGCAGTATCGTTTTGGTCATGTGCCAGTATTTCAGAAAGGCCAATATTATTAGCATGTGCATAACCTGTATTCTCTGTTAGCTGAATCACAGGTAACTCAGGATATAAGTTATCTAACACGACCAAAGTATTATCAGTAGAAGCATTATCTACTACTATGATATAGAGCAAGTAATTCTTACTGGCTAAACTCAGTGCTTCTATACAATTGGAAATACTCTTGGAGCTATTATAAGTTACAATTATTACCTTAATGGACATAAGGTTTTTGCACAGTGATTTCAATAATGCTCTTGTTTCCCATTAAATAAGTTACAGAAGCTGGAAAAATAATTAGTCCATAGAAATACCGGGCCGCTTGCGAATAAAGTACTTTATATCTGAGTATTTCAGGCAGCAGTAGAATTAAACTTTCACTGATAGATGATGCAAAGAAGGCGGGCCTGAGTTTAAGCTTACAGAAGCCGCTTTCTTGTAATAGTTGCATAATTACATCTTCCCGAAAGTGGATTAGATGCCTAGGAACGTCGAATCCAATCCAGCGTTTGCCAAAGATTTTGGCCTCAAAGCTAGTAATATTGGGTACCGTAACTACTAACTTACCACCCGGAGCTAATAGATTAAAACATTTTGAGATATTCTCCTTCGGGTTATGTAAATGTTCCAAGACATGAGAGAAATAAATAAGATCGAAGCGCGTTTCGGTGGCAAAACCTTCTAAGGTATCTTGCGAGATTGTAGCTTCTGGAACGTTTTTTTTAGCTTTAGCTACGGCGAAAGGACTTACATCAATCCCCCAACATTTCCAGCCCTGCTCTATTGCTTGCTTCATTATTAGTCCAGATCCACAGCCTATATCCAGCAAACGACCTTTCCCAAAAGGTGGCTCAAGAGAAAGCAGGTCTCCAAACCTGATCGTATAGGGAAAACGCACCGCTTTTCGCAACAACTTAATCAGGACTGGATAGTTGTCGCTCCTCTTTTTATTATAAGCACTATAATTCTCTGGATAGTAAGAAAGTAACTCCTCTTCAGAAAGCACCGGATCTGTAAAGACAATGTTGCACTTTTTACATTCACAAAGCCGCCATTTTCCGGGATGCTGGTAAAGTAGGTCTGTACAATTCTGAAAGTACGTACCAATCTCATTGCTTTTACAAACTGGACACTGCACCTTTCCAGTCTCTAAGCTTGAATTTGCTTGTTTCAAGTGAAATACACCTTCCTTAATCTATAAGAATAATAGACTTTAAATCTTAAAATGGTGCAAATATGCTTCTGCAATAGTAGAATTTGTGTAATATTGCGAAGCATAAATTCTTGCTTCTACTCCAAGACTCTGGCGAAGATCTTTAGACTGAAGCAGTGTAGTCAAGGCTAGAACTAATCCTGCCTTGTCCCTTTCTGGAAAGACAAGGCCAGCACTACCCAAAACTTCAGGAATTGCACCAGAAGAAGAGCCAATACAGGCGTTTCCGGCCATCATAGCCTGCGCCAATACTAACCCGAATTGTTCTTTCCACTTGGGAGTACTATAAGAAGGTAAGACGAAAATATCGAAACACTTTAGATAGTCAGCTACTGCTCGAAGTGGCACAACTCCAAGCATTACTAAACGATCTCTAAACAGCCTCTTCCAATGCGTATTTATTTCATCCGATAGTGGGCCTGAGCCAAGTATAACCATCTTCCAGGGTAAGTCCTGCAAGGTGTACAAAGCTTCTAACAGCAGCATAATTCCCTTTTCAGGCACTAAGCGACCAGCAAACCCTATGGTCGGAACCCCTGATTCTATTTGAAGTAGTTTTTGTATTTTGAGGTCAGGTGTCAGATTATAGTCGCAAAGATCTAGCCCTACTTGTGGTAGCACCACACTTGAACCAGAATAGCCCTTTACTGTTTTAAGTAATTGCTGACCCTCTTTATTACCGCATACTACCAAATTTGAGCGGGAGAAAGAGAATTTCGTGAAGGCTATTTTAATGATGTTTAATGGAAATTTCGGTTTTCTCGCTAGATTGTCCCAAATAAAAAAACTGATTTTGGCTTTGCTTGCAAAAAGAGAGGTAAGTATCACTGCTTCTACCCCTACCAGTGAATGTGGGTCTTCTTCTATATGTACATGATCCGGCCGAAATTCTCTGATTAACTGCGCTAGACCTACAGGGTTCAGTACGTAGTTCATAGTAGAGTTACCCCAAACCTTTTTCAAAGGGATCAAATCTGTCTCTAAGCCTAGAGCCACCTCTAATTTATATTGCTGGAAGATATGTCCCATATCAGGAGGTACTGCTATACGTAATTGAAGGCTGTGATCTAATTGCTTCATAGCCAGATACTTTTGCTGAGCAAAAGTGGTAACGTAAGAATTACCAATTACTAAAAGCTTCATCAATCCACTCCTGTATATATAATTCATGGTTTTAATTTCTATTGAATAATGTTATTTAATTCGACTAGATTTTTATTTGATATTATGAGATTATTAAAGAAATTCTAGATTCAATACTTCTCCGTTAGACTCAGGGCGATTATAAAGGATATATTCATACATCGAAAGCAACCTAGGCTGGAAAGTATCCCAACTCAAATGTTCGGCTTTCTTACGGGCGGCTCGCCCCATCTCTTCTCTAAGTTGGGGATTTTGATAGAGATAAAGAATCCGATTTTTCATGGCCTCTATATTGCCCACAGGTACTACATAACCTTCGACACTATCTTGGACAGAAGAACCCGCATTTTTTGAAATTACACACGGCAATCCTGAAGCCAGTGCCTCATTCACCACGCTACAGCCCCCTTCTGCTAAAGATGGAAAGACAAAGAGATCGCTGGTTTGGAAAGTTTCAACCAGCTTTTCATTAGAGACAAAGTCCAGTTGCGTGTAAAGACCTTTATAAGCTTGTAAAATAGGCTCGATCTCTTTATTTGTTACCTGTCCTACTAGGATAAGCTCGGCATTGGGTAAAGAGAGTTGTTTCCAAGCTTCCAACAAAAGATGCAAACCTTTGCGTATACTCAATTGTCCTACAAATAGCACTCGAAAGGGATGCTCGTCAGCTACCTTCGAAGGTTGAGGGGAAAACTTGCGAATGTCTACACCCATCGGTAAATGAATAATGCGGTCAGGTGCCTTACCCTGTTCTAGCAGATAATTTATCGTGAACCAAGATTGTGCCATAATATAATCGGCTTCTTGAATTTCCTGCAAATCCTCCGGCCAAGGCTGCTTAGCACCAAGCTTGAGACCTAAACGGCGGCGTTCCTCTGACACAATAGGGTTGGCACAAGGTGGCAAGGTAATCTCAAGTAGCGTCGGGATGCCACGTCGTTTTGCGGCCCGGATGGTACGCAGAAAACTACCTTGAAAGCCGTGTATAATTGTAGGTATTTCTGGATTATAAGAATGAGAAAGCCATCGGGCCGCTAGTTTGTCGTGTATAGCGTTCCAAGTTCTATAAACAGTATAAGGTTTGACGGCAAGTTCTAGCCAAGGAACGTATAGAAACGGTCTAACGGCAAGTTCTAACCAGGGTCCGTATAGAGAGGTGACAACCTGTGGGTTCAATTCGGTTAGCCTACGTTTATTCAAAATTTTTATAATGGTAGCCTGCTTTGATTCGGGCAACCATTTCACCATCGAATAGGGAAATTCATCAGGTTTGTAATAGAGGCCAGTGAGAAAGCAAACTGGCAGACCGGATTGTTGCACGGCAAGTGGTCGTTGATAGACATTCCCTTGTTTGGCGGGGTGACTTACTAAAACTTTATACATTGATGACCAACCTTTGTTGCTCAAGAGCAGGCAGTTTTATCATTATGCCCGCAAAGAGCCAGAAATAGACATTAACCGGATCAAAATCTAAGAAACAACCTTTTAATAAGTAAAAGATTTGTAAAAATAGAAAGACAAATAGAGCATTAGCAAAGATCTTGAGCTTTTTATCCTTCAGGCTATGAACCACCTTATAACTGATGACCAAGATCGCGATGAATAGCAAAATCACGATTATCAAACCGGGTATACCGATTTCTACCACAACTTTAGCGTAAAAATTTTCTACGACAGTAGCAATACCCACGCTACTATCTGGCAAAAGATGGCGCGTGGCATTGGTACTCATCCCGGTGCCTAGTCCGATTAAGGTCATATTGATGGCGCGGATAAAGTCTAAGTAGATTGCTCCATCGCTACTCCCATAAAATCCCGCTATATTTTGAGTAAAGTTCAGTAGATTGACCACTTCCACGTTTAAGAGTAGGGTCATTACCAGAAAACTAACTATGGGCAACAGGATTATTTTCCAGCCCTGTTGCCACTTCCGTTCTAGGATAGTTATCAGTAGCATATAGGCTGGTACCAACAAAAGCATGGATCGCACTCCACTGGTAACACCAGCTAACACAATCAAGCCCATACCAATCAAATACCACTTGCTGTTAGAAACAGTCCACATTACATAGCCGATGGGCAACATAATTAGCACAAAGAGCGAGTATTGAGCGGTAAAAGTAAAAATGCTCGGTACTCGCATAATACCTTGGTCGCCACCGACATCAAACTGCGCGAAATCTTGTGTAACGGTAGCCGCCGCAGAGCCATACAGACTATAAGCTAGGTCGCTTTTCCCGGTATAAATCAGAATAGCTTGTATTACGCCGATGATGACAGGAATCAGACCTAACAGGAAAAGTAAGCGTGTAGCTCTAATTAGTTGCTCCTTAGTCTCGATAAGGTAATAGGTGATAAAGTAGAGTGGTATATAAAATAACCAGACTTTTAATCCTAAAATTCCAACTAACAATCCACCCACTAGGTTTGGATTAAATATTTGCAATACTAACAAGAGGGAGAGGCTACCTATCAAATAAATTAAAAATTTGGAGAATGGGAATGGTAGGTGGCGGTGATGGTTAAGGTACCATATCGCAAAGCCCAAATAAGCCGGAATAACAAACACTATATCTTTAATCAGTGAAAGAGCTGGTGGCCCTGGGTATAAGATCAGGGAAGGCAGACCAGAAAACGGTAGATATAACAATAATCCATAAATGCCCCAACGCCAATGACTGATGAAAATGACAAAAAAAGCTATAATAGCCACTAATCCCAATGGAATTAGTGGATAGCCCAGCGCAACCAGTACTCCTGAGAGTGCCGCGAGAAACCCGGCCACCACTATTAGAAGGGTTAACTTAGTAGGTTTGAGTCTTAACATTACCCTCGACAGGTAGTTCCAGTCCTCTGTAGTGGGGCGCAGTAACATCATAGGTGCTATTCCTAATTCTTTTTTTAATGAATAAAACATAAAGCCGCAGGTCAGTGAATATGACAAGAGTGAGGCCAAAGCCGCCCCCACCGCACCAAGGTTGGGTAGCAATAAAGCTAAGAGCGCGAGGGTTACAACCAGCCCCACTAACTGCGTTTTAGCTGTTATTAGGGGTCGGTTGAAAGCTTTGAAGCCTACCGTTAAAACTAGATTAAGCCCGGCAAAGAAAGCTGCCACAATTAAGATGCGAGCTGTCAGAACCGCTGGAAGATATGCTGACCCGAAAAAAAAGCTTAGAATCCAAGGTGTGGTCAGTAGTAGGAAGAGAATCGCCGGAATGGATAATACCAGCGTGATTCTTAAGAAGCGACCGAGTTCCGCGCTCTTGAGACAGAAGGATTTTGCTCCTGCAATAGTTGGAAAAGCTACTAAGCTGATAGCACCGGAAATTATCGAAACTCCACCGGAAACTGTCACGGCAATGACATATAGCCCCAAGATAGAAGGCTTCAGAAAAACCGACATTAGCATTTGATCTAGTTGTGAATTGAGCATCAGCACAACCACACTGAGATAGGACTTCGAGCCATAACTCAGCAGGTTCCTAAGATAGCCCGGCTTAGGAAAGTAAAGCCAACCGTTGCACAAGGCCACATAAAGAAAGAGGGCTAGTATGCAGAGATTAGCGATAAATGAGGCCAGTACAAAATTCATTACGGAGGTCTCTTTTACCAGAGCCAGTATGCTTATTTCTACTAAGTAGATGACATTTAACGTAGCACGTAGCACATTGTATTTCAGTAAATGCATCCGGCCCTGTACTGCTGCCGCCGTGACCAGAGTTAATAAGTTTACTAGTATGTAAGGCAGGTAGACCAGACCAATAAAAACCTCGTCCTTACCATAACCCGCTAATACTACTGGTAGAATAAAATAGCCAGCCACCATAGTAATAACCGATAGTACCAGTGCTAGAAAGAGGCCCGTACTTAGAATCTCTTTGGTATGGTCTTTATAAGAGGAGGTATAGTAAGCTACTGCGTCGGAAATACCTAATCCACCTACTAAAGCAAAAGTCCCCGCCCAGACAGTGATAGCGGTTAACTCACCTTTACCTTGGGGAAGCAGAAACCGGGCCGATAATACTCCAGTAAATATATTTGTAACTTGGATTACTAAAGTACTGAGGAACGACGTAGAAAGATGTTTCACTAATTATTGGTCGCTTTATACTTGTGCGAAGAGTGGTAATTGTAATATATGACTACCATCCATGAGATTTTGAACATTCAATACCCAAACAATCCTGCCAACGTTCCAAGCACTCCACACTGGCAAAACGTGGCTCAGCAGAGTCTCCAAAATTCGCCCGCCTAATATTCCTAAAACCAACTTGCTCTAACTCCAAACTTAAAGACTTATAATCCCACATCCATAAATGTGAGCTATTACCAAGCCACTGCCGAAAAAAGGGTAACAAACCACGAGGCCGAATTTTTTTACCTAAGTAAGTTTGTTCCATAAATATAATAGAAGCACTTGGATCATTTGACTGGAGGTAATCGTTGGTCAACTTTTCAAGATCTGGTAAAACTAAGCGAAAAATGCCATCAGCTTGTAAATAATTGTAACTATTCCTAAGAGCTATCCGAAAATCCGTTAGTGAAAGATGCTCAAGTACATGTGAGCAGTAGATTGCTTTACAGGAATTAGGTTCAATAGGTAAACCTCTAACTATATCACCAAAAATAATATTTTTAGGGAAAATAGGAAATCCAAGTTTGGTGAAATATTTATTTATAAACACATAACTTAAAAAAGGAAATTTTTGTAAACGAGCGGTCGGACTAGCATCAAAATTAATCCAATCAACCGGTGCGGTAGGGCCACAGCCATAATGTACATATTCTTCGTTCGCTTTAGCGGGAATTAGTTTGAGCGGGGTACGAAGTAATTTGCCTATTAATGTCTGTCTTGAAATTCCTGAAAAATTCACTGTCTTTTGACGGACATGCTACCGCCCTTTCAACATTCCTGAGACTTTTCAAAAGGTCTTGTTGACCTCGGAAAAGTGGAACCTCTAACTTGTTTTAACTATTAGCTTGGGTAGAACCAAAAAATTAACTGGATAGTTCAGGATGGTCAGCCGAACGACCATCCTGAAGACTCAAATCAGCCGGGCCAGAGCCTCGGCTTCGATGTTTACACGGGTAAGTTGGCCTAGGATTTGTACCAACACTTGTACCCGGTGTGTACCAGAAAGTACACCACTAAAAATAGCTTCTAACCCGGCTAACGGGCCGCTGACTATTTGCAAATGTTCGTTAGCTTTGTAAGGCTGGCGCATACGCTCATGCTGGGCTGCCTCGCCATGCTCTATTTGGTGAATAATGCTGTTGGGTATCGAGATAGGCTCTAAGTCATCGCTTATAACATAAGAGACACCAGATGCCCAACGCATAAAAGGCCAAAGATTTGAATCTAATTCCAACTGGAAAAAGATATATCCAGGGAAAAGAGGAATTGACTTCAATTCTTTTTGACCCTTTTTTGAAACCAGCAATTTTGGTAAGTAGCAATCAATTTTATGTCGGGAAAGAGTACTAAAAACTAGCTCTTCGGCATGTGGCTTAGTTTTAAGGACGTACCAATCTTCTAAAGTTTTAGCCCTAGCTGTTGTACTATTTTCACTATCTTCAACTAGTTGATGAACCATTACCATAGAAATCCTTCTGCTAAATCAAAACGCTTTAAATTTGTAGCCGACTCAGGAAAATTTGTCCTCGCCCTGATGGTATACCAGAATAGTCCGATAGCCCAAACGAATCTCCGCTTTATCTCGAAGAACCACAGGTTTGTTTTTTAGCTTGCGTCCGTTGAGCCAAGTGCCGTTCCTGCTGCCCAAATCACAAATATGAACGCCATGCGGCCCAAATGTAATCTCAATGTGTCTCCGGCTAACTTTGTCATCAGCGATGGAAATGGTAGCTGTATCAGACAAAGTAGTAGTACTGCCAGATCTCTCCAATTTCTCCCCGTCAGACGGAACAGGTAAGGATTTAGGTGGTTCCCCGTCAAGGTCTAAGTCAGCGTCATCTAATACGAGAACCGTATCATACAAAGTAGTAGTAGTACTGCCAAATGTATCCAATTTTTCCCCGTCAGCCGAAGCAGGTAAGGATTCAGATGGTTCCTTTTTCATCCTAGTGCCTCTTCCAACGACAACCCGATTGGTTTTAACATGGTAAACCTGACCTGCTGACGGGCCGATGGTTACGTCTAACCTACCAAAATTCTTCGGCTGGCCGTTCGGCTGGCCGTTCGGCTGGCCGTTCGGCTGGCCGATCCACTGGTGGTCGGGTGAAGCAGAATTTCCCTCTAGCAATTCCCCATTACCATCAGCCGCGTAATTATTGGATTCAGGTAGTTCGTTTAACCCTTCCGGTTCGGTTCGATTATGATGTTTGCTCCGTTTATTTCGGCTGGCCGTTCGGCTGGTCGTTCGGCTGGTCGTTCGGCTGGTCGTTCGGCTGGTCGTTCGGTTCCAAGGTAAAAGAGAACGCTTTTTTGACCCTGTATTGCTGGAATAACCACTCTGATAGTAGTAGTAGTAATAAGCACTATGTTTTTTAGTCGAAACTTGGTTCAGCACCACCCCTAACAGGCGTGTACCGGATTGCTGAAGTTGGGCATAGGCTTTTTTGAGAGAGCCTGCCTTAGTGTCTCCCGCTTTCACCACTAATAGGGTAGCGTCACAAATGCGAGCCAAGAGGGTAGGGTCAACCACCGGCAGTAGCGGAGAACTATCAAAGAGTACTATATCGGACAGGGTTTTGAGTTCTTCTATCAGTGCCACCATCCGTTGTGTGCCTAAGAGTTCCGCCGGATTTGGCGGTAAAGGACCACTGGCTAACAGGCGCAAGTTGTTCACGGAGGTTGGTACTAGGTACTCCATTGCGGTGCTACCTTGGTCTAGTAAAACGGTTGTAACACCAAGTACATTGGATTGTTGAAAGTAAGTATGTAGGGTTGGCCGCCGTAGATCTGTATCTACTAGGATCACCTGACTGCCCGTTTGGGCCATAGCTACCGCCAGATTAACAATGATAGTGCTTTTGCCTTCACCCGCATTGCTGCTGGTAACGGCTAGGGTACGGATGGGTTTGTCCACCTCCGAAAATTCAATATTGGCGCGTAGGATACGGTATGCCTCGGCACTCGGAGAACTAGCTTGGTGTAAAGTTACTATTTTACCCGTTACGTTGGTGGTGCTGGGAATAATGCCAAGAGTGGAAGTTTTCACTAGTTGTTCGGTTTGCTCAGTCGTCTTTACCGAATCATCCAAATAATCTACCAGAAAGACGATCCCAAGTGCCAACAGTAATCCTATAAACGCCGCCAAGATAGTTGAACTTAAAGTATTGGGACGTATTTGTTTGGTGCCTTGTGCTTCTTCGGCTACGGTCACGTTGCTAGAGGATTGGGCTTCCGCCAAGCGTAGAGCTTCAAAACTTTTAAGTAAATCCGCATAGCTGGCACGATATTGGGTCAAGACAGTTTGCAACCTAGTTTGTTCGGCAACCTGATCCGAAGTAGCAGTGGCTTTCAAAGTATCTAGACTGGCCTGAGTACGCTCTATATCTGCCTGAATCTGTACCAGTTCTTCCTGTAAGCTTTGCTTAGTGGTGGAGTAACGACTAGCCTGAAGACTTTGGTTCTGAAGGCTAAATTCTTTTGCAATCGCATTAGCGGTAAGCACGGCCCGGTTCCGGTTGGTATCTTCCACCGATAAGACAATGAGTTGAGTATCGCGTACTATATCAACCGTGGTATTTGCCGCTAGTTGCTCTTCATTTAAGGGAAGATTAAGCGTTTCAATGACCTTGCTTAACACCGGGCGTTTACGTAATAGCTCTTTATAGGTCTTAGCCAGACTCTGGCTGGTGAGCAGAGAAGTATAGTCCGGTGAGGCAGAATTGTTAGGAGCTTGGTTTATCAGCAACGTAGTAGTAGCCTGATAGACCGGCTTCATAAGGATATTTACGATAAAAGAGAGGGATGCCGCCAGAACCGTAATTATAATTAAAAACCACATCCACCGTCTTAAGAGAGATACGTATCCTTTTAGTGCCAACTAATTCACCCCTAAATTTCTAACTTGACCCATTGTAATAACGTAATTAAATTGCGCGTAATTAGAGCATGAAGCTGCTCTGTTGTCTTAGCTATATCCAAGCTGGAATTGGTAAGTGCATCTGGTATATCATATATCTGACCTGAAAGCTCTGAAATCAGTTTCAGTCTTTTGGTTTGTCTAGGATATTGCTGGGCGAGGCGCATCAATTGTTGCTGCTCCATTACTAGAACCAGATCTGCATTTTGAAATAGCTCAGTTGTTAAAGGCTGAGTGAGGTGTTCTGAAAGATCCAAACCATAATTCTCCCACACAAGATTTACTATTTCAGAAGGAACTTCTTGCCCGGATACTGCCCCCAGTCCAGCGGAAACCACCGAAATCAGACCCTGCAAATTACTCTGCTTCAGCCTATGTTGGATGAATACCGTAGCTACTGGCGAACGATACAAGTTACCTGTACACACTACTAGAAGAGTCTTTTTATTTTGAGTTGTAATCGGCTTAGGTTTTAGCATCATCCTCATTTGATGTTTAGACTGACGACAATCTTGTAGCCTAATAGTTTGAATCTAGCAAGAAGACTTGCCTCTTTACTAATAGAAACTTTGATCTTAATTTTATTATATGCAATCCTAAAATCCTAAGACCAACAAAAAAAGGCTTTCTCTAAAAACAACCTCTGATATATTAACGCAAACCTACAAGATTTTCGCTACCTCAGTGTATAATACTTTCCAACATTATGCAAATCTCTTTGTAATTTACTTGATCTACTTAGAATTTACTTGATCTACTTAGAATTTACTACAATAAATTAGTATGAATAATACCTTAATTTTTTGGCAATCGGTTTTCTTTATAAATATGGATAGCTAATCATCTAATTCAATTTAGCCTTTAGAAAATAAAAATTAGCTAATTGAACGGAAATAGTAACTGTTTAGCCAAGCTCATTTGACAAGTTTGGTAAACTAATTGTATAAAATATGCAAGATCGCTTTCCGAATTAATAATTCGTAACTACACAGCCCTTAGTGCCTCCTTTTTTACTTTCCTAGTATTCTAACGGTTATATATTTAAAAGGGTTCGCATACTCATCTTGTGATATTATTCACATATACCATTAAATTTAAATGGCGGAGAAACTTTGTTTGAGCGACGAATATTAGAACGTAGTTATTGTTATTAGTGCCACAAAGTTTGTGGACTGTAAAGTGATTGTAGATGCTTCAGCAAGAACTCAAGCGGAATACTGGCCGCAGTGAAAAGAGAGATAAATTCTAATAAAGAGGATGAATCAAAAAATACTTAACCACATCCTCTCCCCTACCCAACCACCTAGCCCTTTATTCGAGACCAAATAATTTTGCCAGAGCCTCGGAGTGTTGGTTTTCGGCTTTCTTGAGTGCGGCCAAATACCTGCCGGTGGTGGCTAAATTGGTGTGACCCAAGCGGGCCTGAATGTCACTCACCTTTGCCCCAGCATCTTCCATGGCCCGGGCAAAAGTGTGGCGTAACGAGTGAACCTTACTCACTCCTAGCCGACGCTGACAAATATCGGCAATGGCCTGAATACCGAGAGCTTCACCCGGATTGCGGCGAGAACGGGAGACCCACACTGGTGCATCTTTGGGCAAGGTTCCCAACTCTGTCCCATACTGCGCCGAAAGATATTCCAGCAAGGCCCGGCTGGTGGTAGGGGTGAGAGTGTCGCTCATGGTCTTGCCACCTTTAGTGCGTCGCCAGTGAAGGGTAATCTTGCCCGTATCCGACGAGAGGTGTAGATCGCCCCGACGTAAGCTGGCAAGTTCGGATAATCGCCGCCCGGTCTGGATAGCCACTGAGAGCAACACGTGGTCGCGTTTGCCCTCTGGCAAGGTCCGGTCAATCGCGGCCAGCCGCGCCTTTACTTCAGAATATTCGAGGGCGTGAGCTTGGGCGTAGCTTTGAACGGGGCGACGTTCTACCCGGCCTATCGGGTTCTCGCCATTAAGGAGACCTTGCTTGCGAGCATAGTTATAGAAGCTGGAGAGGATGGCAAGGCGTTGGTTGTAGGTGGCAGCTTCCACCTGCTTATCAGGAGTAGCACTCCATCCGGCCCACTCTTGGGCCACCAGAGCAAGGGCCGCCGAGGGGCCATCCAAGTCAAGACCACTCTTTTGGAGAGCGGCTCTAAATTGCTGGATGGTCTCGCGGTAGGCGTGGGCAGTTTTGGCACTATTGCTGCGTTTGCTTTTGGCCGCCAGCCAAGCAGCGAGGGCTAGTTCGAGGGTGCTACCCTGAAGCAAGGATATAATTTCGGTGGTGCTATTACTAGCGTTGTTGTTGGCAGCGTCAGACATGTGTGGCTCTCTTTTTTTGGTTAGAATTTGGCTTTCTTTGGGCTAAAAAGCCCTGATTTAGAATACAACTAATGTCCGTTAGTTGTATTCTAAATCTTCTCTACTACCCTTTTTGCCCAGACTGACCACCTCTTTCTTGTTCGTCAGGTAGCTGTGTAAGCCGTTTTTCAATCTCCTCTTCAGAGGGTAAGTACTTTGCTATTTTGTCCGGTAACTCTTTGATACCAGCATAATTGTGATAAGTTGCAACTCCCATTGGTCGGTTCACATCACGTAAAGTATATTCAACCGTCGTTCTATCTTTCTTTCGGCAAACTATAAGACCAATAGACGGATTTTCTCCCTCTACTCTGGATTGGTCATCAAGTGCCGAAAGGTAAAACTGCATCTTACCAGCATATTCCGGCTTGAATTCTCCTGTTTTTAGATCTATCGCAACCAGACATTTTAGCTGACGATGATAGAAAAGAAGGTCAACAAAATATTCCTTTTCATCTACTTCAATCCGAAATTGTTTACCCGCAAAGGTAAAATACCCGCCCATCTCAGCCAAAAGCTTTGTGATATTGGCAACAAGCCCATCCTCGAGTTCACGCTCGGAAGGCTCACCTTCAATACCTAAAAAGTCAAAATTATAATCATCCTTGACCGCTAACACTGCCCTAGCTCGTTTGTCCTCCGGTAAGGTTCCTTCAAAATTGGTTTGATTTAACAACCAGCGTTCGTAAGCTTTGTTCACTATTTGCTGCTCTAACGCTCGAACTGACCAAGCATAAATTTTGGTCATTCGCAAATAGAATTCACGCTCCTTACTATCCTTACAACCCAGAATTTTGAGGTGGTGAGTCCAGCCTATTTCTGCAATCAGTGATTGCAGTTTTTCATCATCGCAGTAGGTAAGATAAAAGCTACGGATGTAGCGCAAATTGCGGACAGCAAAACCACGCTCTCCTTCAAATTCAAGTTTTAAATCTTTGGCTAGGTGTTCAATTACACTTTCACCCCAGCCGTACTTTTGTTGCGTCTCTACGATCAACCGACCTAGATCCCAGTGCAAAGTTATAAGTTCCTTATTTACCGCCTTCAACGCAGCATACTGACCCTGCCGAACACGCTCTTTAACAGCCTTTAGAAATTCCACGTAACTATCTAATTTGTCTATACTCATTTTGAAGTATGTTCCTTATATTTAATTTGACCGATGATTGACAAACATCTTTCTCCGGTCAACACCTACCGATTTTAGGATTATATCACGCTGAACAGAGAAACCCCGCCAAATTTGACTAACCTGCTTACCAACACTAGCCCTAGTGGTACTGCTAGTGGTAATAACCGAAACAACCCTTGTCGTGCCTTGAAAATGATAAGGGCAAGGTGATTTCCGGGGCTTGTGGGCCTTTGTAGCGGGAGCTAT
>JACAUC010000118.1 GCA_013390945.1 Candidatus Chloroheliaceae bacterium
TAAGGCAAGGTTCATACCGGCTTTACACGCAGACTGGTCTTTAGGATGGTACTCACTGGTGATCCAACCCGAATTGTAAAGCCAAAAGCCCCGATTTTGAACCTTGCCTAAGACCTTATTTGGTAACTATCCGCCGTCAAACGATTCAAGATCTAACGCTCACCCAGCACTACCTAAACGGTGCATAAAACAGACCGTTCGTTCTATAAGCTTTGTGAAATTTCTATGCAATCACTAAGTTTGAACTCCCTTCTAAAAAAGTGCTAAAATAGGAGAAATAACTTCATTTGACCAAGTTAAGCCCATAACAAGGAGGCCATTGCTTTGAGCGCAGAAAATCTAACCGAAGAGAAAGTAAGTAAAGCCGAACAACCCGACGAGGATAAAAGCGAGGATAGCACCGAGAGTAGCATCGAGACCAACCTACAAGGAATTGAAAGACTCATAGCACTCTATGAACAGCGCGTAGCAGTATTGCAAAGGGATACTAATTCTAAATTTAGTGAGGCGGTACGTATAGCCGAACTGATAGAAGAACCTAATATCCTAAGCGTTTACCAATTGGTAGAAATCTTTGGCGCAACACTGGCAGCAGAGAAGGCCGCCGAAGCTTGGACTTTGTTCCAAGAAGCTAAAAACCGGGGGTCAGAAGCTTATGTTAAGAGTGAGACTGGTACGGCGGTGGCAACCAAAAAAGGCCAACCACGTACTCCGGGCGGAATCTTTTTCTATCTGATGCGCCAGTATTCAGATAGCCTCGGCTTGCACTGGTCTGGCCTACACCTACCAAAGTTGCCAGGGCCGATTGCCCACTTGCGCCCCAAGCTCAAAGCTAGAGCATTGCCAAGCGATCAACCGAACGGTCAGCCGACCGACCAACCGAGCGGGACAAAACAAACCGCTACCGCTACTCCAGCCGCCGAAAAACTGACGACCAGCCAGAACAAAGCGGCTCCCGCTTCGGTAAAAAGTGCTAAGAACCCACCACAAGCGGCAGCGGCGGTTGCTCCAAAGCCTAAAGCTAAACCAGCCCGGGCTAATCTGAAGGTAGTCGGGCCACTGCTGAATAAACCCAAACATCAACCAAACAACCAAGTTGGGATCGTAGAATTGGTAATTAAGGCCGAGATGAACACGGCTCTGCCCAAAGGCTTACCTAATTTAGGAAATACCCGGATTGTGGTTTGGTGTACTGAAAAACAATTCAACAAGATCAAAAATACCCTTACGGCAGAAAGTCGGTTTGTCATTGAAGGAGAGCCCTCCGCCGCCGTCGGGGCTGATCTTCAGCCCTTTTTGCGGGTGATTTGCCTTAAACTCACTACGATAGAATTGGAGCAAGCTCTACGCGAGGCTCAAAGTCAATCAAGTAGCTAAGGCAAGGTTCAAAAGCGGAGCCTTTAGCTTTACAATTCGGGTAACTTGACCGGAAATTTATTTCCGGTCGGGCCACCAATGAGTACCATCCTAAAGTGTAAAGCTGGTTTGAACCTTGCCTAAGAATCAAGACCACCAACAGGAGCGACATTAACGCTGGAAGAGGTGCTGAAAGAGATGGAAAAAGAAAAAGAGCTAAAGGGGCAAGAGAACTTTTCGGCTGACCGTCGAAATCTCTGGCAACTTTGCCTATGGGTAGCTTTATTGCTGATTGGGCTAACCACTACCATCTATCTTTTGCAGCAAACCCCAACCACCTATGCCAAACTAGCCCCTTTGGTAACGGCACTACACCCCACCACAGGTGAGCGGGTGGAGGTACACGCGGAAAATTTTGGCAAGGTTTGGGATGACGGCGGCATTGAGATTCCGGGCAATGCCGCTATTTGGGCTCCTCTTTTCAGCTACCAACCCATTACCCTGACCTTCCATCTCACCTTTTCACCTGGACCTTTCAAGATTAAATCTGGCAATAGAGTTATATTCAGTGCGGAGGAGCCAAAACCGGACACTTGGTATGAAACCAGCTTTATACCAGAACGCTTTGAAGATCAGCCCGAATTTAAACTGATCTTTGAAACGGGTGACCCACTCCGCATCTCTTATATTGCCATAGATATGACCGAACGCTGGAGACCAATTTATAGCCCAGCCGGAATAAGCCTCACTAAGATCGGAGTACTGCTAACGGTCTTAACGGTTTTGGGCGGAACTTTGGCGCGGTTATTGGGCTGGAAGTTGGTGGGCTTATGTACGATAGGTTTGGGAGGGTATGCAGGGATATGTATTGTACAGCGGCTGGTAGTTCTAATCGAGGCAGGACCAGGCGGGGTGTTAAATAGTTCACTCTACTGGGAATGGTTAGTCTCTAACTTTGGCCTACTCGGTTTTACCCTCGCTTTTGTACTCTTAGTCGTGCCTATAGCAGGCGGTCAAACCTTAGCAAGGCTGACACTACAACGCATCGTGCCGCTAATACGACGCTATCCCTATCTGACGGCTATTTTGACCCTCGCCGGGTTTAACGCCCTCTTGACCCTGCTCTTTTTTGGAATAACAGCCCTCGTAAACCACAACTTCGATAATATCTTCCGCTTCTGGGATGGCCCGGAATATTTAGCCATTGCCCACACCCTCTACGATCCAAATGACCCTATCCTAAAAATTGATGGCTATAATCGCAGCACTCTCTTCTGGGCGGCCCACTTCCCGCTCTATCCCTTCCTGATCCGACTCTTTTCGATAGCGGTAGGTTACTTGCCCTCGATGCTTCTGATAAACTATTTCTGTGGTACGGGCTTCGCCATTGTAACTTATCACTTTTTGAAGGATTTTAACTACTCTCGCCAACCACTCTGGGTGGCGTGTGTCTCCCTCTTTTTACCGCTGCGCTGGCTGATTTATCGTACCGTTGGCGCAAGCGAGGCGATTACCATCTTCTTAATAGTCTTGTGTTTATACCAATTCAAGCGGCGGCACTATCTTTGGGCCGGAATCTGGGGTGCAGGAGTAGTGCTGGCTCGACCTAACGGAATTTTTCTCTATGGCGGGTTGGGTCTGGTATTGGCTTGGGAAGCCTATCAAAGCTTGGGCGAGGTCTCGCTTTGGCAGTGGAAGCGGGTTTTTGCAGCAATTAAAAAGCTGCTAAAGAATTTCAATTGGCGAGCATTATTCTGCTTAACCCCAATGCTCGCAGCACTCCTAGCCGTCTTTGCCCTATATGGCTGGCGCTATGGCGATTTCTTCACCTATTTTCATATCGAAGAAGATGTGAAACATCTTCAGCCTTTCCCCTTTCGCGCGATACACATTAGTGCAGGCCGAACTGAGGGAAATTTTTATGTCTACCTAATGCAATTTGGCGGCCTAATCTGGTTATGGCAAAAGCGGCACTTTGATTTGTTCTGGATAGGGTTAGTCTTGACACTCCCGACGGTCTTTATTCTTCACGACGATGTGTTGCGCTATGGTCTACTCTCGTTCCCGCTGGTCCTGCTCATTCCCTTCGCCGGAATATTGGAGAACAAAGCGGTAAAGTGGCTGGCTCCAATAGTAATCTTCGCGGTGCTACTCTATAGCACTTCTCAACTAGGTACTAACCTGATGAATATCGAGGGTTGGCGGTTAGCCTATGACTATTTTAAATAAAAAAGCCCACACGGGTTGGAGCAGGCTTTTAGGGTTTATTATTGAGGTCTAAATCAGAGAGAAGCTAGTTTCTACTTCTCAACATCCCTGAACGTAGAAGTCACCCAAAAGTAGCGGCCTTTTCCAACGAATTAATAAAATTCTAATAAAAATCTATAGAGGCTTCTTGGGCTGGGCGTATGCCATATCGGCTGGCCGCGCCCCTACCCCGCTTTAATATATTCGATACCATCAATCCACTCATTTAGAAGTGGGCTGACCTTTACCAGCATCTTTCGCAGATGGTTATAGCTGATATGCTTTTCGTACTGTAACTGCCCGATTACAATTCCCGGATGCCTGCCCTGATTCTCGGCAAAACGTACAATTTTAGCCTCAGAGAAATAAGGTTGAGTCTCTTCGACAAAGCGAGTAAAAGCGGCTGATTCCAATAGCCAGTTACGTGCTTGCTCATTCGCGGCGTTTTCTTCTTCTTTATGCTGGTCATCTAATTCTTCTAGTTCCTCCTGTCCATCATAAAGGTTATCCAAGTGTTCTTGATGACCTAAAATCAAGTGAGCCAGCTCGTGCATTAAAGTAAACCAGAAGGCATCAATTCGATCATAACGCAATGTGATGGCTATGACTGGATTTTGCTCTAGAAAGAAAGTAGCTCCGTCAATAAAAGTTTTAGGTAAATGCCGGACAACTACAAAATGTATCCCTAGTTTTAAGAGCTTGAGTGGAATTTTGACAATATCTTCCAGCTTGCCTGCCAGTGCCAGAATTTCTGGTATAGCACTTTTCAGTTTTTCGAGGTTAAATCCTGCGACTTTCTGCATTCTTGCCAATTGTTCTACTCGCCTGAGCCAAGCAATCTGAGAATTAAGCTCTGGTCCACGTTCCTTTGTCTGCCTAAAACTTGCTCTCATTTGGGGCGATTCTTTAGGAGAGGTAATTACCATAAACTTACAAACTTCTTTTTCCAATTCATCCAGCGAATCAGTTACCCTAATCCAAGAGCGTTTACCAAGTTCGGCAACTGGAGCTAGGTTGTATAACAGGCTCTTACGGGCAATCTTCTTCCCATCCTGACCTTTGTTTTCTTCCTCTTTCTTTCTAGCCAAATACAATCGGTAGTTTGCCTCAAGGTTTGTCCATAACTGGGGCGAAGTATCAAATGCCGCTGCTAATTCCAGCGCAGTTTCAGGTGTAATCTGTTTTGCCCCGCGAATAATCTCACTGATTGCCTGGGTTGGACGACCCATAATCTCTGCCAGATCGTTCTGTGTCCAACCACGGGCTTCGAGTTCCTGTTTGATAATAGTACCCGGTGCTGTGACCCTAGCGGGCGTTAAACTCTGGCTCATCCTTTCCCTCCCTACTCTTTTCTTCTTAACCTTACCTACCTGTAATGATTCTCAATATCTAAAATTAATAGCACTTTCCCCTCTTCATTTACCTCAAGTATTACAATCAAACGCCACTGCTTGTTTAATCTTAGTGAACGTTGCCCTTCTCGTTCGCCTTTTAGTTTTTCAAAGTGAAGACTTCTGAGGCTATATAAATCTCGTTCGTCATTTGCGTAAGTGATGACTGACATAACATCAAAAAATCTATCAACTACAGCAGAGGGATATTTAGCTTCATTCTTTTCAAGGGTATATAGCTCTTTCAGCTTTTCGGTCTTAAATCGAAACCGCACAACCTATCCCTCACCTTACAAATTTTACACCAATATCCATAATTTGTCAATATACCTTTTCGCCTATTAGGTGAAAAGGTGGTTTCGGAAAGATTATAACATACTTTGTCCAATAGCCCTACCGGGATAAGCGAGTTTGACGAGGAATTGGAGCAGGAATTAGAAACTGAATTAGAGCCAGAAACCGAAGCAGAGCTAGAGCGTGCCATAGAACAAATCAGCTTAACCTTACCCACAGATTATCCTGACAAGTAGCCTAGATTACATTACGCTCCGTCAACCAACAACCAATATCAAAGACCAGTCTACGGATAGCTATGAGAGGAGAGGTCTTTCCCAATTGATTTTTCGGTGAAACCGAAAGCGGCAACCCCTCCATTTCTGAAGAAGTTGCCGCTTTTTAATTCAAACTAAAAATGGTTCTAGCAGTTGCCTTCGAGCAGTAGCGTATTGCTGATTACAGAACCTTTTCTCTCCAACACTGCGTTGGTAATCTCGTCCACTAGAGCGGTTGCACCTTGGTAGCCGACTACTGATCGGCGATGGTAGCCGTAGCGGTCTTCTACCGGGAAGCCTAAGCGGATCATCGGAATATTTTCCTCTTCGGCAATATACTTGCCCTTCGAGTGACCGATCAAGAGATCCACCGGATGAGCCTTCATCTTCTTGTGCAGAGCATAGAGGTCAGATTTAACCAAAATCTCCATATCCAGCCCAAGTTCGTCCGAAAGTGCCATCAAATCTTTAGACCAATTCACTGAATCGGTGGCGGTCAAGACATATTTTGGCTCCATGCCCATCTCAGCCACCAACCGTACCAAACCTTCTACCAAGTCTGGATCACCAAAGATGGCTACTTTCACCCCGGTGGTGAACATATGGGTATCCATCAAGGCATCCAACAACCGAGCGCGTTCGGCCTCAATCTCCTCAGTAATCGGCTTGCCTGTAAGTAGGGTCAGGGTCTCGATAAACTTATCGGTGTTGGCAATACCAATCGGCATCGGCAGGATGTGGGCCGGAGTGCCAAAGCGCTTGTTATAGACCTTAGCCGCCTCGCCCCCAATATGCTTCTGAAGGGCAATCGTGCCTTTGGCATTGGCCGAATCTTTAAGCTCATCCAGCGTATTGCCGCCACGTGGGAAATGCGGTTTAGGACTATACAAACCACCGTCCAGCGTATCGGAATAATCGGTCAGTACCAGACCCGGAATATCCATCTCGCGTAGGATATGCTTAATCTCCCGCAAATCGCCGGGATTGACCCAACCAGGGATAACGTTCACCTTCCCATTAGGACGGCTCTTCCTAGGCAATTTTAGAGCCAGTTCCTTCAGGAAATTATCGAAACCGGTGATGTGCGTCCCCACATAAGAAGGAGTTCGCACCGACAGAATAGGAATCGTCACCTCTGGGTTATTATCCAGAAACTCATCAATGAAGGCCGGAATATCATCGCCGATGGTCTCGGAAAGACAGGTGCTACAGACCGTAATCAGCGTAGGATGAAACCGTTCGTAGAGGTTCTTCAGACCAACCACCAAGTTTTCCCGACCACCATAAATCGTAGTATTTTCCGTCAAAGAAGTAGTCGCTACTTCAATCGGCTCCCGAAAATGGCGGGCCATCTGATGTCGGGGATAAGTCGCACAACCTTGCGAACCGTGATTGATGGTTATGGCACCATGGATGCCAAAAGTTGCTAACATTGCTCCAATGGGGGCGCAAGCGCGAATGGGATTAATCGCTACCGCCCGTTTTTGTTTAATAACTGTAGTTGTCATGAATTAAGCCACATCCTCCTCTAAGTCCAGGGTGCTGACCGGGGAGGGCCGCGCCTGATCTCGGACTAATTTCCACACTGGCGCACTCAACGCCTTATCCAAATCGCGAGCAAAGTTCACCATTCCCGAAAAGCCTGCATAAGGACCGGTCTCATAGGTATGCCCATTTAGGAACGGAACGCCCAGCTTGTAGGCCAGATATTTCTCCTTATTACCAGCAATGAAGATGTCAGGCTTATAAGTCCTCAGAATCTCTTCCAGTTCCGGCACGTTCGGGTTATCCATAATTAGAGTACCGTCGCCGACCTTACTGTAAATCTTCTCGTAGTCATCGTGGTGGCCGAAAGTGGTAGCAGCACCAATGACCTCCATCCCTAGTTCCTCCAAGAGTTCCGGCCAGTGCCAAGCACGAGGACCACCTTGATAGATGATAACCTTCTTACCAGCCAACCGCTTCTTGAAATGGTCAATCTTGGGTTGAACCTTCGCTACCTCGGTCTTGATAACCCGCTCGGCCTCTTTTTCTAGGCCAAAGAAAGCGGCAGTCTCCCGTAACGCCTTTGACATATTCGCGATACCCCACAGCGTGACACTGATAGAAGGAGTGCCGTACTTATCCTTCATCATATCGGCGATGTAGGTAGCAGAACGGGTGCAGTGGATCACATTCAACTTGGCCTTGTGCATAATCTTCAGCTCATCCACCGAAACGTTGCCCGTAAAGCGAGTAATAATCTTGAGACCAAGTGCCTGAAAGAGCGGCTCAAAGGTCTTAATGTCGTTCTTAATATTGTAGTCGCCCAAAATATTTATCGAGTAGGCGTAATCTTCCTCTGGCTCGACCGACCCCACCAGATTGCGGAAGATGGTCTCATTCCCGACGTGGTGACCTTGCGACTGACTGACCCCTCGAAAGCCTTCACAGGCAAAGAAGACGACGGGCTTGCCAATCTCTTCTTGGGCCATTTTCGCTACGTCTTTACCATCGTCTCCAATTAGAGCGGCGGTACAGGTATTGTAGACAAAGACACCCTTAGCATCGGGAAACTCGGCGGCGGCCTCTATGACCGACTGCAAGAGTTTCTTCTCTCCGCCGAAGACCACGTTCGACTCATCCATATCGGAGACAAAGGTATACTTCATATGGAAGTCGGTGTCGGCGACGTGAGGGCGATAGCCCCAAGAGTAGAAGGCACATCCAATCGGGCCATGGCTGAGTTGGATTGCATCTTTGACCGGGCCGCCCACCACACCTCGGCAACCAGCATAAGTACAACCGCGTTCAGTCATATCACCGGGAGTAGTAGCCGAATTACTCTTAATGCTACAACCCGTTCCATCGCCCTTGATAATAATATGGGCATCCCTCTCCGGGATGGTATCATTGCATTTTAGTCGAGTAGCCATCTATTAACTCAGACCTCCTTTATATCTTTGTAACGAGCAGTTCAGTTACAACTGCTTGTCCAACTGGTTATTTGGCTTGCCATAAACTGGTTTTAAAAACTTGGCCGAACACTGGGCCATACCCAAGTCAAGCTCAGGCTCCGCCGCTCGGCCAGCCGTTGCAGGAGTAGTACCACAACCTTCCTCGCCGGGTACACCAATCGCATCGGCGCGGCACTGGTTACAATTCCTAAACTGTTTGATTACCGCTTCGCACTCGTCGCGCACCCGGTTTAACTCCGCCGTAGTAGGTGGCGGCACATCCTTGAACTTGGCCTGCGGGATAAGTGGCATAATGTTCATCACATAAGCACCCAAACCCTTAACCACCCGCGCTACCTCTACCAGATGGCGATCATTCACCCCCGGAATCATGACCGAGTTGACCTTCACCACCATCCCACGCTTGGCCGCCTCTTCCAATCCGGTCAACTGGTTATGGCTCAAAATCTCAAAAGCCTCGCGGTCGCGATAAGTCTTATTCTTGTAGCGCACGTGGGTATAGATCTGCTCGCCCACATCCGGGTCTACCGCATTGATGGTGATTGTTAAAGCCACCACACCCGCCTTGTCTAAATCTGCTACCTTATCAGGAAGCATCAGACCATTGGTGGAGGTACACTTGACCAGTTCAGGAAACTGGGTATGCGCCAGCAAGAGGGTCTCAAGGGTAGCATCATTCGCCAGCGGGTCGCCCGGCCCAGCAATGCCCAAAACTTTAAGCCGAGGTTCCAAGGCCAGTGCTTGCTGAATGGTATCCATAGCCTCCGTCGGCGAGACCACTTTGGTAGTTACGCCCGGTCGGTTCTCGTTCGGACAATCAAATTTCCGAATACAGTAACCACACTGAATATTGCACTTTCGAGCTACCGGCACATGTATTCTTCCAAACCTGAAGTGGGCAGCACCACTGTAGCACGGGTGTTTTGCCACTTTAGTTTCGAGACTTATTTGCTGTGTACTATTATCTGAGAATAATACTTGTGTAATATCCATTATTGTGTAGCTCCTTTAGATTAGGGGTGCTGCCTCCAAGATCCCTTTGCAACAGCACCCCTATTCATAACTTAAACCAGTTTACAACCAGTTTACAACCCGCCTACTCGTTAGAAATAGCTCACTACGTAGGCGGCGCGCATTATTATTTAGATTTGAAACCAGTCTGTAGGGCTACAAGATAGCCCTCTCGCCAGTCTCCTTCGTTCGGATACGTATGACCTCGCTTACCGGAGAGACAAAGATCTTGCCATCCCCGATATTACCCGACTGGTTAACTTGGATGATAATATCCACCACTTCCTGCTCTTGGTCATCCGTCACCACGATCAGGATCATCCGCTTGGGGATGTAGTTAAGGCGAGGCTTGGCACTATACTCTGGCCCTGGTGTCCCTTCTAACTCGTAGCTAAGACCCTTCTGAAGGCCGCGCCCCAGCACATGCTTGACCGTCATCGAGTAGTAGCCTTTAGCCGCCAGAGCATCGCGGGTGCGCTGCACCTTGTTCATTCGGACAATCGCGATAATTTCCTTCATGGCTACAGCCCTTCTTCGCCGGTTCTAATGGTATAGACCTTCTCCACTTCGGTGACGATGATCTTGCCATCCCCGAAATGTCCGGTCAGAGCGGCCACTTGGATAGTAGCAATTACCTTATCCACATCCTTATCTTCTACCACGATAATCAACTGGGTTTTGGGTAGCTCCTCGTAGCGGATCGAGTCAATCGTAATACCGCGCTGCTTCCCTCGACCATAGACTTCCATCTTGGTCAAGGCCGGAAACCCGGCTGAAGCTAACGAATCGGCAATATTCTCGACCTTCTCCGGTCGTACAATAGCCCGGATCATTTTCATTACTCATCTCTCCTCAGTTATAATGATTACCACCCTAATAGGTTGGGTGCAACGTCTAAACGGCCAGCCGACGTAGGGCTAGTTGATTTAAGCGGCACACGTCGGTCAGCCGACAGCCAGCCAACATACGCCCCTACCTTAATTAATCAACGATACCATACTCTTTCATCAGGTCTTCCAGTTCGTCCTGCTCAATCGGCGTAGGTACGGTGAAGTTGGTATTCGCCTGAATCTTCGCCGCCAATTGGAGGTACTCGGAAGCCTGTGGTAAGGTATTATCATAATCTATTACGGTCTTTTTGTTAATCTCGGCTCGCTGCACATCCTTGCTACGCGGGACAAAGTGGATCAGATTGGTGTTAATCCGGCGAGCAAACTCTTCCACCAATTCGCGCTCATTCTCCACCAAACGGGAGTTGCAGACGATACCGGCTAGTCGGGCATAACCTCTAGTGGCAAACTTCTTGATACCCTTAGAGATATTGTTGGCGGCAAAGAGGGCCATATATTCGCCGGAGGCCACGATATAGATCTCTTCAGCGTAACCTTCACGGATGGGCATTGCAAAACCACCACACACCACATCGCCCAAGACATCATAGAAGACATAATCTAGTTGATCGGTATAGGCTCCCAATTCCTGCAAAGTCTGGATCGAGGTAATAACCCCACGACCGCCACAACCTACCCCCGGCTCCGGGCCACCGGACTCAACGCACTTCACCTCGCCATAGCCCTCCGAGATAACGGCATCTAGGGTAACTTTATCGGGTCCAACTACGCGAAGGGTATCCAAAACGGTATCCTGCCGTTTACCTCTTAAAAGGAGACGAGTACAATCGGCCTTTGGATCGCAACCTACGACCATAATTTTGTTGCCAAGAGAAGCTAGGGCCGCAGCGGTATTTTGCTGAGTAGTGGATTTGCCGATACCACCTTTTCCATAAAATGCGATTTGTCTCATTGAAGAATTTCCTCCATTGAATAGTAGGTAATTAAAACTCACACTTAAAATGCCAAGACTAGGTCACAACCAAACCAGTTTGCATTGACCGTAACCTAGGATCAACGTAACCTAGGTTAGTTGTGGTTGCTACTTTTAATCCAGATAAGGCTGGCTTAAGTAATTGCTCGTTACACGAATTTCGACTTTTACCAAAAATCAGTCTACGGTTGATAACTTTTGGGTATTAGAAATAATACTCCGGTTCTACAAACTGGTCGTAGACTGATCGTAGACTGGTCTAAGCTTTAAGTTTATATAGCACTCATCAGGCTGCATCTTCGCAGAGGAAGCTTTTACTGTAGACTGGTTGTAGACTGGTCGTAGACTGGTCGTAGACTGGTCTTTTCTAACTTCTCGTTACACTACGTAACGACAACCAGTTGACCTGCTCGTTACGCAGTTTTCAATCCAGAAAAAGCTTTTGAACAGTTTTACTACTAGATCACCCTATTTACCAATTTTTACCTTTAAGGCCGATTGGTAAATGGTTGTTCACCTGAACTATTAGATACATCATACCAAATTTTAGATTCTAGGGATATATTCTAAATGCTCAAAATCTTAGCGGGTTTAATGGGTAAAAGTGACAAACTGCTCGTTACAGGGGGCTAATCGGCGTATTGAATATTATGGTAACCAACCTAGGTTACGTTGAAGCCGCACTCCCACAAGACCGGGGGCCGATTCTGTAGGAACTGCTCGTTACAGCGACTCCGTCCGCCGATTATATGTAAATTACCAAAACCCTTGTAGAAGGTAGAAGAGTATATTGACAAAGATTATCAGGTATGTTACTTTTGAACCTAACTGAAAAAAGCTCTTCCAAAACTTAACACAAGCGATAACAAAACATCGTATCATCGTAACGAGCAGTTCAGAATTTCGGGGTAGGGGTGTATTGCATATCAGCTGGCCGCGCCCAATCTGAACAACCAATTGATCCAGTTTGCGGCCAGCCAGCCGACTTTCTAAGTCAACGAGTTGCCTAACACACCCAACGTAGACTGGTCTTCACAATTAAGAAAGGTACTATTTTATTATGAGTGAGATTAAAGCAGTAGTAGTTGATCCTAATGCCGAGGGAGGGCTGGCAATTCAGAGCGTCGCTACCCCTAACCCCTTATCCTCCGAAGCGTTGGTTAAAGTTTCGGCCTTTTCGCTCAACTTAGGCGAAGTGCGCCGCGCCCTAACTTTAGCCCCGGCAGGCTGGCAACCGGGCTGGGATCTGGCGGGTGAGGTAATCCAGCCTGCCGCCGATGGCTCCGGTCCAAAAGCGGGGACAAGAGTAGTTGGGTTTGTCGCGGAGAAAGCGTGGGCCGAACTAGTGGCTGTACCAACCGTTGCCCTTGCGCCCTTGCCAGAGAACGTTAGTTTCGCCCAAGCTGCTACCCTGCCAGTAGCAGGTCTGACCGCCTTATATGCCCTTGAGAAGGGTGGCTCTCTATTGGGTCGCCGGATATTGGTGACAGGAGCCTCCGGTGGCGTGGGCCTCTACGGAATACAATTGGCAAAACTGGCCGGAGCTAACGTGGTAGCAGCCATTCGCCAAGCCAAACACGAAGCACTGGTGCGCGAAGCGGGAGCCACCCAAGTGGTCATTGGTGAGGATTTGTCACCTGCCAAAGAGTGGGGGCCATATCATCTAATTCTGGAATCAGTGGGCGGCAGCTACTTCAGCGTAGCAACTTCCCTGATTGCGGCAGGTGGAGCCTTAGTGATCTTTGGCGCAACAGGGGGGGCCGAAATACAACTGGATCTGCGTACTTTTTACGCCTCGGCTGGCTCAATTATCGGCTTCCTGCTCTTTACCGAATTAGGGGCAAAACCCGCTTCACAGGGCTTAGCCCGACTAGTCAATTTGGTCTCGACTGATTTGCTAAGACCCTATATCGAGGTAGAGACCGATTGGAGCGAAATCGCTAAGGTTGCCAACAACCTATTCAATCGCCAAATTAGCCGTAAAGCGGTACTACATATTGGCTAGAACCCATGCGCGTCAAGCTAATCTTATCCTTGATGTGAACGACCGGAAATAAATTTCCGGTCTTATCCGGATTCTAAAGCTAATAGCCCCGATGCGGATCGCTAAACCTTAATACCATACTTGGCTAGATAGGGCTGAAGCAAGTCAGGGTCAAACCCAAATTGGTGTTTAATCACTTCCCGGTCAGCAGAGATATTGTCGTAGGCTAAAAGCTCTAAGGTAGCTTTGGTTAGAGGTGGTTTGGGTAAGAGATTGAAGAGCGTGGCGTTAAGTCGAGCGGCCCACATCGGTAAGGGCAATTTTAGCCGCTTGATCTTTATGGTAGCCAGCATCAGATTAACCAACTCGCGGTAGGTATAATATTCCGAGCCACCCAATTCAATCGTTTTCCCGATTTTAGCCTCAGATTCAGCCGCTTCAATCGAAGCACGGGCCACGTCGGTCACATGAATGGGCTGGAAGCGGGTATTACCTCCGCCTAATAGGGCGGCTACTGGCAGTAACTTCATGATACGGGCTTGAGCCTCAAAAAACTCGGAGCCTTCACCAAATAAAATACTGGGCTGTAGGATCGTCCAAGCCATTTTACTTCGGCGAACAGCCTCCTCCATCTCCCAACGAGTCTCCATATAGCTGCCCGGCTCACCCACGATAGTACCCAAACCGCTACATAGCACGAAACGGCTTACTCCGGCCTTTTCTGCCGCCGCCACTGCGTTGCGGGTACCCTCTACATTAACGCGCCAATAGAGATTATTCTTATTTTTTTGGTTGCCCGTAACCGCCGCAAAATAATAGACCGTGTCCACATGATCCCGCATCGCGCTATCAAGTGATTCACGGTCTAGCACATCACCCTCCACAAACTCAACCCCCCACAAGTAGGCGAGACTGCCAAGTTTGCCCCTAGAGCGGATCATCGCCCTTACTTGGCCGGGGTACTTCTCTGACAGTAGCGTTACTAATTCTCTACCGATAAACCCGGTACTACCTATCACTAATTTTCGCATCGTCTGACACTCCTCTGCCTCTAGTTAATCGCTGGGCGATACCGCCCACTGATCCAATCTTAGTCCAACGTAGACTGGTCTTTGGAGTTAAAGCAAGAAGCGAGCGACTAGGCTGCTGCTGTAACGGCAGCTTCCTTCACTGCCTTCACCGCCTTAATATAAAGTTCGATCTTTACCTGCTCAGAGACGGTCAGGCCACCTGCTTCAACGGCGGGACCCCAGACTAAACCAAAATCCTTGCGATTAATCATGGTATAAGCGCGAAAACCGGCACTATTGCTGGCGAAAGGATTAGTGGCTCGCCCATCATATTCTACTTCAAAATGAACGTCTCTGGTAATGCCTTTGATGGTCAGACCGCCCGTTAGTCGAAACTTATTGGGTCCAACCTTCCTGATCTGCTTGCTCTTAAAGGTCAAGGTCGGGTAGTGCCTCATATCAAAAAATTCGACTGAACGGAGGTTAGTATCGCGGTTCTTATCGCCAGTGGTCAGGCTGGCAGATTCTACGGAGGCTTCGATATAAGACTTAGAGAGATCATCATCATCCCAATCAATTGTACCAGTTACTTTGCTAAAGCAACCTTTAACAGTTGAAACCATCAAATGCTTGGTCGAAAAACCTATTACCGAATTACTTCCATCTATATTCCAAATCATCTCTCTATCTCCTCTATCTTAATACCAAGGCTAACCTTGAGTTTCTGCCTGTAGACTGGTCTAGGCTGGCCTTTTTGCGCTCTAAACCGAGCTTTTCACCGGGTGGTCTAGGATGTAATACTTTTGAGCAGTCCTTTTACCTTTTTCTGATTGTGGGTCTCATAAGACCTCCATGCGGGCATAATGCCTTTGATACACCATTCCCAGCGGTCTTTCACATTAGCCAGATTACCGCCGGGTACACAATCTCGGAAGAGTTCGGTTTCCTCCGGTACAGGAGAGTAAACCAATATTCGGAGAGTGCTGTGTGTGCCAGAGATAAGTTTCCAGATAAGCTGGTTTTCCGGTCCATCATAGAGGGCCGGTTGGATTATATCTTTTTGCTCACGCTCCAGAAGATCAATGTTGGCTTGCCAAATCAACTCTTGGTTATTGGTCTTCTTACCTTCGTCCAACATCTGCCAAACGTGGAAGATCTTCTCGTCCAAGTCGCCTTGCAGGTAGACTTTCTCAAGCTCCTCAATCCCACCCTCGCGGTAAGCCAAGTGTTGCCAGTACATATCGGCAAAAATCAGTTTGTTACCATGGGCCAAACCCTCAAACAACTTTTTGACCTCGGAGGATAAGGGCAAAATCGGCCAAGCGGTTCCAAAGCTCATCAGCAGGGTGGCGGTCGAAAAGAACGAAACATCCAGCAACGTCTCCATATTGGAACCAATCGAGTGCGAGGCAAAAGCCGCTAGACCAGCCCATTTAAATGTACCGGGATCGCTAAAGTACATTTCGGCGTAGGCTTTATTGATGAGCCTATTTCTAACCAACGGCATTTTGGTAGCGGAACGAACTTTATAGGCTGGGGCTATTTTATTGCGGGCCAACTTCAGCCATTTTAGTTTCAGCCTAGTGCTATCCTCTTCTCCCTTTTGATCGGAGAGTTGCCCAATTACCAAAGGTACAAAGGCTTCTATACCTTCCGAGACCACTGAATCTACGGAAAAGATATTGCGGCTCTTTCCTTTTTCGTTACCTACTTGGTTAGTGTTAGACATTCCACATACTCCTCTTTTTATCCCTAAAGCCTCTGCCGTCTTTAGGTTATAGTCCTTACAAAGCTTATACAAGCATTATACACACTGGTGACGCAAATTAAATACAAACTTGGAGAAGAATCGGTTAATTTGATAGCCCACCAGTAAGGCCCGCAGGAATAAGTGCCAACGTAACCTAGGGGCAACTGGTTGTGGTTGTCCGCTTTAGGCGCGGCCAGCCAATAACCCAAGTTACTGCCATACTCCTCTACCCCGATTTATGGATAGCGTATCCAATATTAAGGGAACAATGAGGAAAGTAATCAAACAAATCTAC
>JACAUC010000119.1 GCA_013390945.1 Candidatus Chloroheliaceae bacterium
CTGATCGCGCCACATAATTCTGAAGAAAGTACGCCATTTAATTCTGAAGATTACACATAAGGCTGTTGCAAATTCGTGGTATGCCCCGGACATTACCCACCAGACAGGGGAAATGGGGTTAAAAAGGTTAGTGGTATTTCACGTGTGAGGGGTTGCCTCGCCTTATAATTCTGAAAAAACCCTGACTTTGTAACAGCCCTATCTGATAGCACTAACTACTGGTTTGATTGGCTGGGGTATGATAAACTGACGGTAATTGTCAGGCCAAGTTCTAGATCATCACAAGAAAAACAAAGCTCACTGAATTGGTTTGCCCGTACCACTACATTAAAAAAAGGAGGGAAGCACTATGACCGAACCGATTACACCCAATTATCGGGTAATCGAACTCGCCGATTTGTCAGGGCATAGTATGGTACTCTGGCTCTTTGACCAAAACTTGGTAGATTGTTTTTCGGTTAATTTGACTGCCAGTGGTTTTTCTAACCTTCAAGGAGTAGCCTCTTTTAACTCTGCCAACAAATACCCTCTTCTGCCAGAACTGCCCGAAGGCTGGGAGCAGTTTGGGCTGATACAAAGTAGAGATACCACTTTTCAGAAGGAATATATCGGGAACAGGAGCATCGCTGTAACTATTGGAGTGCGCTGGGTGTTAGCTTTTCGCTGGCAGGATCTGCTTCAACCTTATACTGCTCTGCTGGAAGCCCAAGAAAAACTCAAACCCGACAAGCTCTCCTTAACTCCCCCGCTCATTCTGCCGCTAATCTTTACCACTCGGATGGCCCGTTATTCGCCGCTGGCACTTGGTGATGACAAAGCTTTACATCGTTTTTTGCCGCTCTTCTACCAAACAGTGGAAACACTCTATCCCCTCCTAAAAGAACTCTACACGCTGTGGATCAGTGGGTCAAGCCAAGCGGCCATTCGTTATCGTTCCACCCTTCCACCAGCATCCACCCCTAAAGTTCGGCGGAGGCGGAGCCAATCTAACCTGGCTTCCAATCCCCCTCCTGAAGCTTTACAACCGGATAGAAACACCCTAGATTTGTTAGGTGCGATTGTGGGTCAGGCGAAACTAGATCAGTTAAGACTTACCGAGCGACCAGAACTCGTTATAATCCGGCTGTTAGAGGGAGCCAGCACAACTCTCTGGCAGCGACCATTTATTAAAGGAAAAGCCGATTACAATTGGGTGGTAGAAGGACTTCTGCCTTTGTATCTCTGGCATAGCCAGTTAGCGGGGCCAAGCCAACCAGATGCAGAACACTTGGCTAGTGGATCAGCTCTGCTGAATTACTGGCTAAATTGGCGACAGGATTAATTCTTGGAATTGGTCATAATTCCAGTTGGATTTCTACTGAGGTCAGGTTAATAGAAATAAAAGAGGATGGTTAGCCGATAAGCCAAGCTGAAGACAAGGGGCAGAAACAAGAGCAGGCGAAAAAGGTCAGAGAAAGGTCTAGTTCCTATACTTCCCCCTTTTGATGCAATCCGTTATGAGGATCAAAGTGGTAACGAGTATTGGTCGGCTCGTGACCTAGCCAAGGTGTTGGGCTATACTCGTTACGATAAATTCCAGAATGCCATTCAGAAAGCAGAAATAGCTTGTACCAATAGCGGACACCGGCTCTATCCAATTTTAATCCGGTAACGTATAATAGATGGAGTTATTCCCATACCTTCTATCTCTTATCAGTAAAAGGGGCAAAGTTTTATGACATTCATCAAATCCAAGAAGATCAATCGTCAGGAAATTACTCAACGTTTAAGCCAGTATGCGATCCCTGAGTTGGTTCAGGATAAACTGCTGGATTTTTTAGAGCAATCCCAGAACGCCGAGTTATATCGTTTCAATCCCCGTCTTATGGCAGACCACCTAGGTCTGGACGAACGGCTGATGTTTAACCTGCTGGCGGTGAGTATGCGCGAGGGGCTTTTTACCATGAATTGGGAAGTACAATGTCCGACTTGCGGATTTCAGGGCAGTTACTTCAACTCGCTGGGTCACAGCCGCCGTCGGATTATCTGCAAGGGTTGTGAGCATAGTTTCGAGGCTCACTTCGACGCACACGTCCAGATTACTTTTACCGTCCATCCCAACATTCGGGCTTTGCCCAAAAATTTGACCAATCCGGCTGACGCTATCGCGGCATTTGTTCGGAAAAAAGAGCAGGACGGCGAGGTTAAGCCGGTTACGGCTCACGAATTGCTGACGGTTCAGGCTTTCCGCGACTTCTTTAAGAGCGAAAGCCTGCCCGAAGGTGAAAGTTTTGAGGTGCGTAGGGTTGCTATCCTTTTTACCGATTTGGCCGGTTCTACCGCACTTTACACCCGCAAGGGCGACCCGAACGCCTACGATTTGGTACGCGAACATTTTGCTATTCTGCGGCAGGTAGTAGATAGCTCGAAAGGGGCGATTGTCAAAACAATTGGCGACGCGGTAATGGCCGCTTTTACCAGTGAGGCCCAAGCACTTCAGGCAGCGATTCAAGCGCAGTATGAAATCGAACAATTCAACCAGAGTCGCAAACTGCCCGAATACGACCGACTCTCGCTCAAAATTGGATTGCACGCCGGGCCAAGCCTTTACGTCAATCTGAACGAACGCCTTGACTATTTTGGCTCGACCGTCAATACCGCCGCCCGCACAGAGGGACAGGCCCGCCCAGGTGAAATCGTCTTTACCGATGCCATTCTAAATGCGCCCGGTGTGGGTGATCTGTTGGCAAAGTACTCGCTGGAAAATAGCGAAGTACAACTCAAAGGTTTAGAGGGCAAAACCCGCCTTTGGCGGCTCTGCCCCAAACCAATTTAACGTAACAGCCAAGCAATTAAGCCGATCAAAAGGGTTATTATTGAGGCGGCTCTTCCACCAAAACGAATGTAGAGCAATACGTTATTAGAGAAGCGCATTTGCCGCCAGTTTTGGCTCTGTAACGTGGAATTTTTAGTTCTGGCGGCATCGGCACGACGCTCATAAGCGGCTTTAATGATCGCCTCGGCTCCTTCCCACGGCTCGACTTCGCTTGCCTCAGCTTCACCAAGGGCGGCTTTGAGGTCAGTCAGTTTTGCTTCTAGGCGGCGTTCTCTCTCTATCCGCTCGCATATTATATCCCGTAACACTTCACTGGCGTTAGCATAATCGCCGGACTCAACTTTGCTTTTAATCCACGCTTCCTGCTGTTTCGGCTTGAGTTAAATCAGCCACGCTGCATTGGGGTCGTCAAGGGAGAAAGCTGCTATGTGAGAAGTATCTCTTGTGTGGTTCAGCCCCTTGACGGACACAAAGCCGCCCCTGCATCGCAGGGCGGCGGTGCGGTGTGGCATACTCCTTTGGGCCGAAAGTGGGTTTTCGGGCTACTTACCTCTCGATTCTTATTTCCTATGTGACCTTCCTAAAGAATATTCATGAATATTGGGGTTATACTGATCCAATTCTTAGATTGTTTCTAGTTAAGAATTGTTCTAACAATCACCAAAGATTGTGGATAGCTACCACCTTCTTCTAGGATTGTAAGGATAAAAGCTTATTTTGCTAAAAATGTTATAGTATTGTAATATAAAAGTCATATAACACTATTGACCTATTAAGGGTTTTAAATTATCCTATATTCAGATGAAGTGCATCTTCATGCCCGGTTCCAGTAGTACAGGTACGACAAGATACGCTACAGTTCTTTCCTTCTAACTTTCCTTATCATCGCAGTTTTATTACCTAATTCGTACCAAACTCTTTGAATAAATATATCTTTTGGTACAAGTTTGCGCTACTTTCGGTGTAAAGTTCGGATCAAGCTGGGCTTCTTCGGCTAATGCTAAGCCCTTTGGTTACTACGACCGTCTATACTTTACGTTAAAAAACTCGTGCCAAATTTATTTATAGGTGAATTAGACAAGAAATTACAGAAAGGGTACAGGCGATGCTACATGGTAACGCTTACTACTATCCGCTAAGTCGGGCTGTTCCGGCGATGCGACTGGTGCTGGTTGCACTGCTGGTGTTATTAACCTTGATACCGGGAATGACCTTTTCCCCGGTTCAAACCGTTCCTGCTGGCAAAGGGCAGATCAGCACTGCCAACAGCAAGGCGGCTCTGGCAAGCAATAACGCCACTAACTCTCCTACTCTGGGAAAAGAACCCATCGCTCCAAAAGTAGGTAGCCCGGAAGAGATGCCGCAGGGTCTCTATCAGACTTGGATGCAGACTCAGAATCTGGAAGCGGCTAACGATAGCACCTACCGTTTAGAGGCGGGAACAGGGGAAGTGCAGGGACACAACCCGTCGCAGGGACTGGAACTCTCTTTTCAATCCGGCGGAGTTACTATCAATGGAATGAACCTGAGCCTGACTAGGATCGGTTATCAGGGACAAACTTTAGAACCACTAGCAGAGGTAGCACCTGTTGTCACTGCCAATCGGGTTGAATACCAGCGTGGTACGGGCCTGACGGAATGGTATATCAACAAGGCTGAAGGGCTGGAACAGGGTTTTACTTTGACGCAAGCTTGGCCGGGGCAGAACGGTAAGGAGCTGATCCTAGAATTATCCCTGACAGGCGGACTATTCCGTAGCGCAGGCGATGCTTTAACGCTGGTCTCTGATAAAGGCAATTCCACTCGCTACGGCGGCTTATATGTTTACGATGCGACAGGACAGGCATTAACGAGTCGGATGGAAGTAAGCGGGGAAGGACAAACTGCTCGAATTTTGGTCAACTTGGATGGAGCGCAATATCCCCTAGTTATTGATCCACTGGTGCAACAGCAGCTATTAACTGCCAGCGATGGCGCGGCTTCTGACAACTTTGGCTGGTTCGTGTCGTTGAGCAGTGATGGTAATACTGCCCTAATTGGTGCTTATCAAAAGACTATTGGGGGGAACACTCTTCAGGGAGCAGCTTACATCTTTGTACGTACACTCGATGGTAGTTGGACGCAACAAGGGTCTGCTTTGACTGCTAACGATGGCGCGGCTGGTGATGGCTTTGGCAATTCAGTGTCGTTGAGCAGTGATGGTAATACTGCCCTAATTGGAGCTAACTTTAAGACTATCGGAGCGAAAAACCGTCAAGGAGCAGCTTACATCTTTGTGCGTACACTCGATGGTAATTGGACGCAACAAGGGTCTGCTTTGACTGCTAACGATGGCGCGGCTGGTGACTGTTTTGGAGTGTCCGTGTCATTGACTGGTGATGGTAACATTGCTATAGTTGGTGCTCCCTATAAGACTGTCGGGATGAACAGCCTGCAAGGAGAGGCTTATATCTTTGTGCGAAGTGGTACTACATGGATACTACAACAGTCATTGATTGCCAGCGATGGCACTGCTAATAACCGCTTTGGCTTTGCGGTATCCTTGAGTAGTGATGGTAACACCGCCCTGATTGGTGCTTCCAACAAGGCTGTCGGAATGAACAGTCTGCAAGGAGAGGCTTATATCTTTGTGCGGAGTGGTGCTACTTGGATACTACAACAGCCATTGATTGCCAGCGATGGTGCGGCTAACGATTGGTTTGGCAATACGGTATCCTTGAGTAGTGATGGTAACACATCCTTGATTGGTGCTTATCAAAAGACTATCGGGGGGCATGGTCAACAGGGAGCAGCTTACATCTTTGTACGAAGTGGTACTACTTGGACACAACAGCAGGAATTGACTGCCAGCGATGGTACAACTAGTGACTTGTTTGGTAATGCGGTGTCGTTGAGTAAGGATGGAAAGACCGCCCTGATTGGTGCTCAATGGTCTAATAGCCGTCAGGGAACAGCTTACATCTTTAAGCAAAGTGGTGCTACCTGGACACTACAGCAGCGATTGACTCCCAAAGATGGCGCGGCTAACGATTGGTTTGGCTTTGCGGTGTCGTTAAGTATGGATGGTAATACCGCCCTGATTAGCTCTCCGTACAAGAACTTTCAGGGAGCAGCTTATACTTTTACAACTCAGTACACTACCACAACTCTCTACACAGATGATTTCAGCACTTACCCACTAGGTTCTGCTCCTACTGGTTGGGTCGCTTATGGTTTATCAGCCAATGTTCCAACTATTGTGAATTATGGTGGAACAGGGAAGCAATTTCAACGTCTCACTTTCGCAACTTCAACGCAAGCAACCTCTCCCTCCACTGGATCTACTCCCGTTGAAAGTGAATACAGAGATTACATTATTAAGGATAACCTCATCTTGACAGCACCGACCGTCTCTGTCAAACTCAATATTAACGCTAACTCTGGGGGAGAGGGTATGTTCCTCGCTTGGCAGGACCCGTTAAATTTTATCTCCATTCTTACCGACCCTTATTTTGGGGAATTTGTTATTTGGCAGGCGGTTAATGGGAATTATGGTGCAATTGGTGGCACTGGAAGATATAATTTGCCTATTACGTTAGGTCAAGATTACTGGATAAAAGCACAAACCACTACTACTATTAATGGTACGCCTAAATTAGATGTATATTGGTCTACTGATGGAATCAATTACACCTTAAAAGCAAGCGCAAATCCTGCTAGTGTAGCAGGTCGTGTAGGCATAGGACATTTTAGGGGTTATGTTCCCACTTATTTTGATGATTTCACTGTAAGTGATGCAATCACAAGTTCTGCTACAAATCATCCCCCAACGGCTAATGCAGGTGGCCCTTATAACGTGGTGGTCAGTCAGACAGTAACGCTCAATGGTTCTGGTTCCGACCCGGATGGCGACCCCTTGACTTTTGCTTGGGATCTGGATAATAACGGCTCTTTTGAAACACCCGGTCAGAATGTATCCTTCTCGGCAATAGGACATAGCCTCGGTAGCCAGACAGTAGGGCTTCAAGTTTGCGATAATCAAGGAGCCTGTACTACCACCAACACTACCATCAACATTCTAACCAAATCAACCACAAAAATCGCACTCACAGGCAGAGTATTGGACAAAGCTGGCAATGGTGTGCCGGGACAAACCATACAACTTTCAGGTTCAGTTAGTGCTTCTACTATAACTGACCCCAGTGGTAATTATACTTTGCAGGTAGCAGCAGGTAACTATACTTTGAAAGTTAGTGGCAATAATGCCAGCTATTTGCCTATACCATCTTACTATGATTTGACTCTCAACTCTTCTCTGAACCTCACTCAAGATACTATCCTTGATCTGCCTCTACCAATCAAAAAGATAAGCGTACACGTCCAAAATCAAGCGGGTACTTCAGTTGCCAATACTGCCATCTGGACTACTGATCCTAGACTTGGTAATTTGTCCATGGGCAATTATGCTGCTTCTGGGGTATCTTATTACGCACCTTGGACTAATCAAGTTACTACGGACGCTTCTGGTAATGCTGATATTTGGCTCTTCCCTAGCACAACAATCACCTATCTCTTTGCTGCTGTGCCTCCTAGTAATATGTTGGATGTAGTTAAGACTGAGTTTCCAGGAGTCTCCGTTATAAATGATACTTCTATTGTAATTACTCTAAATCCAGCCCCAACAAAGATCGCACTCACAGGTAGAGTATTGGACAAAGCTGGCAATGGTGTGCCGAGACAAACCGTACAACTTTCAGGTTCAGGTAATGATTCAACTACAACTGACCCCAGTGGTAATTATACTTTGCGGGTAGCAGCAGGTAACTATACTCTGAAAGTTAGTGGTAGTAATGCCAGCTATTTGCCTATACCATCTTACTATGATTTGACTCTCAACTCTTCTCTGAACCTCACTCAAGATACTATCCTTGATCTGCCTCTACCAATCAAAAAGATAAGCGTACACGTCCAAAATCAAGCGGGTACTTCAGTTGCCAATACTGCCATCTGGACTACTGATCCTAGACTTGGTAATTTGTCCATGGGCAATTATGCTGCTTCTGGGGTATCTTATTACGCACCTTGGACTAATCAAGTTACTACGGACGCTTCTGGTAATGCTGATATTTGGCTCTTCCCTAGCACAACAATCACCTATCTCTTTGCTGCTGTGCCTCCTAGTAATATGTTGGATGTAGTTAAGACTGAGTTTCCAGGAGTCTCCGTTATAAATGATACTTCTATTGTAATTACTCTAAATACTAATCAGGGCAACCATCCCCCAACGGCTAATGCAGGTGGCCCTTATAGTGTGGTGGTCAGTCAGTCAGTCACTCTCAATGGCTCTGGCTCTGACCCAGATAACGATCCGCTTACCTTCAAGTGGGATTTGGATAATAACGGCTCTTTTGAGACGACAGGCCAGAGTGTCAACTTTTCGGCAGTGGGTCTCTCCCTCGGCGATCATACCGTCGCTTTGCAGGTCTGCGATAATCAGGGTGCTTGCGCTACTGCCAAAGCGACTGTCACCGTCCTGACCGATTTGAGGATTGTGACCGATTCGCCCTTACCCAATGGTACACTTGGACAGGCATATTCTGTCACTTTCCAAGCGGCAGGTGGTACGCCTCCTTACACTTGGTCTTATACGGGTAACTTACCGTCAGGGTTGAATCTCGATCCCAACACTGGGGTACTCAGTGGTACGCCTACTGCTGCCGGAACCTTTGGCTTTAGCATAACCGTTACCGATAGCAATTCGACCATCACCAAACAATTTACCTTTTTCCAACATCCGTCTATAGGTAATGCCGGGTATAACTATAACGTTCGGTTTATCATTAACCCGACTTCGGATGTTAGTAACCCCGGCAATCAGCCCCCGCCAACTTGCAGCAATTACACCGTTACTTCTGGTAATCTGCCGCCTGGATTAAATCTTGACCAGACCGGAGTCATTAGTGGTACTCCGCTCAATGGTGGTAGCTATAGCGCCACGATTGGCTGTCTTATCAACGGTGGTAGCAGCACAGGTCAGACCGCTACCAAAGATTTCACGATTACTATCAACAACCCGCTACCGACCCTGACCAGCCTTGACCCCTCCTCAACGGTAGAAGGTGGTAGCGATTTCACCCTAACCCTAATCGGCACTAACTTCGTGATCTCTTCCACCGTGCAGTGGAACGGGACGAACCTTGCTACAACTTATCTCTCAGCCAGCAAACTGACGGCGGTTGTTCCAGCCAGCAATATTGCGGCGGCAGGTTCGGCTAAAGTTAAGGTAGTGAACCCTGACCCGGTAGGCGGCACTTCCGGCGAACTCACCTTCACTATCAATCCTAAAAACCGTCCGCCAACCGCCAGCGCAGGTGGGCCTTACTCGGTAGACGAGGGTAGCAGCGTTACCCTTCACGCTACTGCCAGCGATCCTGACAATGATCCACTCACCATCACTTGGGATTTTGGCAACGGTGACGTGCGGCAAGGTCAGGATGTGGTTTTCGCCGGAAGCGACGGCCCCTCTAGCACAACGGTAGGGCTGAAGGTCTGTGACGATAAGTTGGCTTGTGTCACCACCAGCGCGACCGTAAACGTAATTAACGTAAACCCGAAGGTAACTCCAGCCTCTAACCAGACGGTAGTTACCAACAGTAATGCCGCTCGTTCTTACCAACTAGGCTCCTTCGCCGATCCCGGCCCGGATAGCCCTTGGACGGTTACGATAGATTGGGGTGATAGTTCGGCCCTGACTACCTTCAACCTAGATACTATCGGTTCGCTCGGTAGCCAACCACATGCTTACCTTGCTAGTGGCAACTACACCGTGAAAGTGACGGTTAAGGACAAGGATGGCGGTATCAGTGATCCAGCCAGTTTCACGATCAACTTCCTGTTGGACACGATAGCACCTACCACTACCACTACTCTCAATCCGACAGCTAATGCGGCGGGTTGGAACAAGGATGATCTAGCCGTTACTCTCAAGGCGGTGGATAACCAAGGCGGTTCCGGTGTGCAGCAAATCGTGTATAGTGCCAGTGGAGCGCAAACTATCGCTCTGCAAACCGTGTTAGGGGATAGTGCTTCTTTCCCGATCACGGCTGAAGGCGAAACAATTATTACTTTCTACGCTACCGATAAGCTAGGCAACCAAGAAGTTAATCAACAGCTTACTATTCGTTTGGACAAGACCTTGCCAGTGGTCAAGTGTGCTAGTCCTGACGGGTTGTGGCATAAAGATGATCTTGCGCTTAACTGCACTACTAGCGATGGCACGGGATCAGGTATCAATCCGGTGGGCGACCAGAATTTCACCTTGCATACTAGCGTAGCAGTCGGTAGTGAAACCGCCAATGCTCAAACCGATAGCAAGCAGGTCTGCGATTTGGCAGGGAACTGTGTCACGGCTGGGCCAATCGCTGGTATCAAGGTGGACAAGAGAGAGCCTGTCATTACCCTTACCACTCCGGTAGACCAAGTGGTTTATCTCCTTAACCAAAAGGTAAAGGTAGACTACAGTTGTAGCGATGGTGGTAGCGGAGTTGCTAGTTGTGCTGGGCCAGTTGCCAGCGGCGGTAAACTCGATACCTCTTCGGTTGGTGTCAAAACCTTTACTGTTACGGCTAAAGACAAGGTGGGCAATACCTCCACACAAACCATTCATTACACCGTAGCCTATGCCGTTTGTACTAACAACGGTAAAGATAAAGGTGATAATAGTGGTAAGGGCGATAATAAATCGAGCCAAGACCAAAAGTTGAATAACCAAAGCGTAGGTCAGGACAATAGTGAGGACGTGAAGCGCACTATTCCTATCACTATCTGGCTATGCGATGCGGCAGGGGATAATGTTTCCTCGGACAAGGTAAAAGTAATTGCTTTGGACGTGGACGACAACGCGGCTCTTCTCAACGACTCCGGTAAGGCCAACCCGGATAACAAATTCCGTTATGAGGAAGGGAAATACCTGTTCAACCTGAACACCAAAGGTTTGAAGAGCGGGACGCACACCTTACATCTCAAAGCAGGTGATGACCCAACCATTCATGACCTTCAACTTACCCTCAAATAGTTAGAAGTTGAGCCTACTTCTGTCAATAAGGTAGGCTCGGCTCTTCCATTTAGTTTTAGTTGAGCGGTGGCTCAGATATTGGCATAATTAGCCAGTTTCTGGACTACCGCAACATCCCTTCCCCTATTCAAGCTGAACTCAAGGACATTTTCTAATTTCTTAGAAGTTATTATCATCAATTCGATCTATATCTCAGTTGGAATAGGTGCTTTCGTTTTCACGTCCCCTACCATCGCTTGGACTAGGCAAGTCACTGACCAGATATTTATATTTTATTACCAACATCTTTTGAGCTTGTAATTTCTCGTCAGGGTTTCCCAGGGGTCGGGCAATTCACCGCTTTTGGTAATCTGACGGGCTACCCATCGGGCAATCTCTTGGTCTAATGAGACTCCTTCTCGGCCTATAATCCTGAGTTTGGGATTTCTGGCGGCGGCTAAATTTTCCATCGCCACACTCTTAGCGTGAAGCTCAGGGTAAAGGACGCTTACCGCCCAAAACTTTGAGATAGGCTGGAAGGGACATAGGTAACAACCGCTTTTATAGGCCGGAATGTTTTCGGCTTTTAATATTTCGACGCAGGCTGATTTGGTTATTCCGGCTTCTATTAGTGGGAAGCGGTGTTCCAGATATTTCGCGCTATCCGGTATGAGCGAAATGGAGTTGTCGGCTCGCTCCGCTTCATCGGCGGCTATCCCGATTAGAACGGTATGCCTATAGCCGTAGTTCTTCCATTTGCCAAAGCGGAGGTCTTTTTGATGGTTCACAAAGCGGCGAAATGGGGCCACTTTTGCTCCGTCGGTACAACTTCTGAATTTACGGGTCGGTATACCTGCCTTTCGTTGTTTCATGTGCCATTCGGCCATATCTCCCATCCTAGAAGGGGCGCGGTAGATAGGGTCATTGTGGTCTAGTACAATCACTTCTTCGCTGCCATCCAAATTTCTATAGCCTTGATTCTTCAGCCAAGTGTTTACGGCGGGTAAGACCAAGCTGTACGTGTAAGGCATCTCGCTGCCTGTGTTACTGAAGACTACGAAGTCAGGCCGGTATTTATTAAAGCTAGGGTGGGTTAGGCTCAAAACTAGGAGAGCAGAGCTATCTACCCCTAGCCCTAGCGAAAGGAAGGTGAAGGGCCGATCTGGTAGTTGGTAGGAGTGCCGCTTCCCGTTCTCGCCGCCTCTGTGTACTGTTTTCGCACGTCATCACCAGGCACAGTTTGTTGCAGGTCGTAGTCGCTTATTAGGGTAATAATTAGTCGCTATATACATATTTAATGGTTAGATATTATATGTGATTTGTGTTGTATAAAGCCTATTATATTGAGGTGGTTTTGTATATAGCATTTATATTCTGCTAATATGGGCCAATTGGTTGTATGTTGTGGTTATAGTTGGTTGTATGTTGTGGTTATAGTTGGTTGTATGCCGTATATTAAGCATTATTTATAAGATTAGCATCCTGTATGCCCCTAGCAGCACTCCTACTAGATAGTACCACTTTCAGGCCAAAAATGACCCCCGCGCAGGCCAAAACTTAACTAAGGCCCGCTCCATCAACCTTACTCTTAGGTTGATCTACCCGCCCCTCCTTATTAGCAGCTATTTACTTCTCTTTTCTACCAGATGCCCTAGCTCGACAGGTTCGTTTCACCACTCGGCGACACGTAGAAAGTACGCTTTCCCTTCTCCCGCCTTGCTTCTTCCACCATCATTTCGTGGTATTGAGCAAATGTTACTTCTTGACCGTTATATAAGCCCTTGATCTTGACCCGTAATAATTCCTGCTCCTTTTGCTGGACGCTGAACTATTTACCCTTTGCATCTACCACTAGCGCAACATATTGCTTTGCATAAGCCGTCCCTACGTAATATAAATGGTTTGCCACTATCACCGTTCCATTCATACTTACTTTTCGCGCGTACCGCCAACCGTCTATTCCGTTCAACCAACTATCAGGATTGATGAGGAGGGGCGGCGGTTGACGATGTGCTGGCGGGGGAAAGGCCACCATTGGCGGCTGATTTTTACACGTCGCCCCTTGATGAGGTCGCTCATAATTATAATGATACTTATAGTGATCTACTAAGTCTCGCGTTTCAGTCTCATCGGAGGGACGGTGGATGGAAAGACATTCACTTCCCAACGAACGGTGAAACCTCTCCACGTAACAATTGAGGTCAGGTCGGTGAGGTGGACAGATGTTTAACTCTACATCTAGGCACGTCCAGAACTTAACGAAAGACGAGGGAAAATCACGACCACTGGCACTACCTACAAATCGGGGGTCACGGTCTATCGTCAATTTCTGAGGTAGCCCCCACTCTTCAATTAAAGTCTTCATTTCGATCAAAACCGTCTGGGAATTGTAGTCGCCACGCACTTGATTCATTAACGAGGCTGAACTTCCCTCATCCACTACATCCAACACCTCGACTACATGTTGTTTTTTACCACCAGGTTCCACTTCAACGGTACTACTATCCTTGAAATCCATTTGCCAGCAGGTATAAGGTTCTTCTGGGCTGCGGGGCTTCGGTATGTGCGGGTCAGGATGAGCAATCCTACCGTTTTCGACTAGAATTTCCCAGATCGTACTGGTCGAAGTGGGCGGGATTAGTTTCAAATCCTTCAAAACTTGATCCTTATTTAGGAAATAGCTGATGGTTTTAGGTCCCGGTACGCGCTGGAGATTATCAGGGGGATGATCCCTTATCTCCAAGACCCGTGCGACAATTCGGGGATCACGTGTAGGTTTGGGTTGTGGTGTTTTGCGAGCGGAGGAGCGGTTCCATAAGACCTTTTCGTCCTGTGGGTCGGCTTCACGCAAGCGTTTTTTCCATTTTTTGACCCAGTTCATGGAACACTCGACAGCTTGAGCGAGTTGGCGATTAGAATAAGTAGGATACTCTCGCAGGACTTGTCGGAGTTTGGCCCGTCTAGCACAGAATTGTTCTTCCATAAGAAATTACCTCGACAAAGCTAGGTTAAAAAGTGTCACTCTAAGCTAGGTCAAGCGGCACGCCAGCAGGCTACCACCGCCCTGCGGAGAGGCGGTCTATCTCATACTCACGGCGACACTTGTCTAAGCTATGTCTAAGTTTAACACCCCGACCACGATCTGCAACAAACTATGCCTAGTGATGACGTGCGAAAACAGTACACTGCCCCTAAAGTAGGTCAAGCGTGGTGTGGAAGAGTACGCTGCTTCAAGGGTCGTCCTTTAGAATGTACGATGTTAGGTGGTTGGGATGAACCACATACCAATCCTTGGTTAATTGTGACCGATTTAGCCCCAGAGCAGACCAAAGTGTGTTGGTATTCGATGCGCTTTTGGATCGAACGTGGCTTTAAGCAAAATAAACGTGGTGGTTGGCAATGGCAAAATACTCGTCAGACCGCGCCCGTCCGTGCGGAGCGAATGTGGTTAGCCATGGCAGTGGCAACCTTATGGGTGGTGAGTGTGGGCGGTGAAGCGGAGTTGGAGTTGTCCGCAAGTAGTTTGGACGAATTGCCTGAAAGCCATATTGCTCGTCGGAGTGTAAAGACGCACGGTCGGTCTAAGCCGCGTATCCTAGGTGTCTTTAGGCGTGGTTTGATAGTGCTTCTGATGAGTTTTTATCAGGGAGAGAGAAAGAGGATTGGACGTTTTGTGCCTGAAGCTTGGCCCGATGGTCATCAATGGGAGTGGATCAACTTAGAGACCGATACTCCACCAGTGACTGCCTCTCTTGGTTAGCTTTTGGCTGTATTAAAACCTACATCTGAAAGGTACGCTCAGGTATGTGGGTGTTGTTTTTGTGTCAAAAATAGGCTATACTTCATCTTAAATGCGGTTAAACACAATTATTTAATGCTATAATATACAATATTAAATTCAAGGCATATTACATATACCACTATATTTAATATAAAAGATTAAAACCGCATTATTTATACGTTTATGTGCTAAGGTGGGAATATACGAGTGGCCTTAAATAGGACGGGTGATGAAGACGTTATACAATATAGTGACTGCCTTTCTTGGGTAGCTTTTGGCTGTATTAAAACCTACACCTGAAAGGTAACCCTAGCAGGGGCTTTTGGTAACTCCGGTAGACATCGTATTTTTCAGGGGTTTCAGGGCTGGCTTTTTCTAAGGTTTCAGCATTTGAGTTTGAGGTATTATTGATTTTATTTTGTGGAAAATCTGAAGTTGGATGGTGGACGTTCTCGAATACGGCGTTAAGGCCGATTCTTAGTAGCACGTCGTTGGCAGAAGGGAAAGTGCCAGTACCCTCAAAGATTACTCTCGCCCAGAATAATAACTCTTCCAGTAGCACATCTTGAGTTGAACCGCCTATGTTTATTTTAATCGTTTCTACTCTTTGCGGTTGCGGTTGCGTAGTGTCCATTTTCTTTTCTTCCCGCTGATTTCCGATCTTTCCGTAATCAGATAATTATTTGAAAAGCAAAGGAGCAAGCCGGATTGGTTGGCTTTTGATGTTGCACTCGTGTCGGAAGAAAGGCATCTACCTCGCTATGAGATTGAACCTTTACACCAATTCTTTACGATAGCTGGCTAGGTTGTTGCTTGCGTTTCTACTTGGTTCATTCATTTCGGCTGGCCGTTAAGCCAAGCTTCTGTTGGTAGGGTAGTATCTTGGACGCTAGTTTTGGTGGATATTTCGGCTTCTAATGCTGGTGCTGGTGCTGGAAAGTTGGTGTCTACGATTAAGATTGATTCTATTTCAACTACTGGTACGGTCGAGGGTAGTAACGGCATTGAACTGAGTAGGCTTATCAGAATTTCGTTCTTCTTCATTATTCCTATTCTTCTGTTTCAAATATTATTATTGATAATATTCAATCAAAACGTGCTTGAATACTTCAAAGGTACTAATTCCGGTTGCAATAGGTGATTATTCTGGAGTGATTCAAGATAGAAAAGGTACAACAGTAGGGTTATTTAATATTACAATAATTATACCACATTTATACCTAAACGGGTTAAGAAAAACAGCTTTTCCTTCAAAACTGATACAATTGGTTTCGATCTATGGGCAAAGTTCCATCTCCTTTACAGTTTCAGAGGCTAACATCAAGTGACTACATTAGCTTTGAAGCTAAATACTAGCCTTGAACTTGTTTTTAGACTATTCTTTGGTACACAAGTCTTGAGTGGTTTCTCACTTAGACACGTAGACTATTCCTAGAATTTTAATTCTATTTCCACCTAGTGGGAAATACGGACGGTCAAGCTTAGAGTTGAGGGCAAAGGTTGCTAGAAGATGCTTAGAATTAGACAAATCTAAACAAACCTCTCCTAGACGGGTCTACTCTTTCACTCGTGCAGAGTCACCTCGTGCTGGGAGGATTAGATGTGGCTACTAAAGAGAGTACTTCACAAACAGCCTCATTTGACCCATAAAATCAGGATTAACACCTCGGATTCACGTTCAAAGGCTGATTCGCTTGTTCCTTCTGACTAGATTTTTCTAACGGTGTTCGATCTGGAC
>JACAUC010000012.1 GCA_013390945.1 Candidatus Chloroheliaceae bacterium
TGACCAGTGGGCTGATGCGTCACATCTATCGTATTGGTCACTATCTGACCCACCGTAAAATTCGCGTTAGGATACTGTATAGTAATGGTCTGACTCCGACAAGTACTTATTGTCCCAGGGTAAAACCAAACTACCGTATCAGGCGAGCCAACCGTATGAGTAGGACTGTTTGTCGCTGAGATGTAGATAGAATTTAGCGGCAAGGTATCGGTCACTACCGGATTATATAAACTTTGTCCCGCAGGAGGACAGAACTGTACACTATAGGTAGTATAACCACCAGCATCCCCACCGATAGTCTTGGTTTTGGTGACAACCGCATTAGTGCCAGTGAGGGTAACCGGACGAATAGCCGTGCCTAACGGAGTCGGAGGTTCACCGGGCGGTTGATGTGCTAGGTCTACGGTATTAGTGACCACCTCACCTGAGGTGAATGGAGGAGTGGCATATTGTACCGTAATAGTTTCGCTCTTAGTGGCACTGATTACTCCAGCGTAAGACCAGATGACCGTATCCGGTGAACCACCTGTATGAGTATAGGTTCCTGAAGCCGTCACAAAGGTCGCACCTATCGGTAGCGTATCGGTCATTATCGGGTTGACCAAGACCTGACCACTTCCCGATTGGAGCGTTACAGTATAGATTGTATTACCACCGATAACACCACCCGATTTTAAGGTTTTGGTCACCGTGCCAGTGTTATTAATCAGGGTAATCGGGCTATTCTTGGTACCTACAGGAATAGGTACAGGTTGACCAGCGGGCTGATGCGTCACATCTATCGTATTGGTCACTATCTGACCCGCCGTAAAATTCGCGGTAGGATACTGTATAGTAATGGTCTCACTTCGACAAGTGCTTACCGTTCCAGCGTAAGACCAAACCACTGCTACCGGGGGGCCAGCCGTATAAGCCGCGCTATTTGTACCTGAAATGAAAGTCGCACCTGTCGGTAGCGTGTCGGTCATTACCGGATTATATAAACTTTGTCCCGTAGGTGGACAAAACTGTACACTATAAGTAGTATAGCCACCAGTATCACCACCAATAGTTTTGGTTTTGGTGATGGTCGCCGTCGTACCAGTTAGCGTAATCGGGCTACTCGCGGTACCTACCGGGACAGGCACGGTCTGATTGGGCGGTTGGTGGACAACACTCACGGTATTGGTGACTATTTCATTTGCCGTGAAGGGTGGGGTTAAATATTGTATGGTAATAGTTTCGGCCTTGGCAGCAGTAATTACCCCAGGATAATACCAGACTACTGTATCCGGTGAACCACCTGTGTGAGTATAGGTGCCTGAAGCCGCCACAAAGGTCGCACCGATGGGCAAAGTATCAACCATAGTCGGGTTGACTAAGACCTGAGCGTTAACCCCGGTGGGCGGTTGGAGCGTAACACTATAAGTAGCAGTACCGCCAATAATACCACCCGCCGTCTTGGTCTTACTCACCGTAGAATTGTTAGTGGTGAGTATAATTGGTTGGCTGGCAGTACCAACGGGAAGTGGACTAGGTTCGCCAGGAGGCTGGTGGGTAATATTCACCGTATTGGTAACAGTTTGGCCTATCGTAAAGGTTGGGGTAGGATAGAGTAAGGTGATATTCTCATTCCGACAGGTAGTTACCATTCCAGTGTAAGACCAAGCCACCGTATCCGGTGGGCCAGCCGTGTAAACCGGGCTATTTGTACCTGAAATGAAAATAGCACCTGTTGGGAGGGTATCGGTTATTATCGGATTGAATAAATTAAGAAAGCCGTTGCCTATTGTAGCTGGAGGACAGAGACTTATATTATAGGTAGTATAGCCACCAGCATCACTACCTACCGTCTTGACTTTATTCATCGTCCAACCGCTCGGAGAAGCCGAGGCAGTCACACTTACCGGATTACTAAAGACCGTATTGGTAACATTACTAGCACCTAAAATAGCGGTATTAGCCGCCACTGTTCCGTTAGGAGTGCTGCCATTGGGGAAGCGCACTTGGATGCGTAGGGTTGCGGTACTGCCTGCTGGTACTACCGGATTAAAAATAATCACCACGGTATGGGTAACTGGATAAAAAGTAAAGCTTTGTACATCTATACTGCTTTGAGAAAGCGTTACATCCCCGACCAAGCTGGAAAGTTCTGCTGGCAGGGTATCGGTAATTACCATATTAAGACAGGAAGGGTCATTGACACTAGCGCAGTTATAGGAGAGTAAATAGTTAAAAAACTGGCCACTAGGTACAGGGTTGGGGGCATCAGTAGCCTTATCAAGAGTTGGAGAGGCCGCACCAGGGCGCGGACGGGCAGGAAGCGGGGTAGTAATTGGAGTCGTTGCCGTCACCGGGGTAGTATCCGTAATTGGAGTCGCTGGAGCGGTAGTTGCCGTCACGGGTACACTCGGCGTAGTGGTTGCTGTCACCGGAGTCGCTGGAGCGGTAGTTGCCGTCACGGGTACACTCGGCGTAGTGGTTGCTGTCACCGGAGTCGCTGGAGCGGTGGTAGCCGTCACGGGTACACTCGGCGTAGTGGTTGCTGTGGACGGAGTCGCTGGAGCGGTGGTAGCCGTTACTGGCACACTTGGGGTAGTGGTAACTGTAACCGTAGTACCGGGAGAAGCTGTAGCTGCCGGAGTCGTAGCTGAAACGGTTGGGCTAGTCGTGATAGTACCTGCAAAGGAGAGCATTGTAGAAGGATTAGCTCCGGGAGGAGGAGTAATATCTCTTAGACCAGGGATTGACCCAGCAGCTACCTCAGGGGTAGTACCTGGCAACAAGCTGATTATTAGAGAGATAATAATAAACCAATTTAGGATGCTGGATTTTACCTCCGAAATTTCTATGGGCTTGGATGTGGGTTGAACAACTTTACGAAGCATAAACTCTCCTCTGGGTAAGTTCTCAGTCATCGCATTTAACAAGTTTAAATAGATACCGAGGAATCTTACTATTTCCTACTGCCAGATTGGAGGGAAGATCCCTTTCCAAACTGACCCTGTTTTTATCCACAAGCTTTTTAAGTTCTCAAGCGAACGAAACGCAGTTTCGACCTGAAGATTTACTTTGGTATAAGAGTTGGTCGGCTCGCCCTACTAAAGTTTCGGCGGTATCTTCGCCTTGAGCCAACGTAGCACCAATTGAAATAGTTACTCTAACCTCATGCTGGTCTACCTGCAATTGCGAGCCTGCAACCAAGTGGCGTAACTTATTCGCAATATTGGCAAGATGATTCTCTCTAAGGTTAGGTATAAGTGCCACAAACTCTTCGCCGCCCCAACGCCCCAAGAAATCGGTGGCCCGTACATTGCAGCTGAGCGTGTTCGCTACCATCTTCAAAACTTTGTCACCAGTATTATGACCATAAGTGTCATTAACTCTCTTGAAGTGGTCAATGTCAATAAATAATAATCCGAAGGGCAAAAGTTGCATCTTGAACTCGCTCAAACAGCTTTGAAGTTTCATCTCAATATATTGCCGATTGCCCACCCCCGTTAGTAAGTCACGTGCCACCGTTCGTTGAAGCTCATTAACCTGACTGAGTGTGGTAACTAAGGCACTATTATCGCTAAACGTTTCCACGCCTCCGACGACATTTCCCATCTCATCCAGAAAGGGTAGCACTCGCACAAGAACGGGTACGCGGTGTCCATCGGCGTGTTTCAGGTAAACTTGAGCCTGACGCGGTTGTCCATCCGCAATAGTTTTTGCTAGTGGGCAACCAGCTTTGCACAGCACCGTTCCCTCCTCATTCATATGGTTGAGGAGGTTATCGGAGCAACTACTTCCAATAACTCTTTCACTGGTATAACCCGTAAGTTGTTCTGCGCCCTTGTTCCAAAAAGTAATCTTCCGGTTTCGATCTACAAAATAAACCCCATCATAGACATGATCCAGCAATTTTCTATAGAACTCGCCATTACTAATCATCGAAAACTCCTCGGTGTGGAAACCCCTAGCTTTAGCTAGGGGGCAACCAGTTGACGGAAACACCGAACCTTACTCGCAAACGCTTTTGCGAGTTAATTCCAGTCTTTCCCATTGTAAGTTCCTCCTATTTTAGATTAGACTAAATAACTTCTAAAGCTTACCCACGCCAAGGTCTTTAAGTCCTGCAACTTACCCTGTTGAGTTAGTCGCTTGTTTGAACGGTAGTGGTGCAAGCTGACGTGCTTAGTCTTTCGGTCAAAGCCACCTACCGCACATAATCCGTACTTCGGATGCTTAACCAGAGTGCCACGCTTTAGTTCGAGAGAACGAGTACCACCATAAGGCTTTCTTACACCGCCTTTTCCGGGTTGTAAGACGTGGAGTTGACGGCGGTGCAGTGTTGCTCCTACCACATACCACAATCTCTGACAGGTCGGGGCAACTGCTCCACTGACATTCGCCGCCATCACCCAAGCATCTACCGCGTGAGAAGAAAAGACCTTTTTGGCTTTAGTTGACACTTTCTTTAACCCGTATTTATCACGCAAGGCTTTGGTTTCGTAGCCTTGCACCAAAGATAGGATTAGACCCATTCCCCGTAGTAGATTGTACAAGTGTTCTTTGCCTACTTGTACCGGGCTGAAACTAGCGTTCCACTTTCGGGTTATCTTCTTAACCCTGCCAGTCTTAGTCCGCCCGTTTCTCTTGCCGGGTTTGGTTTCAGCCTGCACATCCTCTACTACCACGTGGGTCAGTGGCAGTATCTTTTGGAGTTGGGTCACAATCCTAGCTTTGGCTTCCCACCGACTACGGGTTGAAGGTGGTATACGCTTCTTCCCTTTTAAGCGGTTGTTAGAACGGCAGGGTCTACGCCAGAGGCGGTGTCGTCTGGCGCTACGCATATTGCGCCGAACTTCCACCGCATCCTTAACGTGAGTAGGAGCTTCTACCATCAGGTTCAACACCGTGTCTTTACTACCGACCACGCTAAACCCCTCAAAGGATGAGCCGGGGTCAATGCCTACCACTAACGGCTGGTTATCTGGCTCTTGGGAGTAGGTAAGCTGGATGTAAAACAGTCCTAGCTTATTCCGCTTGGGGACGGCCTTACCCTCTTTCATCAAGATTCTAGCCTTTGGTGGAGTGCAAGGCATTAGTGGCACTCCACGACAATCTGTAACTGGTACTCGCATTTCTTAGGATTTCCTTTCCTTACTTCCGGTCTAGGCCGGAGTGAAATTACCCTGTCGGCTGGCCGCCCGATGGCAATAGAGGCTTAGGATAGTTTGCTTTCCTATCCGTCAGTTTGGGCGCAACTAGAAGCGGCTCAGATTAGGGTGGTGTCCAAGCGTTCTTATAGCCCCTATCGCTGCTGCTAAATGTAGAGGACACATTAGCCCTTTTCAGGTAGCCCGGTAGTCAACACTTGCGTCGTGGTAGCCCTCCCCACAAGCCCCTAAGCTTTAGCTATGGGGTTGTTGACAAATAGCCCCTTGTTATATTGCCAATTAACCTTTGTGCTAACTCTAAACCGGTTTCTGTGCCAGAGTCTTTAAAATAGCTGGATTGACCAAGTTTTCACAGTTAGAAGATAGTATACTAGTACTAATCATATTAGCACTAGTTTGGTTTTTGCGCTACAAGTAAAGTAACTGGCTAAAATCCGCGCCAAGTCTTACCCTCCTATTTGGGCATAATAGACTCTTGGCACTATTGTAGAAGAAAGCTGTTACAGTAACGTTACAAGTGGCTAAAATCGGGGTGGTTTGTCTATTAGGAGAAAGTAATAAGGCTAGGAATTAAGCTCCTCGTGCCGTTGTAAAGAGGTAAATCGGCTCATTTTCGCTAGGCTTATCTGTGGCAACCGCTGAAGGATTTTCGGTTTCCTCCTCCATTTCGTCAGTAAAAACTGGCTCTGGTACTAAGGAGCGGGGGTTAGTCTTAGGGCTTTCGGCAAAGGTGGTAGCTTTGGTACTATTTGGTATAGAAGTAGTCTGCTTGGTCGGAGCGGGTGCAGCAATTTGACGGGCGGTTCTGGTTGGGATAAGACGACTGACGTAATCGCCGGGCAGGGGTAGCAGTTCAGTCAAGGCTCCGCTGCTAGTATGATGAAGCAGGAGGGCTCCCGGCTCAAGTTCCCGAATAGCTTTAAGGGTACGCTGGGGCAAGGTCAACCGCCGCGTAGCTCCGACTAAGCCTGCGCCGTTCTGATTAAAGAAGAAGTGCCAAGTAGCATTATCCAGCAACTTCTGACCACAGGCTGAAAGTAGCCACTCCTCACAGCCGGGTGAAAGTGTCCATAAGCTAACTCCCAACCGAGCCGCGTTCTGCTGTAACCATAAAAGGGTTGCGGCGACCTCTGGCTGCTTCAAAAACTCCTGCGCCTCATCCATTACCAGCAGGAGTGGTTGAACAAGATAGCGGGGAATATTAGTCAACTCTTTGGCCCAAGCCGCAAAGAATTGGCCCAAATAAAAGCAACGAGTCTCAGTCTTTAACTCTTCCAGCGCATTGAGCGAAAAACCGATAAAGAGCAATTCTTTAATTGCACCGGGCGCAGGTAGTTTAGTTGAGGCGGCAAAGAGCCAGTGGTAACGCCCACCGCTAGTAATTTCGGCCAACTTTTCAGTCAGTAGCCGATAACCTCCTGCCTCGGCATGTTGGTAGAGCAAAGTGGCATCTAGGATTTGGTTCAACCTTACGGCATCAATGGCACACTCCAAGAGAAGCGGTTTCAAGTTTTGCTTTTCGACTGGGTTTAATTCTAGTAGCAGGTTCAAGTAATCAGCCGTTCGATTTATCCAACCCTCCAACATAGCTAAATTGTTTAGTTCGGCAGGTCTAACCTGGAGCGGGTTCCAGCCAAAAGTAGAGGGCAACTCTGAACCAATCGCCACATAAGTGCCTCCCATTTGTCGCACAGCATCCGACCATTGCCGCAACGGATCAAGACCGAAAATAACATTGCCCGCCAGAAAACGCATAGCCGCCAAATATTGAGTTAGGGCGCGGGCAGGTATAGCACTCCGTTTGCCGGGATTACCCACGAAAAAGAGGGTACTTTCGCCGGGTTGTTCAGCAGGATCCAAAAAGAAGGGTTGACCGGAGGGCGTAAGACCCACCAATGGCAGGTGGGAATTTAGACCAGCTTCCCCTTCACCAGTAACTTGGGCCAACCTTCCGGCGGTCTGTAGGGGTAGTATAAAACCACGCGGCAAGCGGGCTAAGTTGAGCGGGGCGCAATCCAGCAAAGCCTGTTCCACCTTTTCAAGACCGCTTACTAGGCGCGGGGCAAGGCCCAGTTGGGTTAATTCTTCTTCAAAGAAGGCGATTTCTTCAGCTTCATCCGTCTCTTCATTTTCGCTAGGCAAAATACGGAGGGCTAGGCTGATTCCAACCTCATAGTAACATTCGCTCTTATCGGTCAGTGCGTTCAAGCGGAGTTCAATTTCCCGGTACTCTCCCGCCAACTCGCGTACCGCGCTCTTTTGTCTGGCTTGCCTAGCCCGATTAATCGCCTCTTCCAAGAGCGTTAGCCGCCGAGTCAAAACTTCGTAGAGCCGCGCATCGGTAGGAGCGGGTGCAAGGTGAACCACTAGATCAAACTCCGCCTCCGCCAGATTCTCGCTCTCCAGCAGAGACCGAGTCCAACCCCCTTCTACTTGGGGAGGTGGAGCCGCCAATGTCCAGAAGCTTAGGGTTGCGCCATTATAAATTCCTTGCTCCGCTACCTCTAAATTGGTTTCACCCAACCAACTTACAAAAAGCGAATCGTTCCGTTCGCCCTGAAGAACTACTTCTTCGGCTAAGGCCGGGGCATAATAATCTAGCAAAAGTAGAGAAAGCTCCTCGGCACTACAGAGGGTAGTCTCGCAGGGTAAGCCACTCATCAGATTAGCCAAACGGTGGCTTAACTCTTCTTGGTTTCGACCAGAGATAAAGACTCCAGCCCAGAGGTTGGTTAGCCCAGCCTCTTCGGTGGGGTAAATCAGATTATCAAGGTAATCCTGTAGGAAGAAGAAGCTTACTTCAGGATCAGCCAGCCGCTGTTGTATCTTCTCCTGCCAAATTTGATAATGGTCACCAAGTTCACCCCGGCGACGACGCAACAACAATTGGGAGGGGCTATCGGTGGGTAGGGCGCGGCAAAATTCTGACCAAAAGCTTTGCTCCTGCTTGTCATCTTGTAAGAAGAGATTGAGTTCTGGCCCGGTCAGGCGCAAAGCCGCCGTGAAACAGCCTAGCTTACCTTTGGCTTTGTGGCCTAAAACCGGAAAAAGCTCCGCCCCATATTCGGGAGCCACCTCAATTAGGCCAAAGATCTCCTCACCCTCTGCATTGAGGGCCGATTTTACCTCTACAAAGCCAAAACGCCGCCGTAGTTCGCGTTGCGCTCTATTCCGTTTTGTGTCAAAAAATCCTGCCATAGACTTAATTTTCCGCATTTCAATCTAATTTAACAAAGTAGGGGCGTATTGCATACGACCAACCGTATTGCATACGACCAACCGTATACCACCAGCCCAACCGTAGGTCATCAGCCCAATGTAAAGGTTTATTCAATAAACCCTAAAGCTCCGCCAATGTAAGGGTTTATTCAATAAACCCTAAAGCTCCGCCAATGTAAAGGTTTATTCAATAAACCCCTACTAAAATTACTTACTGCTGCGCCAATCATTTACTAATTTCACCACCTGCTGGATATAAGCCGCCGGATTGTTCTGATCGGCACTAGGAGCATAGACCGGAATAATTTGTTCCAGCGTGGTCAGATTCCACTTTCCCACGTATAACTCTTTGATAAGTTTGTACCAATCTTCTGCTCCGGCCTCCCAACTAGCATAGCGGCGAAAAGAACCATTGCCAGAAGCCTGATAACAATCGTAGCCAGAAGTGCAGCGAATGTTGCCAATAGATTTGGTATTGACTGCCACGCCCTGCGTTCCAGCACTGCTCTCATGAATAAAGAAGGCCAAAGCATAGGCCGGATCAATTCCATAGCGTAGTCCCAAATCGTAAAGGGTCTGCCCGATACCTGCCGCCGGAGAGTTATACTGCTGTAAGATAGTGTTGATCTTAGCGGGTGTTATAGTGGGGCCTCCCAAGATCAGATTTCCGGCAGCAGAAGCTTTATTTACCTTCACCGCCGCAGAATCGTTAAACGAGTAAACTTCTCTGGTACTACTTGTAGCTTGGCTTAGCATAGAAAGACCATTGCTGATGACAAACCACGCTACCATTAGACCAATCCCCAAGCCAATCAACCCGCGCATTGGCAAGAGAGAAAGCAGACCTAACACCGAATCAAGTGGAGCAAAACGGGTGGCTCGTCTTGGTCTTAGGCTATTGTTATTTTGGTACGAATAGTGATATTGTGCCTCGGCAGGCAACTCTTCTTCATAAGATTTTCTGCTAAAAGGACGAGTGTAAAGAGTAGGACGGTGATAAGGTTGGGTCAGGTCTAATTCGTCTACCATCATCTCCGGCTCAGGCTGCAAAGCGGCTTGAGCCTCTGCCTCCGCTTCTAGCTCGTCCTCGTCGTCGCGGGAATAATCCCACTGACGTGCTACCGCCCCACTCACTTACTACCTCCACCCAATTTAATAAAGCGGTTCCGTTCTTCTGTGGTAATTGACCGGAAGTTACCATTTTCATTGATATAAATAATCTCCTGATTATCTACACTCAGAACCAAATCCACATGGTTATCCATATTTACATCTTGAAAACGTACTTTAACAGGAGCGAGTTCCATATCTTTTCCAAAGAGACGTGGGCCTGGAATAACCCGCGTTTTGGTGACATCGCCGCCGGGGTATTCGATTACAGTAACTTGGCGATTATTATTCTGCACAATAAAGTGGCTAGGTGTACCATCGTCTTCATTATGACCGACAAATTGATCTACTTGTACCGTGCGAGGTCGTCCATAGGTCAAATCATCTTGCCAAGTTTGCCACCAATGAATCACATTTGAAACAAGGAAATAAACCAAAAGTAGCGTTACAAGACCACCCGCGAGCATTAAGCCCCATCTCAAGGTGCTATAGCCCGGAATTAGCCCGGATAAAGAGCCGGATCCCGCAGGACGGCGTGGTTGGGCAACCGGAGGGCGCAAACCTCGCGTATTACCACTTGGTATCGAGGGTCTGGTTGGGCGTATCGCTGGCCCCGGTAAAGGCTGGGGAATAGCATGTTGGCGTGGAGCAGTCTGACCCCCGGTCACGCGCACCGGGCCAGTTAGCCGGGTGTACTGAGGTAACACAAAAGTAGGGAGTGGCCCCGGCGGTACATTAGCACGTGGGCGTTGGGCTACTTTCTCGTAATCTTCATCATAATCATCAAACGCATCGAAATTCGAGGTTCTGCTACTTTGTCCCATAGCGGCACACTCCCTCCTAGTTTTTATCCAAACTATCTCTTCTTGGAAGTAACCCGCACCTCATTGTGCGAATGATCTATTTAATTTTCAACTTAAATAAAGCTAAAGATCAAATGTTCTAGTAAGCGTTTCCAGTATAACCCATAATTCCTAGAGAGTCAAGGGGTTTTCAGTAAATTAGTTCTAACTAGTTGGTTTTTGCCCAATCCCCAAAGCCGCTCACCCTACCTTAGCAAGAGCTAACTAGAAAATAAGCTTTTTGAAACCATTGTGACTAGGTTATAATTATGCTAAAATATAAGGGTAAAGCCTATCTGTAACAACATCCTTGAGTTCCACGAAAACTGCTTGCAGGTTAGTGTGGGACATTTACTTTCTTTACAATAAAGACTTTGAAAAATATTCAGAAAGGAGCCACTGCCTTGGCCTTGGTTACTATATTTGATTTCTTGACCTTTTTCTTAGGTCTGGCTCTAACTGCTCTAGGCGAATTTTTTATTCTCGCCGGTGGAGCCGATTCAAATTTTGGGCTGGCGGTCTTCAGCATCTTAATTATCCTTGTGGGCCTCGGTATCTCTTATGTGCGTGAAGTAACCAGCGATAATGTCTCGGTCGAACGGGACATTCGACGCATTTATGGCCTAGTCTGCTTTATCAGTGGTGTGGCCTTTGTACTTATTCCAATTGTACGCGCGGCAGCACTACTAATTGGTCCACCACCCGGTATGAGTCTGGGAAGTGCTATCTTGCTAAGCTTTACGGTCTTAGTTGGAATTGTCTTACTCTTCTTGGGCTATTCTTGGGTAGGAGCCTTTGACCAACTGCCAGAAGAACCAGAAGAGTACACCGAGACTCGCGATCAATACGATTATCGCTAAGTATGGAGGAGCCATGGCCGAGCAGGAGAAATTCGTTGAAGAAATTACCGATAAAGACGACAATTTTTCAAAGGTAAATTTTCTTTTTGCTTCCTCTACACCTGAAAGATTGGCTATGGTTGGTGTTTAATGGTAAAATATAGTTCAAACGTTTCTTGTTTTCTAAGCTGATCGCGTGACGCATAAAAGGTATTGGAATGGTAAAGAGTTTTTATTATCCCGCGCACCAATTATTACTCTTCGGAAATGTGCTGAGCGATGAGGTGGGAAGACGCTACCTCCATTTGTTGCGCTTGCTAGAAGAAGGTGGTGCTGATGCCGCCAAGGTAGGCCAAACCTACGGTAGCCTTTTCTGCAAGTTAGCGGCGGTAGCAGAGTTTTACGAGGGTGAAATAGTTGGGGATGCGTGGCAAAATTACCTGCTTGACCGTATCCTCGATGATGTAAATCCCTTCTCACTTAAAGCTACCCGCAGTGGTTTTTCTTCTATGACAAAAGCACTGGTGATAGCTGCTCGCCACGACCTTGTGATTTTGCAAAAGCTCTTTAGCCTCAATGCCCGACAGGTAGCCGAAAAAACTAGGGTGATTTTGCAAGAACCAAACTTACCCGCTTGGGATACTTTTGGCTCTTTCACGGGTGAAGATAAGAGCCAAAAAACGCTTATAAAGCAAAACCTAGCAGATTCGCTGGACTGGTCTACACTGGTGGAAGACTTGGCCGCTTTTTATGCTAGGGTCGGGGTGGATGATTTAAGCCGCTACCGCGCCTTCCGCTGGAATCGACACGGACGTAGCTTTGAAGTGATACGCGATGTAGATGAGCAACGTTTGGAAAATTTGATCGGCTACGATGAGGTGCGTCTACCACTTATTCAGAATACCGAACAATTTCTGGCGGGACTCCCTGCCAATAATGCCCTACTCTATGGTGCGCGAGGTACGGGCAAAAGTTCTACGGTTAAGGCACTCCTCACCCAATATGGCGAGCAGGGGTTGCGTCTGGTAGAAGTACATAAAAACTGGCTGAGCGATTATCCTCTTATTGTCGAGGCACTGCGCCACCGTTCTGAAAAATTTATCCTCTTTGTGGATGACCTCTCTTTTGAAGCCGAGGAAGTCTACTATAAAGACCTAAAGGCTTTGCTGGAGGGTAGTTTGGAAGCCCGACCTGCTAATCTTCTGATTTACGCCACCTCTAACCGTCGTCACCTCATTAAAGAATTTTTTAGTGACAACGCCCAACCGGATGACGCTGAAATTAGTGCTTGGGATACGGTGGAAGAGAAGCTTTCTCTGAGTGATCGCTTTGGTTTGATTCTAACCTTTACTACTCCTAACCAACGTCACTATCTTGAGATTGTCTTCGGGTTGGCCCGCTTAGCCAAGATTGCTGAGCAACTTTCGGAAGAAGAACTCCAGCGTCGCGCTTTGCAATGGGAAGTAAGCCATAGTGGGCGAAGTGGACGCTTGGCTCGCCAATTTATTGACCACCTGACCGGAGAATTGAAGCTGCCAAAAGGTTAGTTTTATTACGCGGATTAAAGAAGTTTAATGAATCATTGGTTTAATGAAACGTTAATAAAAACCCATTAATAAAAGCATTGACATACCTCTGTTAGTATGGTAAGTTTTTACTATACAATATGAAAGGAATGTGATATGCAAACTTCTGGACTGGACTTAGAGACTGTTCTAACGCAAGAAGATATGACCGAAAGTTGGGGATGTGAGGCCGCTTCTCTCTTTGAAGAAGAGAATAATATAGATAAAGTTTTACATAAAATGAGCCAAAATGTGACCGTATTGCTAACGATCCTAGAACTATCGCAGATGGAAGGTACCATTCCACCTGAAGATATAGACCTATTACTCGACAATTCCAAGCAACTTCGGGATTACATTCGGGTGTTACGGTCTGACAACAGCAAAAGTCCTATGGTGCGCTAAAGCGGGTTCTACTACCGCTGGGGCTAAACCTACAAGATAGGAGAGAAAATTTGTGGAGAAGGTAGGGCTTAAATAGGAGTCTTGCCTTTAAGGTAGGGCTTAAATAGGAGTCTTGCCTTTTTTGTTTTCAAAATAGTTGTCCTTAATGGGCTAAGTCGGGCATGATTCAATCAAGTAAAAACCGGTTAAAGGAAGAAAGGCTTGCTATATCAAAAATCTGGAAAAAAACAAAGATTGCTAAAATATCTCTGGGTGGCTTGGGGTGGAGCGACGGGTTTTGTGGTTGGAACCGGATTGACCGCCCTGCTCATTCACTGGCTCGGAGGCTGGCCTGCCAGCGAAGCTTATCTACGCCGCTTTTTGAAGGAGCATTAACGTGGCTAGGTTCAACTCTTATCGGCGCGGCTTTCTTTGGGGTACACTTTTAGGAGCCTTGTGGTTGGTTTGGGTATATTGGAGGGCACAACAGTTTCCCGGTGATCCTAATCTAAACCGCTACTACGCCCATTTGCGCTCCCTTGATAAATGAGTAGGGGTTTATTGAATAAACCCGCCGTAAGCTGGCATCAACTTGGGCGTGTGTAGCTTGGGCGTATGCAATACGCCCCTACCACGAAATAAATATTAAATATTGAGTTGATATAAAAGCGTGTTAAGTCTAAATTAGACTTAACACGCTTTTTAGTGCTAACTAGCACCCTATTTAATTAGGGGTTTTTACCGTAGCGCCAGAAGTAGTAGTGGCGACCAATGTTGCCCCACTCGACCTGATAGGCGGCAGAGTTGGAGGGGGTGTAGGTGAGGACGCGCCGCTCAAAGGCTTGGATTAGCACGTCTTTGACTTGGCCGCCCACTTTGACTCGCGCCCAATAAGCCTCGCTGATCGGCAAACCCGGTGCGACATAGTAGGGATCAAACAACTTGCCTGTCCGGTTTACAGCAATCTTCTGGTTCGAGTCGTTGAGATAGTTCCAGAAGGGTTTGGCAATAGTATGGTTGGTAAGCGGCTCAAAGTAACCACCGACTACGTTGTATTGTCCAGCGTTGGGTGCAGTACCTAAATTGCCACTGCCATCAATGGACTCGGTAATCGGAGCGTTAACTCCTTTGGGCGAATCCTTGAGGCGCGAAGCAAAAGAGGCATATTTTGGTCCGGCACCATCGTCCAAGTCGCCTGCGACTGGAATTTGAGCGGGGAGGCACTGCGTAAACTGCTGTGGGTTGCCCTGATCGTCGCCCCGCTGAATCTTACCCGTAATCAGTTCGTTAGTCAGTAATCCATTGGTAACATAACCTACCGCATTAGCATCACCAGTTGGATTATTTATTTCCATTCGGCTCTTGTCAAAATAAAGTACTTGACGTGAACCACCGGGTGACTGAGCATAGGGTTCCGTACCAGTGGAGTAAGGTTGCGGCCCCCACACGAAAGAACGATTGCCGGGAGCCAAAGCATCATAACGGCCCCAGAAATTTTGGAAGGCGACATTAGGAAAGCCCGTGGTAGCTGACATTACGTTGGTGGGAGGAGTGCAAGGGGTTTGGGCTGGCGGTGGTGTAACCGTTACAATGGCTGACGCATTATGCTCAAAGAAGAGCATCTCGTCGCCTGCGGCAAAATTGATTGTGCCATTGGCTACACTAAAAGAGACATTCCCACCATCTCGATTGTAAGCCCGAACGTCGCCTTGGCTCGATTGAGTAGGTATACTCAAGTTTGCACCGCCACCATCTGTCCAGACCACATCCATTGTCCGTCCACTTTTGTCAAAGCGGTAAACTTGGGCGTTTACCCCTTCTTCAGCATAGAAATCATCTAGGTAAACCGTCCCATTCCACTGTAGTTCGTCAGGATCGGGTTGGCGAGTAATCTGGATAGATTGAAAGCTAACCGGGTAGCGCAACACGCCATCCCCATTATGATAGACATTCTCGCCCTTCAAAAAGGCTTCCAAGCGATGCCAATATTTCCCCCCGGCTTTGCCCGGTTCATAAACAAACAATTGACCATCGCTACCCTTAACTAGAATTTTGAAGAGTGCCCCGCTATCATCCCCATAAATCCAGAAGCCCACTTTGCTAGGTTGTCCGGTAAGCTGAGCTGGAGTGTTGCGACCCATCTCGATATAGCCACCCGTTAAACCATAGTTTACTTTAAGTCCTTTACTGCCACCGTGAACTTGGTCACCTGAAATGGTTACGTTGGCCGAGGCTCCGCCATCGGTAAAGGGATTCCAAGCGGGAGTATTCTCAAAATCCTCGATAGCTTGACGGCTATAATCGAAGAGATCTACCTTAACGTTGTAGGTAGCATTGGTCAAACGAGTTACCAAGTTGCTGTAAACGGTATAGCTGGGCTTAGTAGTAGTCCAATCTTTGCGTACCAATCCATAATTATCGATTGTTCCTTCATCGTGGAACTGGTAGATGAATAGTTTGCTTAGACCACTGGCTAAGCCGGTGACATAGGCGCGAGCTAAGTAGTCCGCTTGGGTGCTTTCGCTAACCGCTTCAGGATCAAAGGCGGTCGCCCAGCCAAATTCGGTTGCCCAGACGGGTTTGTTCCCATGTCGTTGGTTGAAAGCCATCAAATAGGCTAACTGGTTATCGGCCCAATACTTTGCTTCTGGGCTAGTTTTGAAGCGGACATAGGGATGAACCGCCAAAATGTCATACTGCCCTTCGCCTCCAGCGGCTACCATCTTCTCTAGCCATGGTACCGCAAAGCCGTTTACCCCTGCCGTTAAGACTTTAGCATTGGGGTTGGCAGCTTTAATAGTGGCGTAAGAAGCTCTCAGTAAACGGGCGTAATCAGCGGGATTCGCTCCGTTTAAGTAATCATTGTTTTCTGGCTCATTCCAAACCTGCCAATAGCTAACCTTGCCCTGATAATGCCGGACAGTGTTGCTGACATAGTTGTTCCAAGCAGTAATGTCGGGCATAGTTTTGCTATTATCCCGATTGTAGACTAGCAGGCCCAAGACATGGATGCCCCTAGCTAGGGATTTATCCACCATCTCGTCTACCAGACTAAAGTCAAAGTTACCGTTGGGTTGTTGAACCATATTCCAACGGATTTCTTCTCGATTCCAAGCGACACCCGTGCCTTTGGCACTATCTAGGGGAACCTGAAGCTGACCAGGAATAGCGTAGCGGGACGCAGCGTGAATGTTTAACCCGAAAGGCGAATCCTCGCCTGCTCCAATTACACGACCTGAAGCCACTAGCCGAGAGGTATCGGCACCTTGCACCTCTGAGGGATTGGACAGGTAGGTAAAACCTGCCAGCAAGAGGTTGAGCGAAAGCAAACAAACGCAAAATAGAGCTATTCGTTTCTTCAAATTAGCACCTTCGTTTCTTCTAATGTTAAAAGGTTGACTACTGAGATTGCTATTACAGCAAGATGATTTCATTAAAGATAATGTACACAAGTTTCGCTACTACTTTCAAAGCTTAGACCTATTATAAGGCTTTTTTTATGTTATACAATAGGGTTATCCTTCCAATATCCCTCCAAATCCCTCCAATTGGAAGGGGTTTAGGCAATCTAATCCTACTAAGGGGAGGGATACCAAGCCGATTTAGCGTTACTCCTGTAATTATTACCTACTGTTTACTTTGTTAAACCTTTGTTTATACTTCCAAGTATTATGCTATAATATATCATTCGGTTTTACCCATCTGGCGATGAATAAGGCTAACGTTGTAAAATTAGTATCAGCTTTGCCCAGATCGAAAGGGCGAAAGAGTGGGTGTTATGAGAAAGCGTAATTTGCGTCGTTTAACCTTTTTTTACCTGATGGTACTAGTTTTAGGGTTGGGTCTAACAGTCTTAGAGTTTCCAAGCTTGGCCTTGGCAAAAATAGCTGCACAAGAAGTGCCAGAGAAAGTAGTCCTCGACCACTTCCCCATCTACAATCAGCGGTATAACCTCAGTTGCGAGTATTCCGCTACTCGTATGATTACAGCTTATTGGGGTCATGAGATTAATGATACCGAATTTAACAGTGTAGTTCCTTTAAATTCCAATCCGCATTTGGGTTTCAGAGGCGATATTAACGGCTACTTTGGCGGAACGTGGGATTATGGCGTTTATGCGGAACCTATCGCCAAAGTATTAGAGACACGCGGGTTCAAAACCAAGCTGCTCGTGGCTGGACCGGAAGCCTTGAAGCGAGAATTGGCACTTGGACGGCCAGTACAGGTGTGGACTGTTGCTGGAATGGGCTGGAGCAATCCCTATACCGAAAGTTACGAGGGACTCTCTTTCAAACTAGCGGCTAGTGAACATAGCGAAGTTATCTATGGTTATGACTCTCAAGGCGTTTATGTAGCTGATCCTGGTTATGGCACTGACGATTATTATTCTTGGGGTACTTTCTTACACTCTTGGGGCTATTTCGACTATATGGCGATGTCGGTCTGGCCTGCCGACCAGCCGATAGTAGCGGAAAAGGATTTTGGGGTAGCACCAGAGTTTTACCGCGCTTGGCTAAATCAGGGTGGGCTACTTGTTTTTGGCTATCCTATCAGCGAAGCGAAGATCTACGGATCTAAAGTAATCCAGTATTTCGAGCGCGTACGCTTTGAAGCTAACTTGGAAAAACCTGACAAACCGATAGTCTCCTTGGGTCTACTTGGCAACGAGTTAACCTACTGGCGTAATCAGCAATTACCCTTCCGACCTGCTACCCAAACCTCAAACCCAGCTCTTACCTTCTTTGAGACCACCGATCATAATCTGAGCGGCGAGTTTAAAACCTTTTGGGAAAAATACGGCGGACTAGCTAACTTTGGCTATCCTATCAGCGAGATCTTTGGTGAAAACGGTAGGATAGTGCAGTATTTCGAGCGAGCCCGTTTTGAGTTGGACCTTCCTCTCACGCCCGAAAGTCGGGTACAATTAGGACGGCTTGGGGCAGAGCAGCTAAAACTTGTCACTAGGCTTCTAAACCCCAGCGTGGGAAAATCAAATTGGTTTAGTCCGAACTAAAAGGATATTTTTTGTTATCAGTATTTGCTACCAACTGTAGCACTAGATTCGAGGATAAAACTTGAACCGACAGGTCACTTTAATAGGGTTATGGATCTTGCTGATAACCCTATTCACGCCCCTTACTACACAGGCTGAACTTAGCAATCGGGCTTCCTTAACTTTCGCCGATAGTGCCTTTCAAAATAACTGGAATCGGGCCGATAATCTGGTCGCCAGTGGTGCCGTTAGCCGAAGTTGGTTATGGGGCAACGGCTTTACCCTAGCGGGTAGTGAACTCTACAAGCAAGCACCGGGCGGAGTACGTAGTGTACAGTATTTTGATAAAGCCCGCATGGAAATTAACAATCCTTCGGTCAGTCGGCAGGACCGTTTTTTTGTTACCAACGGTTTGTTGGTGAAAGAATTAATCTCTGGTCGTTTGGCGGTAGGGGACAATCCCGCAGAAATAGAAATTCACCGTCCAGCAGATAATGTGGTAATCGTAGGCGATCCGATTGAAGGAAATCCTAACGCGCCCACCTATGCTACTTTTAGCAAGCTTGCTTCGCTGGCAAACGACAACCGGGTACCATCTGAGATCAATAGTGGTTTTGCTACTCGAACGCTTCTCAAAAGTGGCGAGACTAGCTCTAATTCTAGCCTTTCTGGACTATATAGTGGTTTGAAATTAGTCTATTATGATAATAACCTTGGTCATAATATTCCAGAGATTTTTTGGAATTTTCTTAACAGCAAGGGGAATGTCACTACTAGTACGGGACAGCTAGTTCAAGATAACATAATGGATTGGATCAAAGACTTGGGCTTTCCGCTTACCGAGGCTTACTGGACTAAAGCGGTGGTCGGTGGAAAAGAGAAGGATGTAATGGTTCAAGCGTTTGAGCGGCGCGTCCTGACTTATACCCCCTCCAATAATGATCCCTACCGGGTAGAGATGGGTAATGTGGGCCTCCACTATTTTAACTGGCGCTATCGTGTCAGGCAGGCAGTCTCGACGGCAGGGCCAACCCTTTACCCCTTGTTGAGCGGGTCACATGCTGCGCCCGGTGTTAATGCCGAGGTCTTTGGACATGTAGATCAAGTTCCCGGCTGGATGGATGACCTAAAGATCAAATGGGTTCGCCAGCAGGTAAGGTGGCAAGACTTCGAGCCCTCTAAGGGCCAGCGCGATTTTACTTTCTTAGATGAGGTGGTAAATGGGATGTCGGGCAATGGCTACAAGCTAATGTTGAGTGTCGTAAAGGCTCCCACGTGGGCCAATCCAAATGGGGGAATGCCGCTTAATGCTCAAGATTTTGCCGATTTTATGACGGCTCTTGTCACTCGTTATAAGGGTAAGGTAGCCTCCTATGAGATGTGGAACGAGCAGAATCTAGCAAGTGAGGCAGGTAAACCGATCCAAGTGAGCCGTTATGTCCAGTTGGTAAAAGCGGGGTATCTGGCGGTCAAGCAAGCCGATCCCTTTGCGGTAGTGGTGCTGGGTGGTCTCTCGCCAGTGGGCTTCACCGATGTGAATGCGGCCATAGATGATGTAGTTTATCTCAAGCAGCTTTACGCCTATAACGGTGGCGAAGCCAAAAAATATTTTGATGTTGTGGGCGCACACCCCGGTAGCAACAATAATCCGCCAGATACGCTCTGGCCGGAAAAACCCGGCCCCGGCCCCGGCTGGACAACGGATGCAAGTTTCTACTTCCGGCGAATTGAGCAATTGCGTCAGGTGATGGTAGATAATGGTGAGGGTTCAAAACAGATTTGGTTGACGGAGTTCGGTTGGGACAGTACTCCTACACCACCGCCCGGCTATGATTATGCCAAGCAGATCAGCGAGGAGCAACAAGCCCAATATATCGCCCGCGCTTTTGATAAGAGCTACCGCGAATATACTTGGATGGGACCAATGTTGTTGTGGCAACTAAACTTTGCCCTGCCCTCGATAACCTCTGACGAAAATAATGAGAAGAATGGTTGGGGTATTTTGCGCCGCGATGGTTCCAAACGGCCCTCCTATTTTGCCCTTCAATTCTACGCTCAGAATTGGCAGCCCTAACCTTCGGGGCAGACTTTTGAGTCATGTTTCAAAACAGGTTGACAATTTAAAGGGTAAACAAGCCCTTCAAACTGTCAACCTTATCTGCGCTCAGCCTGAAATAGGTCAAGAGGTACTATTGACATCTATCTTCCTTTCGTGGTATAACCCTTTGAAAGTTCAACAACGCATTTTGTCAGGAGGTTCTTTTCTTGCCAGTCACTACAACTAACTTTTTACCCTCACTAGAGGATATTCTGGATTCCCATCCCCTAACTGTGGCACTCAATGACTCCTTTGAACACGTCCTAAACCTACTAAGCCAAGCTCAGGGCAGTTGTGCCTTAGTAATGGAGGGGCCGCGCTTGGCCGGAATCTTTACTCAGCGAGACGTGGTTAAGCTGATGGCTTCTAGGGAATTGCTCAAGGGTGAGGAACTTAAAATTGCCGAGGTAATGAGTTCGGATGTCGTCACCCTAAATCTAGCGATGTTTCAAGATATTTTCACCGCTCTGACTCTGTTCCATGCCCATCATATTCGACACCTGCCTGTCATCGATTCGCAAGCTCATCTAATAGGGATTATTACGCTGGATAGTATTCGCCGCGCCCTACAACCAGTTAACTTAATTAAATTTCGGCAAGTTAAAGAGGTAATGAGTAGCCATGTTATCTATACTTCACCGACTACCTCCGTCTTAGAAGTCAATAACCTAATGGCAAAACATGGGGTTAGTTGTGTAGTCTTGGCTGAAATAAATCAGGAGGCAATGGTTTATCCTAAGGGTATTATTACCGAGCGCGATATTGTACGCCTCCACTCTCAACGTAGGGGTAATTCCCTTTCCGAAATCACCGCTGGAACCGTTATGAGTCAACCACTCCACTTTCTCAAGCCGAAAGACACCCTTTGGGAGGTAGAACAGGCGATGAGTCAGTATGGAGTTCGCCGCTTAGTAGTTGTTACCGAAGATGAGGAGTTGGCGGGTATCGTCACCCAGACTAGTCTAGTAAAAATCCTTGATCCGGTCGAGATGTTTAGTTCAATGGAAGCCTTGCAGCAAACTGTTCAACGCTTGGAAAGCGAAAAGCTGGATTTATTGCAAAACCGGAACCGGGATCTGAAAAGATTGGTTAAAGAGCGTACGCTCGAATTGGAGCAGGCTATACAACAGACCCAAAGTGAGTTGCAGGAACGTCAACGGGCTGAAGCCGCTTTAAGAAGGGTTAGCCGGGTGCGTGATATGTTAAGCAAGGCTACCGAAGCTTTGTTAAAGGCTACCGAAGAGGTCACTCTCTGGAAAGAAATTTGCCGGATTGCGGTGGAGGAGGGTGGTTATCGTTTGGCTTGGGTGGGTCTGGTCGAGAATGTGGAAAGTGCCAAAATGATACCAGTGGCTTATTTTGGCACTGAAACGGATGCAGATTATCAAACCCTTTTGGAAGCTCAAACCCCACCCAACCTCAAAGCGGAAGCTGAAGTCAACCACTTTGCTCCACCTTATAACCTTTGCTCCGCCTGTGGATCCTCTATCGAGTTGCCCTTGCTCCTCTCCGGTGAAAGGCTACCAGGTACCTTAAATATTTGTGCAAAAGAGCCAGACGCTTTTGACCCGGAAGAGATTAAGCTTTTGGAAAAGCTGGCTGGTAATTTGACCTATGGAATTAATGCCTTACGTACTCGCCATGAGAGAGAAGAGGCAAAAGAGGCTTTACTTCAAAGTCAAGAACAATTTCGGCAAGCTCAAAAGCTTGAAGCCGTCGGTAGGCTGGCTGGTGGTGTGGCCCATGATTTTAATAACATTCTGACCAGTATCTTGTGTTCCAGCGACCTAGTTTTACAGAGCCTTCCTACCACTAGTGAGGCTCTTTTAGTAACCGAAGAAATTACAGAGATCAAGAAAGAGGCTTTGCAAGCAGCTAATCTCACTCGTCAACTTCTGGCTTTTAGCCGTCGGCAGGTTTTGAATTTTAGATTGCTCAACTTAAACGAAACAGTCCAGAATGTTGAAAAGATGCTGCGCCGTCTGATTGGTGAAGACATTGAGCTAGGTGTAAAGTTAGAGCCACAACTTGGTACCATCAAATCGGATGCCGGACAATTGGAGCAGGTTATACTAAACCTAGCTGTCAATGCTAGGGATGCAATGCCAAGTGGGGGCAAACTGGTAATTGAAACTATCAATTTTGAAATAAAGCCCGAGCAGGTTTCCCAGTTCTCTCCCAAGTTAAAACAAGGTAGCTATGTAATACTTTCGGTAAGGGATACGGGAACCGGTATGACACCTGAGACGTTAGCCCACATCTTCGAGCCGTTTTTCACTACTAAAGAACCTGGAAAGGGTACAGGTTTAGGCTTATCTACGGTCTATGAAATTGTGGAGCAAAGTGGCGGTTATATTGTAGTAGAGAGCCAGCTTGAATTAGGCACTAATTTCAAAATCTATCTGCCCCTTCTCACCGATGCTCTACCGGAAATGCTGGAGACCACGAAGCAAGTTACTACCTTTGTGCCAGCTGGTACGGAAACCATCCTGATTGTGGAAGATGAAGAGCGTATCCGGTATGTTATGAGCAAGATTCTAACTCGAGAAGGCTATCATATCTTGAAAGCGGCTGGACCAGAGGAGGCTCTAACGCTAAGTCGGGATTATGTGGAACCCATTCATATTGTGATTACAGATATGTTGATGCCGGGAATGAATGGTTTGGAATTAACTAAGCGAATGGTAGAAATGCGTCCCACTACGAAATTTCTTCTTATGTCTGGCTATAGTGAAAGCACTCTCCAAACCGATAAAGCGTGGCAGGAAGATGTCATCCATTTTTTACCAAAACCCTTTACTATGGAGAGTTTAAAGAGTAAAGTCCGACAGGTATTAGATCAAAGTCAACCACTACTCGCCCTAACAATCAGTTGACGGACGGTAGCTTGTCCCTAACCCTTCACCTGAACGGTCAGCCGACTAGAGGTGTTAGGCTAAGACAATAGTCTGATTGGTGAGGAACCACATTATAGTAGAATTTAGTAGATGTAGATAAGGAAGTTATGAGCCAGCTACAAAGGAGACCTGAACCACTTGAGGGCTATCCCTATCATTTGCCGGATAAACCTCTGCCTAACGGTTCTTATATAACCTATGAAGATTTTTTAGAGTGGGCGGATGAGGATACTTTAGCAGAGTGGAGAGACGGAAGGATCGAGATGAGCGGTCCGGCAAGTAGAAGGCACCAAGAAATTTCAGGGTTGCTTTATGAAGTCTTCACTACCTTTGTCCATATATTTGACCTAGGAGTGGTTTTGCAAAACCCTTTCCAGATGAAACTACCCGGTAAGCGCGGTTCGGACCGCGAACCGGATTTACTCTTTGTGGCAAAAGCGAACTTGAGCCGACTGGAGAATGGCTTAGTACGTGGCCCGGCTGATCTGGTGGTAGAAGTAGTTTCGCCCGAAAGCGAGTGGCGTGACCGCCACGATAAATTCCAAGAGTATGCCGCAGGCGGTGTGCCGGAATATTGGCTGATTGACCCCACTCAGCAGCAGGTCCAATTCTACCGACTGAACGACCAAGCTCAATATCAAAATCAGACGCTTGATACCGCAGACCGTTACTATTCTCTGGCTCTCCCTAATTTCTGGCTTAAACCGACTTGGCTATGGCGTAATCCCTTGCCTGATAGTGCCTTGGTACTCAAAACAGTGGGAGGCCCGGCCTATGAAGCGTATTTGGCCCGGCTGTTTCAAAATTCAGAAGAACTTTAGCCACGCACCAATTTGCTGATTCCCCATTTCTTTTGATAAGATAGGGTGCTGAATAGATGGACTACTTATGTCTGTAGAGATTGAAGAAAAAATTATAGTCCTTGCAAAGAACTATAGGGAAGCACTTAAAAGTCAAATAGATACAAGAGTCTTGGATATGGAAGTGGATGATACTTCCCATTACTTGCTTTATCGGGTTTTAGGCATATCAGAGGAAGAGGGTCGCTTGATTGATTTATATCAGAATAAAGGACGGTTCCTTTATAAATATGCGGGGTCTTTTTTAGAGGAAGCAACTAGGTTGTGCTTTGTATTTGCCTTCCCTAACTCTGGGGCTATTAGAATACCTAATACTCTTGGATCGAGACCGAAAACCTTTGAAATTGATTGTTTAATTGGAAAAGAAGATGCTATTGAAGTCAAATGGCGGGATGCTACTACCGATGGCGATCATATTACTAAGGAGCATACTAGGATAAAGGTGATCTCCGCCGCTGGTTATAAGCCTGTCAGGATTATGTTCTACTACCCAAATAGAGCGCAGGCTATTAGAATACAACAGTCTCTTGAAACGTTGTATGCCGGGGTACATGGTGAATATTATTTTGGCAAAAATGCTTGGGAATATGTAAATCAGAAAACAGGTATAGACCTAAAAGGCATAATTGAAAAATTGCCGCAAAAAATTTAGAGGAGAGCAAATGAGTTGGAAAGTTATTAAAGGAGACTGCTTAGAAGCAATAAAAGAAAATAAAATCGCGAATATTGATTTAATCTATCTCGATCCACCCTTTGGTACTCAAAAAGAACACACACTTTTGACAAGGGATGGAAAGTCACGTTTTTCATACTCGGACATTTGGAGTTCTAAAGATGAGTATTTTTGGTTTATTCATGAAAGGGTCACTGTCTTTCGGGAATTGCTAAAAGAGACCGGAAGTTTATTCTTTCATTGTGACACCACCTCTTCCCATATTATTCGCCTGATCCTTGATGATGTTTTCGGATCGAACAATTTTCGTTCAGAGATTATTTGGTATTACAAAAGATGGACTAATTCTCAAAAAGGCTTGATACCAGCACACCAAACCATCTTTTTTTATTCTAAAACTAACGATTTCAAGTTTAACAGTATTTATTCTGATTATTCTGAGACCACAAATGTAGAACAAATATTGCAAAAACGCGAACGAGATGCAAGAGGTAAGTCGGTCTATGCCGTTGACGAAGAGGGTGAATATATAATTAATGGCACAAAAAAAGGGGTTGCAATCAACGATGTGTGGGAAATACCTTATTTGAACCCCAAAGCCAAAGAGCGCGTAGGCTATCCTACTCAGAAACCAATAACCTTACTGGAACGAATTATTAATCTTGCTTCTGACCCAGGCGATCTAATTTTTGACCCCTTCTGCGGCAGTGGTACCACTTTAGTCGCTGCTTCTTTATGTGGCAGGAATAGTATTGGGGTAGATCTATCGGAAGAAGCCTGTGAGCTTTCAACAAAGCGGTTAAATGACCCCTTCAAGTCTCACTCTTTGGTAATGAATTTGGGTCGAGAAAAATACCTTCACAAAGATGCCGAAGCACTCAGTCATCTATCAAATGTGGAATATACCGTTGTTGCTAGAAACAAAGGAATAGACGCACTCCTGAAAGAAGAGATAAACGGACACCTAGTTTTTGTCAGGGTTCAGCGTGAGAATGAGACTATCAGCGAAGCCATATCTGCAATAATCAAGGCTACTGAGAAAAAAGGAGCTTGTTATATGGTCGTAATTAAAACAAATTCTAACAATGAAATGTTCGATAAGCTTCATTCTCATACAAATTTGATCGTTATTCCGTCATTTTCCTATCAGTTTAAACTATGTATAGAGACGCAATCCCTAAACGGGCGTGGCTTGGGGGGCTAGTATCGTGCATCAGCAACATTTTAATACATCCGTCCGCTTTTAGCTATTTAATTTTTAGGCTCATAGATAAAAGCGGCATTTGATTGCGTTAGGTTGTAGTTGGCGAGGATCGCTTGGGCTAGGCCGGGCGAAAGATAAATGTCTTGGGCTGCGCCAGTGGTCTGTAAACGCTCTTCAATTCGGGCGCGTAACACAATAAGATGAAACTGCTTCCGCTCGATTAATTCTATCAGATAGCTTTCATCCCAGCGTTTAAAGTAGGTGGCGTGGGTTTGGGTAAAAGGATCGGTGGTTAAGATCGGCTTCTGACTGGCAAGGGCCAATGAAACATTATCGGTATAGATCAACTGACCTACATCATTGGTCATAAAGGCCGCAACTTGCCCCAACCCCTCTTTTAAGCCCGGCGGTGGTGTACGGTACTCTAAGCCCAACCAAGGCGACTCCGGGTTATAGAAAAGAGAACGCAAAACCTCTAATCCGGCCTGAGTTGGCGCAGTGCTACCCAATACTGGAAAGTCCTCCGGCTTCACCCGCCCTTCTCCCACAAATAACCCGGTAGTTTGAAGAGAAACCAACAAGAGCAAGAGGGGATATGTGTACTTTAACTTACTTGAGCCTTGCCACCACTGGCGCAAGCGGCTAACCATTAAACCGGAAGCAAGACAAATCGCTGCGGCCAATTCTAAGAGGTGGTTATGGTTGCCGCCATATGTACCCGCCGAAAGGCCCGTCCCCCAACTTGTACCTAGATAGAGGATAAATAAAGTAGCCCGATTGGACTGCAACGCTGCTAGAGGGCGACGGAGTGACCACGTTGTTTTCAGCAGGTCAAGTAGCCACAGCACCAAGAAAATCAGACTTAGCCCCACATAAAGCTGATAGCTCTTTACAAAGCCAGAAAAGAACTTCCAATAATTTTCCAAACTCCAAGGCAATTCATGGACGGTTACAATGTGATACCAAAAACCATTGTTACTCAGCCAATTCATCAGCAGCATCGGGCCAAAAGCCAGCACTGCCCAAACTACTCCAAAACGCAAGGCCGACCAAAAGGAACAGCACAAAACCAGAAAGACCAAACAAGCCAATGGCCCAGCAAAGGCGGTCTGCTTGGTCATAGCGGCCAACGCAAAATAGAAGGCTCCAATATAAAGCCATTTGTCGCTTAGCAGAACAGACTTCAAATCACCTAGCGGAGCAGCCTCCAACAAATTTATTTTTTGCGAATAGCGGAAGATAGCATAGACTCCCGCCAAACTGAAAAAAAGGGCCAGCATATCCGGCTTGACCGCGCCGCCCCAAAAAGCGGACAACCCTAGCGATACCCAGAAAAGTGCTGCTGCCAGACCAGCGATGCGGTCAGGCTTGATGCTAGGTGTAGAGCTAGAGACCGACTTAGAAGCGGTATAAGAGGCAATGAGCTTGTAAAGGAGAAAGGAGATACCACAAAAAGCCAAGAAGGAGATAAAACGGCCCGGCTTAAAACTAGCCCCAATAAAATGAAGGAAAGGCCAATTCAGGAGGTAATAGAGCGGGGTATAAGGGGCCGCGATAAAACGGTCGGCATGGAGTGGGGCATAGATATTGATACCCTGATCCATTAGTAACGTTTCGGCTACAATCATACCTTCCGATTCGTCTACTTGGAAGGCAAAATTAAAAATTTGCCAGATTATGTTAAGTGAAAAGAGGACTTTAGCCCATAACAGCACGAGTGCCAAACCACTTAAAATCCCCATCAGCCAACGTTCACGCCACTCCCCTGAACTGCTTTGATTGGGTATCACTACACCTTCTAGCTTCAAACCTTTCCCCTATTTTCTCCTGAAAACCCTACTCTATTATCTGGCAATCTAAGTATATAAGATCAACTGGCGGCAATCAGTTGGCGCAGCATCCAACAAAATACGGGCTTTCCATTACGATTCGGGTAAGGATGGCTCCGTCCGCTTAGATCATTCGTGTAATCCACTGGTGGCTGTGATGCTTTCCTTATTGTAAGTGTAGCCAGCGTTCAAGGCCAGCACTAGTGGAAAAGCTCGACCAATTAACCGTGAGATCATCCAATTGTGCTAGGGTTAATGCGGTTATTTGCTGTTCGATTTCGGGTGGTAGTTCCCCGCCAAACTTTTGCTTTAACAGCCGCAACACCATGTCGGAGGCCGCCTTACGTCCCTCCTCCAAACCCTTCTCTAAACCCTTCTCCAAACCTTTTTCTATTCCGATGCGTTCAAAACTAGTTACATAAGCCATTTTTTCCTCTCCTTCCAATCGTGCTAATTCTTCTTGGGCCACTAGCTCCAAATCTTTCGGCAAGACTATGATCCAATCTATAAGCCGGAGTAGTTGCCTAGCCTGCTCTTTGGTGTATTTTCGCTGGTAAAGTATTTCCACTAGCCGCACTTTCCAATCTAAAAGCTGGTAGGGGTCGTCCTTGAGTTCCTGAGCTTTAAGATGGGCCATTACCACTAGCCCAAAAAGATTGGTTTCCGCTTCCAACTTGGCCCAGTCTTTATTATAATCTATCAGCTTTACCACTGGATAGTCCAAAAGCGATCTATTGCCGTCTACTTCCTTAACTTCATATTGGTTGGGTAGGTAGCTCTCGCTCACCCCCGTCAATACCACCGGATGGAGTACCTTGTACTTGGGTAAGGGAATCACTTGTTTGGGTTCGGATGGAACAGTCCCCCCACCGCTGGTCTTTTGCCGCAGACGTTGATAATATCTATCAAAGATGCGGTATCTGATAAGTCTTTGGGAAGAAGAAGAGCAGGAAGTCGGGGAAATAGCGATTGAGCAAATCTTTCCAGACGCTATCGGTTTCGCGGTAGGTTTTCTTTCGGGGAGTCTCTTGGTTTGCCATAAAAGTCCTTTCCTGAATAGACCGCCAATGAGAAAGAGCTTAACTTAATCTTTGCCAATTGACACTTATAATAGTGGTGAATAAGTTTGATATATCTATCTTATTATATTATAGCAGTTAAGTAGGGGATAATCAATCGTCGGACGGAGCTACCTCCCACAGAGATTGCCCTAATTTCAAGGAATTGACAATTTATCGAGCAAGATATAACATATAGCTACATTTTTAGTGGGATTGGCACCTCAATTGGTAAAAACTGCAAAGAAAAGAAGGAAAGAAATGCTGAACGAAAATACCAACCCTCCAGTTGAACCCCAAGCCAACGTTAGCGAGGCTTCCGAAGAGGGGAGCCTGAACGACATGCTGCAGGAATTGCGAATTTTGCTGCAAGGCGCTCAGGTGCTTACCGCTTTCCTAATTGTGTTGCCCTTCAATCAGGGCTTTGACAAAATTCAGGATTTTGAGAAATGGGTCTATATTGCCACCTTTCTCTGCTCAATTACCAGCCTAGTATTTTTTAGTGCCCCAGCAGCGCACCACCGTCTAGTACGTCCCCTAGTAGACCGGATTCTATTCAAAATTTTTGCCACCCGTATGATTTTAATAGGGCTGGTCTTTCTCTCCTTCACCCTAGTCTTGGTAACACAACTAGTGGTTTCACATGTAATCAGCATCCTCGTGAGCATTTTCGTAACAATATTTGTAAGCCTGCTGATCCTTATAATTTGGTGGCTCTTTCCCCTAGCCTATAAAGAACGCTTGTAGTAGGATGGATTTCTAATCCCGATGGATAACCCCACTGGTTCACATTCGCATTTGAAAATCCCTCCCTCCTACATTTTTACCCTAAATTAAGGTCGTGATTCATACAGTACCAAGTACTCTAGTCTATGTTCTAGTACTTTGGTAATGGAAAATGGGTCTTGACATTCTTTCCCATCATGCTGTACAGTTAAATTATATGATATGATGCTGTATTACAGCTTAGAAGGGCTAGGCTATTAAAGAGTGGAAACGGTAAGCCTCATAAATCCTGAATTTGGTAAGGGTTGTGGTATAATTTAAGAAAATGAAGAACGGTTTAAATCCATCTTAGTCTCATTAAGTGAAGTGGGATTGCTTCTGGTAAGGTTGAGGGTCATCAGTTATGAATAATGATTTAGTGGTACTTTTAAGCAAAGGAGTAGAAGAGGCTACCAACGGCAGTAAAAGTCGGGCGCGTACCTACTTTCGTCAAGCTCTAACAATTGATCGCACAAATGAAACCGCACTACTATGGCTGGCATGGCTTACGGATGATCCTTATGAAGCCGCCGAAATTCTGGAGCAGGTAGTCAAACGTAACCCACATAATGAGGTAGCACGAGCTTATCTGGAACAGGCTTTGGCCCGGCGAAACGAGCTTGACCAATTAATTAGCAATTCTACTAGTTTTGGGGTTTGGAGTCGCTTTAATACGCATCAAGGTTATCAAGCCAATCAACACCAGACAGTAGTACCCTATTTAGGCGAATTTCTATTACGCCAAGGTTATATTACGCGCCAGCAATTAGAGTCCGCACTCCGCCGCCATAGCGAACTGGCCCAGCTTGGTAGCCCCAAGTTGGTAGGCCAAGTCTTAGTAGAACTAGGCTTTATCACCCAAACCCAGTTGGAAATAGGGCTTCAACAACAACGTGGCGAATATAACGTACGCTTCAACGATTAAGCTTTTTGCCAATTTAAATAAAATAAAGTAATATGCTATCAAGGCTCGTTAGCTCTAACGGGCCTTTTTAATCTATTTTAACCCTTGTAGGAGGGATTTCTAATCCCGACTTGAAGCCATTGGGGAACTTATCTTAATTCTTAATAAGGAGGAAAAATGAGTCGCGTAAGATTGATTGAGCCAGATGACGCAGATACAAAGGTACTAGAAAGCTATCAATCCCTAGAACGGTCGCGGGGAAGCGTACCTAACCTCTTCAAAGCCTTGGGATATTCAGGCGCAATGTTAGGCCCAGCCCTAGGTGTAGCCGATTTTACTGGCATCGAAAGTAAAATTCCAGTTAAGGAAAAGCAATTGGCCTACCTTGTCGCCAGCCGTGTCAACCACTGCGAATACTGCCTCGAACGCCACTCAAAGGCGGCCTTAAAAGCTGGACTAGGCGAAGCTCAGATCGCCGCGCTACATCAAGAAGGTGAATTAGCCGAAAATCCTCTTTTCAGCGAACGGGAACGGTTGATTATTCATTTTGCCGAAGAATTGACCCATAAAGCTACCGCGACCTCTGCCCATATCGCCACCCTGCGACCCACCTTCAATGATGAGGAGATTGTCGAACTGGCCCTCGTCATCTCTTCGGCTAATATGTTCAACCGCTTAGCAAACGGACTTGGAATTGAACTAGAAAAGGACTTGACAAAATAAGCCCAATAAGCTATTCTGGATAAATCAGATAGACTTTATAAAGAAATCATAATTGGTTACTAACAACCTAAACAGCATCGAAATTAAAGGAGATTCCAGCGTGACCGAAAACAAACGGCAACTCGGTTTTGAGACCCTTGCCCTGCATGGCGGCCAGAAGGCCGATCCCACCACTAATGCTCGCGCCGTCCCAATTTATCAGACTACCTCTTATGTCTTTAATGATACCGAACATGCGGCCAACCTCTTTGGCCTCAAGGAATTTGGTAATATCTACACCCGCCTGATGAATCCGACCACCGATGTCTTTGAGCAACGGGTAGCTCTGCTGGAAGGTGGAGTGGGAGCGGTAGCCACCGCCAGCGGACAAGCCGCCGAGTTTTTGGCAATTCTCAACATTCTCAGTGCCGGAGACGAACTAGTATCATCGGCCAGCCTCTACGGGGGTACTTACAACCTCTTCCGCCACACCTTACCCAAAGTCGGTATCTCGGTTAAGTTCGTAGACCCCGCCGACCCTGAGAATTTCCGTAAAGCCATTGGTCCAAAGACCCGCGCTCTTTATGCTGAAACGGTAGGTAATCCAAAGCTAGATACCCTCGATATTGAGGCCGTCGCCAAGATCGCTCATGAGAATGGGATTCCATTATTGATTGACAATACCCTACCCAGCCCTTATCTGGTACAACCCCTCAAGTGGGGCGCAGATGTAGTAGTTCACTCTGCCACCAAATTTATCGGCGGGCATGGCACGAGCATCGGTGGGATCATTGTGGACGGAGGGAAGTTCGATTATGGCAATGGCAAGTTTCCGGGCTTCTCAGAGCCTGATGAGAGCTATCATGGCCTAAAGTATACCGACCTCGGCAATCTGGCCTATATTCTCAAGGTACGGGTACAACTCCTGCGCGACCTAGGGCCAGCCGTCAGTCCTTTCAATAGCTTCCTCTTCCTACAAGGACTAGAGACCTTACCGTTACGAGTGCAACGCCATAGCTCTAACGCATTAGCAGTAGCCCAATTTCTTGAGTCGCATCCCAAGGTTAGCTGGGTTAATTATCCAAGTTTGGAAAGCAAACCGGGTTATCAGCTTGCCCAGAAATATCACGAAGGCCGGGGCTATGGTGCAATAATCGGTTTTGGCATCAAGGGTGGCCTCGAAGCTGGACGCAACTTTATTCACGGGTTAAACCTCTTCTCCTTATTGGCAAATGTCGGGGATGCTAAATCACTCGTAATTCACCCCGCCAGCACCACCCACTCGCAATTGACCGAAGCCGAACAACTTGAGACTGGTGTAACACCGGACTTTATTCGCCTCTCTATCGGACTCGAAACAATTGAAGATATTATCGAAGATTTGGAGCAGGCGTTAAGTAAAGCCTAAAGACCGGGCGCACGTCCGCTCCGGCAGATGCAAAGCTTAAAAATCTCGGACAAAGATGTCAGGCGAGAGCAGTTTGGTCGGCAAGGTTGCCGACCTTTTTGTCGTTTAATTAATTTGATCTAATGGGGTGTTTACTGCTAATATAGTCGGAAATCAAAATTGCTCATATCATATAAGAGGAAATCAGAACTAGAAATGGCAAAAGTAAAGAATAGCCCATCCGGGAGTGTTGAGACTCAATTTTTTACCTTTGGAGATAATGGCTCAAATGGCCTTCTGCTAGATTGTGGGCAACGCTTTGGCCCTATCACCGTAGCTTATCAGACCTATGGGAAGCTTAATGCCGCACACAATAACGCCATTCTGATTTGCCACGCCCTTAGCGGAGACGCGCACGTGGCTGGCGTTCACGCTGAAGATGGACGCTTGGGCTGGTGGGAGATCATGGTAGGGCCAGGCAAAGCCTTCGACACCGCTAAATATTTTATTATTTGCTCTAATGTGCTGGGGGGCTGTAAGGGAACTACCGGGCCAGCGTCGCTCAACCCAGCTACCGGAGAACCGTATGCCCTTAACTTCCCGGTAATTACTATCGAGGATATGGTGCGGGTAGAGCGACGTTTACTCGATCATCTAGGAATAAGACGGTTACTCACCGTAGTAGGCGGCTCAATGGGCGGTATGCAGGCTCTTTGCTGGAGTAGCCTCTACCCTGAAATGGTAGCCTCTGCCATTCCGATTGCTACCGCCCCGGCCCTGACCGCACAAGGAATTGCTTGGGATGAAATCGGGCGCAGAGCGATTATGGCTGATCCCGCTTGGGATAAGGGTAACTATTATGCGCCCGGCCATCCCCGACCAGAGGCTGGGCTGGCCGTAGCCAGAATGGTGGGTCATATCACCTATCTCTCCGAGCCTTCGATGGAATTAAAATTTGGTCGCCGCTTACAACATCGCGAAAGCTATAATTTTTCCTTTAACCCAGAGTTTCAGATCGAGAGTTATTTAGAGCATCAAGGGATTGCTTTCAATAATCGCTTTGATGCTAATTCTTATCTATACATCACCAAAGCAATGGATTATTTTGATTTTACTAGGGGTAGCGGGGATTTAGCCCCAGCGTTTCAGGCCACCACCGCCAAATTCTTATTTATCTCCTTTTCTAGTGACTGGCTCTACCCACCATCCCAATCTAAAATGATGGTAAAAGCACTTGAATCTAACCGACAATTAGTGTATTATCTTAATATAGAATCTCTACACGGCCACGATTCTTTCCTACTGGAGGCCGATCAGCAATCGTCAAGGATAACCACATTCCTAGAGGAGATATTTTCGGAAGATACCAAAGCTAACTTACAATAGTAGACGAAACAATGTTGGGGATAAAACGGAGAGACAAGTCTACAGCTATCATCCCAGCACGATTAATTAATTTTGAAGGATATGCAAACTTGAAGTACCAAAATTGCATGGCAAATAGGGTCTAAAATTGGGACAATGACATTTACAACTTTCTAACCTTTTTAAGTTTAGAGGCTAAAAAATTTGGTCCATGATATGCAAAACTTTCTAACCTTTTTAAATTGGAGGCTAAAAGTAGGTGTAGAGTACTTTCGCCAGCTAATGCGATTGCTATTTGTAACCATAGAAGTTTCCAACACTTTCCAACACTAACTAAAGACATTCTAATAATTAGGGCTATTGACACCACTTCTATTATATGATAAAATGAAACACAGATAACGTAGATTTTCGCTAAATATTTCAGCTTTTTTAGGAAATAGGGCGAAGATACTGGTCACAACATGCTAGGATTGCTACAGAACAAAAGGAGATAATCTCCTAAGCTAAAGGATTTTAGTAGCCCTGTAAACTATCTAAAACCCTTTAATGACTTCATCAGCATTGATGGAGCCAGTAGCAACAAGCAAATACTATGCTGAGGGTGAAAAATGACAGATACTATTATTACGGAAGCTCCTTCATCTATTGATCAGGGCGAGCGTCCTAGGCGACGTGGACGACGCTCTTTGGCCGAATTACGAGCGGCCCGTGGAGGATTAGCTACCAAACCAGTTAAACCAAGTGCCGAAAAAGTCGTCGCCAATAGTCTCGGTTCCCGGGTACGTCTGGCTCGCAAACGCCTAGGATTAAGCCAACAGGAGTTAGCTGGTCCACAATATGTCGCTAGTTATATCTCGGCCATTGAGCGCGACAAAATTCATCCAAGCCTCAAAGCCCTAGAATTAATTGCTAAACGGCTAGGCGAACCTGTGGAGTATTTCTTGTATGGCGGCTACGGCAGTGGTGCTTTACAAGACAACAATAGTGAAATTCAGGTGGACGGACGATCCAACGCGGCTCCTGAAACCAGTTTCACTAATGCGATGCGCGATAAATTGTTAGAGGCACAACTTATCGTAGAACGCGCCGCCCATCTCGCCGGGGCCAAAGAACAGCATGAAATGGCCGAAGCCGAACAAATGCTGAACGCGATACCCCGTCATCAGTTGAGCGAATATGACCGCGCCCAGCTAGGTCGCTTATTAGGCGTATTCTATCTACGTAGCCAAGATACCGAACAAGCCCGCACGGAGTTGGAGGAGGCCCAATCATTAGCCGCCAAAACCGGACAGACAAGTTTGGAAGTAGAAATTCGCTATATGCTCGGCAACGTCCTCTTTACCCGACGACTAGCGGATCAGGCTCTGCCTTATCATCAAACCTGCCGCGAAACCATCGAGGCTAACCCGGAACTCTTTACGCCCGAACTCAAGTTATCCATCCTAACCGGGCTGGCAAACGATCACTTGGCTCTCAACCACAATAACCAAGCGGTTGAAATTTTCCAAGAAGCTCTTAAAACTGAAGAAGAGACCGAAAAACCAGAGACTAGGGCTAACAGCTTCTTCCAATTGGCAAATTACTATCGCGAGCGGGGCGATTTGATGCGGTCACGGGCCTATGGGCAAATCAGCCTGAGCCTCTACGAACAATTAAACCAACGGCGGCAGGTTTTACGCCTCAGTGCTAGTGTGGGTGAATTGTTGGCAGGTATGGGTCAGGTGGGTGAAGCCGAAAAAGTGCTGACCAGAGCCGTACACGTGGGTCAAGCCGAAAACACACTTAGTGGCACTGATCTGGCACTAACCTACACCTCCCTAGCAGCCCTACGACTCCAGCAGGGCCAACTAGACGAGGCAGGCAGTATCAGCCGACGAGCCATTGAAGAAGCGCGGCAAGCGGGCGATCAATTGGCCGAGGGCAAAGCTTTACAATTGTCGGCTGAAGTAGAGACCCGGCTAGAACACCGTGAGGATGCCCGTAAACTCTACCAAGATGCCATCGCGATCCTAGAGCAAGTAAATATGCCGTATGTACTGGGCGATGTTTACAAAGCTTATGGTGAAGCACTGGAGAAATGGGGTGACTTTGCCAATGCCGTAGGTTTCCTCAAAAAAGCTTACGAGTCCAAACGGTAACACAGCCTTTAACCGCGTTCTAACCTCCTAATTTGGAAAGAACGCGAAGAATTTTGGGACAGGTAAGGAATTGAAGCAGATGCTATAGGGCATCTGCTTTTTTGTTATCTTTTAGCCAAAATTAGTGCGCTCTTGGCACAACTTATGCTTTATAAATACTATCAGATAATCTGAATAATTTGAATGGTAAGGAGAGAGTAAAGGGAGAAAATTATGAGCATCCTTATTTGGTTGGTATTGGGTTTGGTAGCAGGCTGGATTGCCAATATGATTATGAGTGATGGTCGGGGAGGTCTTATCTTCGATCTTCTCACGGGCCTTGTAGGTGCCTTGGTAGGCGGTTTTCTAGGCAGTTGGCTGTTAGGTGTAGATGTAACAGGTTTCAATCTAACCAGTGTTCTTATTGCAGTGGTAGGCTCGATGATTGTGATTGCTCTTTATCGGGCAATTACCCGTCAATCTATTCGACTGTAGAATTTTAACCACTAGATTTTTAATTAATAATAAAAGCCGTATCCTGTATAGGATATGGCTTTTTTCTAACTTTTCCTGACATGGCTTATTTTGAAATCGCCACCAGTTGTCCAACCGTAGCCGCCGCCTGTTCCACCCAATTCAGGGCAAACCCGGCCAACAAACCAAGCGCAATTGTACCCACTCCAGCCACTAGCAAGACTAATCCAAGTGAAAAAGCCGTTCGCCTAGCCAATGGTAGCTTAACCAAGCTATCCACCAGATACATCCTAACCACAATACGAAAGTAGTAGAAGACTGCAATCACACTGGTAACTGCGCCTACTAACGGTAGAATTAACTGCCAGCCTCCTGCCTGCACTGCCCCACTAAAGACTAACGCCTTGCCAAAGAAGCCCGCCGTCGGGGGAATACCACCCAGCGAAAGCAAGCACAAGGTCATTACAGCGGCTAACCAAGGATTAGCGCGACCCAAGCCTGTAAAGTCGGCTACCTCTAAACCCTCCCCACGTGGCCCTTCCAACGCTATCACCACTGCAAAAGCTCCGGTAGTCATCACACTATAGGAGAGGAGATAGAAGAGGACACCCTGCAAACCGGAGGGATTATTGGCGGCGATTCCAATCAAAATATAACCAGCATGAGCCACCGCAGAATAGGCCAACATCCGCTTGACATTAGTCTGGGTCATCGCTAGAAGATTGCCGCCAATCATAGTAATAATCGCCAACACATAGAGTATCGGTTGCCAATAAGCGGCAATTGGCTCTAAAGCACCGTTAAAGACCCGCAGGAAGGCCACCACAATCGCAGCCTTAGTTCCAACCGCCATCAAAGCAGTTATGGGCGTAGGTGCGCCCTCATAGACATCAGGAGTCCACATGTGAAAGGGAACCGCCGAAATTTTAAAAGCAAACCCAACCGAGAGCATTGCCAAACCGATCAGCACCAAGAGACCATTTTGGCTATGGATAGAATTAGCGGCTAATTGGCTTCGTAACCCACTATAGCTAGTAGTGCCATAAGCCCCAAAAAGCAGAGCAATACCATAAAGCATAAAAGCAGAAGCAAAACTACTTAGCAGAAAATATTTAAACCCGGCCTCGTGGCTACGGAGGCTACGGGGTAAAAAGCCCACCAGAATATAAAGAGCCAACGAGAAGAGTTCAAGAGCCACAAAGAGAATCATAAAATTGGTGGCAATTGAAAGCAGCCACATGCCACAACCTGCTGCCAAGATCAAAGCATAATACTCGCCCTGTACTTCGATACCAAGTCGGGCTAAATAATCGGGCGAGGCCATTATCGCAAGAGCCACTGTACCAAAGATAATCACCGCCATAAACCGACTTAAATCATCGGCAGCCACCATCCCTTGAAACAGAGGTGTTTTGCTATAATCGGTAATAAAAGTACTAGCCCCCGAAGCAATCGCCACCAGCAGACTAAGCCAAGCCAACAATCGCCGTTGGGCCTGGGGTAGCACTAGATCAACCATCAAGATCAATAAAATGCCCAGCGAAGCAACCCAAGCAGGCCACAGTGCGCCCCATTCAATTTTACCCAAGTTATCAAGGTCTTCTGGCGTGATTTTTCCTTGAAACAATTGGCTACTACTAATTAATAAATTCATTCTTTATCCTAAGGCAAATCCGAGAGAACCAGAAATCAATTTCCAGTCTAAGCAGCTTAAATCGGTTTAAACCTATGGCCTATGCGCGTCAAGCTAATTTTAGATCTACCATCTCCATAATTCGAGGTAGGGGTGTATGGCATACGCCTCAGCCTACAACCCCTACCAAGTGATAAGATTCTTTTAGCGTTTGGTGGCCCGAAATTTATTTCGAACCACCTCTTAAACTATACCAACTCGGATTATAAGGCCACTAACCCGTTGTAACGAGCAGTTAAGAAGCTCTAGTCGCAGGCTGCGGTGTAGCAGTCGGTGGTACGGGCTTCCGTGTGGCCGTCGGTACGGGCCGGGACGTGGGCGTGGGCGCGGGTACAGTCGGAGATGCCGGAACCGGAGACCCTGGCAAAGGCGTTGTTGGAGGCAAGACCGGAGTAGTATTGGTATGCCGCCATTTGTAGTAGTGCTGGCCTACATTGCCCATCTCCACCTGATAAGCCTCGCTATTGGACGGGGTATAGGTCAATATCCGGCGCTCGAAAGCCTGCACCAGCACATCCTTAACTTGACCCCCTACCTTGACCTTGGCCCACCATGCCTCGGTTATGGGTAGTCCTGTAACAAAGAAGACCGGATCGAAAATCCGCCCCTGCACCTGCTGGCCTGCGGAGTTCAGTACTGGCCCGATCTGGTTGAGATAATCCCAGAAGGGTTTGGCGATATTATGGCCGGTCTCTTTGACAAAGTAGGCTTGCACCACATTATATTGGTCAAAGTTTGAGGTACCAATCCCAGTATCCGGGGTCGGTGGGATACTGGAAGTATCCGGGGTCGGTGGGATACTGGAAGTATCCGGGGTCGGTGGGATATTGGAAGTATCCGGGGTCGGTGGGATATTGGAAGTATCCGGGGTCGGTGGGATACTGGAAGTATCCGGGGTCGGTGCAACAATTACGATAACTGGTGCATGATTACGATCATCATTCCCACCTCCCGTTTCGCCGTGCGAGTCATCCCGCTCACCATCCTCCTTTGCGTCGAACGGCGCACTTGAGACTACGTTTGACGTGACACCCCGCTTATTCCCGGCCCTGTCAATGGACTTTGTAATCAGATTGCCCACATCGTCAGTGGTAGGCAAGAGCAAACCTCCCAGCGTCTTATAGGTGGGACCACTAACATCATCCGGGTCACCTGCCACGCCTATTTCGGCGGGATTGCGCGGTTGAAACGTAGCGTCGCCCAACTGAAGCTGTCCGCTAATCATCTCCTTAGTAATCAAGCCGTTAGAGACATAGTAGACGCTGTTCTGGTCTCCGGCGGGGTTGGTAATCTCCATCCGGCTCTTGTCAAAATATTGCACAAGCCGCCTTCCGTTGGGTGCATCAACGTAGTTCTCCATTATCCCGGTACTGTAAGGTTCCAACCCCCACAATAAGGAACGCGAGATACTTCCGGCTGCCACCTGCCTATCGGTGCGGTTCCAGAGCTTTTGAAAGTTGGAGTCGGCGAAGGGTTGTGCGGCGGTGGCTACTTCCGGCGAAGGTATTGCCATGAAGAGCAGGGTAAGAACGAGAATCAGAGTTAAAGCCCGCCTGCTGGCTTTACTCCATCGTAACGAGCAATTTACAGTGGATTGCTTCATAAATACTTAAAATCTCCGATCTAGTTGCTTGTAGTCTCTGGACTAACTATTAACGCTTGGGTGTAAGCAAAGCCGCCGTCTGGTTGAGCCAGTCGCTAACGGTGGAATCCAAAACACCCGTAACAAGGATTGGCGCAACCCCCAACACAATAACCAAGACTACCAACGGTACAAAGAGTATATATTCCCCTAGACGCATATCGGTAGATGGAACGGCCTGCCGAACGGCCTGCCGAGGAGTTACAACCTGTGGTTCCGCGACAAGCGGCTCTTCTGGACTGTGCCAAACGGTTTGGAAAACCCGCATCATATACCAAGCCGCCAGTACTACCCCAATAGCACCGAATATCGCGTAAATGGAGGAAGCCTCGAAAGCACCCCCCAAAATCAAAAATTCACCTGCAAACTGGTTGAGGCCGGGTAAGCCCAACGAAGCCAGCGTTAAGATTAAAAAGAGCGCACCCATACGGGGCCAACGGCGTTGCAAGCCACCCATTTTGTCCAAATCGTTTGTGCCAGTACGTGAAGCAAGGGCAGCAGCGGCCAAAAAGAGAGCCGGGGTAGTAATGCCATGGTTGACCATCTGTAAAACCGCGCCATTGATACCCTGCGAGTTGATGGCAAAGATACCCAGCACGACAAAGCCCAAGTGTGAAAGACTGGAATAGGCCAACAACCGCTTTAAATTACCGCAACCAAGTGCGGCCAACGCCCCATAAAGGATGCTGATTAGGGCTAAAGCACACATTGGTGGAGCAAAGTCGCGGGCCGGGCCGGGAAAAAGCAATACGCCAAAGCGTAGGAAACCATAAGCCCCGGTTTTACTCATCACCCCGGCCAGCATCACCGTAGCCGGAACTGGAGCCTCCACATAGGCATCGGGTTGCCAGCTATGGAAAGGAACTAGTGGAACCTTAACGATAAAAGCGGCGGCAAAGGCTAGAAACATCCAACGTTGGGTCTCTTGGGAAAGGCCAGTCACCGCCTGCCGAATAGTCATAAAATCCAGCGAAGGGGCTGCACCCGCCGGAGTAGTGGTAAAGATCAAGGCCAGCATTGCGATTAGCATTAGCAGGCTTCCGGCTAGGGTAAAGAGGACAAAGCGAATGGCCGCGCTTACCCGAAGTTCGGTTGCGCCCCATCTGCCGATCATAAAGTAGGCCGGAATCAACATTAGCTCCCAGAAGAGATAGAAGAGCAGCAAATTGATGGAAGTGAAGACCCCAACGATACTACCACCTAACACCAGCAGCCAAGCCCAAAAGAAGCGCGAGCGGGATTGAATGTTACCAAAGCGATCCGCCGAAGCTACTACCGCCACCAGCGTTACAAAAGTGGTCAAGACCACTAGCCAAGCACTAATGCTATCCACGCCCAATTGGTAGTTCAAGCCTAACGCCCGCACCCATTCCAGCCTTTCGACCCAATAAAAGCCCGTCTTCGTGCCATCCGCAAAAGTCAGCAGAACCACCAACGAAAGACCAAAGCTGAGAGCGGCAAAACCTACGGTTAACCAGTAGAGTGCTTTTTCTGGCACACTCGGCACAGTTACCAACAGAAGTGCGCCAATGAACGGGAGGAAGATTAAAATTGAAAGTAGAGGAAAAGTTGCTAGGTTCATCGCGCTAACCCCACTACCGTTACATAAAATAAGATTGCCACTGCTCCGACCAGAATACCTAAAGCATAATTTCGGACATAGCCCGTTTCGGTGTACCGCACTATTTGGCTCACCTCACAAGCATTTTCGCCTACACCCACATCTACCGCCTGCTCTATCTCATGATCGAACCAACGGGCAATCAAGTTGGCTATACCCTTTCCGGGCCAAACAAACAACAGATTATAGAGTAGATCAAAGCCCCAGCCATAGAGCAAGAAATTGGTAAATCCCAACTTTAGGTAATGGCCTATTCCTAGCCCGGTAGGTGCTTTGGTAATTTCAATATAGTTCCTCTCCTGAGCTAGGCGGGATTGCTCCTTTTTAGGGGCGCGGGGGAAATAATTTGGTACATAATCAGGTTCGGCAGGTGAGGGAGCAAGCGTCACCTTTGGACGGCGCATAAAGACAACATAGGCCAGTCCAATGCCCACTACCCCGGCTCCTATTCCAATTACCAGTCCAATTAGGTCAAGCTGCCCGACTTCAATTGAACGCCAAGTGGTCTTACCCTTGACGCTAAACCGTTCTATCGTCGGGGCAAACCATCTTTCTAACGAGTTCCAGATGCCCTCAAAGGCTACGAGACCACCAAAGGTTGCCAGTACCGCCAAGATGCCAACCGGAACAATCATATTCGGCGGATTGGCGTGGGGATGGCCCTCAAAGCGAGGTGAACCTTCAAAGGTCAGGAAGTAGGCCCGGAACATATAGAATGACGTAAGCAGAGCAGTAACCACACCCACCCAGCCAATAATGGTCAGGAAGAGGGGGGTTATGCCTGCCGCTTGTTGAGCGGCAGTCAGGGTGTGCGCTTCACCCAAGAGCGGGAACGAGCCTAGAATTGCTTCTTTGCTGAAGAAACCGGAGAAGATCGGAATACCACTGATCGCCAAAGCTCCAATTAGGAAGACCGTCGCCGCAAAACGAGTGGCTCCATTTTTGCGTAGCCCGCCCATTTTACGCATATCTTGTTCACCCGCCAGCGAATGAATCACCAAACCAGCCGCAAGGAAGAGTAAGGCTTTGAAGAAGGCATGGGTCAGCAGGTGAAACATACTGGCTTCGTAAGCCGCAATACCCGCCGCCATAAACATATAACCCAACTGGCTAATCGTGGAGTAGGCCAGCACCCGCTTTAGATCGGTTTGAACCAAAGCGCAGGTAGCGGCATAAAAAGCAGTCGCGGCCCCAATAATAGGAATAAACCAAGCAGCCCATTCCGATGCGCCAAATATAGGATGGGCGCGTACCACCAGATAAACTCCGGCGGTGACCATGGTGGCGGCATGGATTAGGGCCGAAACGGGAGTGGGTCCTTCCATTGCATCGGGGAGCCAAGTGTGTAGCGGAATCTGAGCAGATTTGGCGGCACAGGCAATAAAAAGGAAGAGGGCCGCCCAATTGCGCCAATCACCCTGTGAAATAGTCTCGCTAGTCAAGGCTCCAACAAAAGTTACCGCCCCAGTATTGGCAATAATCACAAAGATACCAAGCAACAAGCCCACATCGCCGATAGTATTCATCACAATCGCTTTACGAGCAGCATTGACGGCACTAGGCTTGTGTATGTAGAAACCAATTAAAAGGAAAGAGGAAAGGCCCACTCCGGCCCAACCAACCAAGAGGGTTACAAAATTATCGCTGGTCACTAGCAAGAGCATCGCTGTAACAAAGAGGTTCATATAAGTAAAGTAACGCCGATAGTCCGGCTCGTGATCCATATAGCCAAGGGAGTAGAGGTGAATCAGGAAGCCTACCCCGGTAATAATCAGGCTCATATAGACCGAAAGTGGATCAGCCAATAGCCCAAAACTTATCCGCCAAGGGCCAGCCACCGTCCAATCATATTTCAGTACCGCTCCTTCCGGCCACCTAGGAGTTAAAGCCGCAACTAGGGCGGCAATAAAGGCCAAGCCAACGGCGGCACAAGCCACACTAGCGGAGGCCCGTTTACTTAACTGAAAACCAAAGAAGACGTTTATCAAAAATCCCAAAAAGGGAAGGAGCAGAACTAATCCTATTGCCTCTGGCACTTATGCCTTATCCTCTCATCATTGATTTTGGATTTTGGGTTGCTGATTTTGGATTAATCCGATACCCGATACCCTAATCTAAAACCCAAAATAAATTTAACCTTGCATTGCATGGATGTCGTCTACATCTATACGGCGACGATGGCGGAACATTGCTACAATAATTGCTAAGCCCACCACCGCTTCGGCAGCAGCCACCGTTAAGACCAACAAGACGAAGACCTGTCCCTCGCTGGTGCCAAATCTACCCGAAAAGCTGATAAAGGCTAGGTTAACAGCATTGAGCATTAATTCGATGGACATGAATTGTACTAGCGGGTTGCGTCTCAACAGGACACCCACCGTTCCTACCGCAAAAACGATGGCACTGATTACTAAAGTAAAAGTTATACTTGTCATCTATACTTTATCCAAACTTTAACTCTCCATTGGTAGGGGCGTATTGCATACGCCCTGCACGTGTTGGGCGTATGCAATACGCCCCTACAACACAGATTAACGACGCTTACCCAACACCACCGATCCGATTAGGGCTACCAGTAAGACCAACGAAGTTAGTTCAAACGGTAGTAAAAATTGGGTGAAAAGCCCAGCTCCAAAAGCTTCTACCGTACCATAAGGATAAGCCCCCGGCTTATCAGGCGCAAAGTCAAAACTTGGGCCACCCGTGATGAGATAAATTAGGCCACCCGCCAAGATAATCAGCAGCACCAGACCCAAAGTTAACGCCCCGGCTCGTTGTAGCTTCCTTTTGTCCCGAAAGATATGTTCACCTTCTGGGTTGAGTAGGGTCACTACAAAGAGGAAGAGTACCAAAATTGCCCCGGCGTAGATTAGCAGTTGGGCCGCAAATATAAATTGAGCGTGTAGCATCAGAAAGAGGTTTGCCAAGCTTATCAAATTGAACAGTAGCATCAAGGCACTGTAGATCGAGCTTGGCATTAGTACTACTCCCAAAGCTGAGCCCACCGCCAACATTCCCAAAATCACCAGAATTACCTGTTCCATCAGGCTTATTTTTCCTCCTTGGCACTACCCTGCCCTAGAGTCCGTCCGGTAGGAAGTGTATTAGGTATCGCTTGGCCCGGCGCAAGCGACTGCTCGCTCTGGCGCACAGGTTTTGGCGCTCCCTGCACACCCACTTGCCCGGTCAGGTTGCCCTTGCCGACCGCTGCTCCGGTAGTCTCCCAACCATCGAAAACGCCCTTAAAATCTGGAATAATGGCTCTAGCTTCAGGTGGAGGAGGAGCTTCCCAAGCGAGGGCTGCGCCACGAGTAGAAGTACCGAGTGGCTCCAACATATTCTCTTTATTATAAAGCATCTTCTCGCGGGAGTATTCCGCTAGAGCCGTATTAGATTCTAGGGTAATGGCCCCGGTCGGGCAAGCCGCCTGACAGTAACCACAGAAGATACAGCGCAGCATATCAATCTGGAAAATTCGGGCGTAGCGTTCCCCAAACGAAGTGGGCTGAGCCGGATCATTTTCTTCTGGTTCGATATAAATCGCCGCTGCCGGGCAAGTTCCGCTACAAAGCATACAGGCAATGCAGCGTTCCAACCCATTTTCGTAACGATGTAAGACGTGCCTCCCTCGCTCGCGGGGGGGTAGTTGACGCATCTGCTCCGGGTATTGCACCGTTACAGGTTTGCGGAAGAAGTTTTTAAGGGTTATCCCCATTCCGCGCAGGGATTCACCCACACTTGTTACTGGATTTGCCATATATATTTTCTCAATTTGGGCGCGGTTAGCCGACGACCAACCGACATGCAATACCGCCCCTACACGATGGGCGTATGCAACACGCCCCTACATATTATAAGCTTATAATTAGGCGGTCAAAGCCACTACTATACTAGTCAAGACCAGATTTAGAACTGCCAAAGGCAATAAAACTTGCCATCCAAACTTCATCAGACGATCATATTTGAAGCGGGGCAGCGTGGCACGTATCCAGATAAACAAGAACATAAAGACCACGATTTTTAGTATGAACCACAACGGGCCAAGTTCCAACGGGCCAAGATCAAACGGAGGCCGCCAACCACCCAAGAAAAAGGTCGTGGCAATGCTACTGACCGTAATCATGTTAATGTATTCAGAGGCAAAAAACATGGCAAAACGCAACCCACTATATTCGGTATGATAACCGGCGATAAGCTCCTGTTCCGCTTCGGGAAGGTCAAAGGGGGCGCGGTTTACTTCGGCAAAGGCCGCGACAACATAGACCACAAAGGCGATAATCTCTGGTATAAAGAACCAAATGCGATGTTGAGCCTCCACAATCTTATTCATATTGAGCGAGCCAGCCAGTACCACTACCCCCAATAAAGCCAAGCCTAAACTTAATTCATAGGAGATGATCTGGGCCGCAGAGCGGATTGCACCCATCAGCGAATATTTATTGCCACTAGCCCAACCCCCCAACGTAATACCATAGACCGCCAAAGAAGAAACTGCCAAGGCGTAAAGAATGCCAATATCCAGGTCAGCCAGCCAAGGCTTTGCCCCAAAAATATTAAGCGAGGCCGGGCCAACCGGAATGACCGCAAAGGCCGAGAGTGCCACAATCAAGGAGATCATTGGGGCAATAATAAAGACGGGTTTTTTGGCCGCCTTAGGAATAAATTGCTCCTTAAAGATCAGCTTTACGCCATCAGCGATGGGCTGAAGCAGACCCTGAAAGCCGACCCGATTTGGGCCGATCCGGTTCTGCATCCGGGCCACTACACGACGCTCAAACCAAGTCATATAGGCAAAAGCACCCAGCAAGCCAAGGGCTATAATCAAAGCTTTAATGACATACTCCGTCAGGTTTCCCCAGTTCATCGTGCGGTTCCTCCATCGCCTTCGGCGCGGCGCACACGCCCAACATCAACTGACGGAGCAGCATCCAACAAGTCCGTCAAACCATTGGGGTATTCTTCACTCTCTTGCCGCAAAATTTCCGGGGTGGGGAGGGTAGCGCGTTGCAACCAATCCGGCACTTCTATCTCATCGGCCTCGCGAATCAGTGGCCGAAGTTGGCCTTTTCCAGCCAAGGTAGTATAACTCATATCTTTATACAAAGGTGAAATCCGGGCTAAGTGGTCAAAAATTTGAGAAGGAGTACGAATATCCAAAACCTCGCCCAACCGCGAAGCCAACTCTAGGATAATCGCTGCATCAGGAGCCGTTCCCTGAAGGGGTGGAAGCGAAACGTTGACCTTTTGCACCCGACCCTCCCAATTGGTAAAAGTACCCTCTTTTTCGGCAAAGGAGGCTACTGGCAAGACCACATGGGCTAGTTCGGCGGTAGCACTCATAAACATATCTTGCACCACTAGCAGTTCTAAGTTAGCCAATGCCTTATTTTGCTTTTGAACATGCTGTAAGGGGTTCGCCCCCATTACCAAGAGAGCCTTCAAATGAGTGGCTCCCTTCAGGCCCAGCATTTGTGCGTAGGAGAGCCCACCTTGTCCAGGCAATAAATCTAAATCGCGTACCCCTGTCGCATTATTATCGGCGGTAAGAAGCCCCAAGCCATGCCCTTCACTCCAAAATTGACCTGCCGCTAGTACCAAGTTGATTAAATCGCGTACTAGGTCAGCATTAGCCGCCTTCTGTGTCACCACTTCGTCATAGAGAATAGAACAAGTTTCAGCTTTAGAAAGCAAAGAAGCCGCCCGGTTTATTTCATGGGAAAGGGCATCACCAGTTTGGAAATTGCCATAAACGGATTGTAGGTGCTGATTTATGGAGGGGTCTTCAAAGCCTTTAGCCGTACCCCGCCAAATCATCGCCGCAATAATAGCCCCGATAGCCGGAGAAAATTGCTCCATCGGCACATGAAGATGCAACGTTGCAAAACGCTCTAAGGCCCCGGCGTTCGGCCCAATCACAATTAACTTAGCTCCAGCCTTCAATGCCTTCTTAATGCGTAGTTCCATAATTGGTTGCCGAACACTAGGATTAACCCCAACCAACACTATCAGCTTAGCCGAGTCCAGTCCTTCAATAGTGGCTGTATGGAAGGTCGCTACCTGCTCCGGGTTTAATGAGCTAAAATGGCCGTGATAGTGATCTAAGTTAGGTGAACCAAGTACGTCATTAATCAGACGCTTGAAGAGGTAAAATTCCTCGTTGGTATTATGGGTTCCAGCAATACCGCCGATAGCCTTTGAGCCAAACTGCTGACAAATCTGCTGCAACCGGGCAATAATAAAGGAAAAGGCTTCATCCCAACCAACTGGCTCTAGCCTCCCATTCTTACGTAGGAGAGGAGTACTTAGCCGTTGTTCGCTATGAATAAAGCCATGCCCATAGCGGCCTCGATCACACAAGAAGCCATCGTCCACCGCTTCATTCTCACGGCTCATAAAGCGGACTACCTGACGACCCAAGCGATTATCTATCTCGATATTACAACCGACCGCACAATGAGGACAGACGCTGGAGGTATGCTTCAATTCCCAAGGACGGGCCTTAAAACGATAGGTGCGGGAGGTCAAGGCTCCTACTGGACACATTTCGGCCACATTGCCACTAAACTGCGATTCATAGGGAAGATCAGAGAAGGTACCAATTTGGGCCAATCTGCCGCGTTCTCGAATAATCAGCCCCTCTTCTTGGACAATTTCACTACAGAAACGGGTGCAACGTTGGCACATAATACAGCGTTCGCGATCCAGAACAATCGTCGAGCCTAGCTCAATCGCTTTCCCCAAGTGGCGTTTCTCTTCCTGAAAGCGCCCGGCCTCACGCCCATACTCTACCGCATAATTCTGCAAATCGCACTCCCCACCCTTATCACAGATAGGGCAATCGAGGGGGTGGTTAATTAAGAGAAACTCCATCACCCCGGCTCGTGCCTTTTCGGCGGCTTCGCTGGAGGTGTAGACTACCATTCCTTCGGACACCGTAGTAGTACAGGCTGCCATCGGCTTGGGCATCTTCTCGACCTCTACCAGACAGATGCGGCAGGCTCCTAGTGGCGACATCTTGGGGTGGTAACAATAAATCGGTACAAAAATACCGGCATCTTTGGCCGCTTGCCAGATTGTAGCTCCTTTAGGGGCTTGGAGTCTCTGACCATCTATAGTAAGTGTGACTAAATCCGCCATTACCTTCCTTTAGCTCAGGTGCCAGATGGGCTGAAACCTGAATTTAACTTACCGCTTATTGTCAGGTCTACCTTAACTCAGGTCAAATGCTGGTACAGAACTGAGAAATATAAAGACTTTGTTTGATACTAATTTAGGTTAAGCCAAGCAAGTACCAGTGCATTATAAGCACTAGCTACAGATTTCGCAATAGCAAAATTTGGTCAATTGATTGTGGGAGTGCGACTCCGTCCGCCGATTTTCACATACCACTACTCTTGAGAAAAGGCCCGTACCTTGTAGGATACTGCTCCGCCAGTTGATCTTCCCTACCACCACTCTTGAGCAAAGGCCCGTTGGTATACTTTTGCAATAAATCTGCTAAAATAGCAGTGGAACGTAGGTCAAGAGACCAGTAGGAAACCAGTAGGAAAGAAGGCGAACTATGTCAATTAGGCCCATTCAACCCATACAAGAGCAAGAAGAGATTGTCTATCCTGAAAGCGATGGAAAACCAATGGCCGACAATACCGAACAGTTTGACTGGATTGTTACGATCAAGAATGGACTAGAGGAACTCTTTATGGCTAATCCCAATGTCTTTATTGCCGGAGATTTACTCTGGTATCCTGTGGAAGGCAGTCCTAAAATCAGGGCCGCTCCTGATGCAATGGTGGCCTTTGGCAGACCAAAAGGCCCACGTGGTTCCTATCGTCAGTGGTTGGAGGGGAACATCGCCCCACAGGTGGTCTTTGAAATCTTATCACCGGGGAATAAACCTCCCGAAATGGAGACGAAACGCCGCTTTTACCAGCTTTACGACGTAGAAGAATATTATATCTATGACCCAGATAGTTATAGTCTAAGTGGCTGGATACGCACTGGAATAGTATTAACCCAAATCGCCCAAATGCGGGGTTGGGTCAGTCCCCTTCTAGGAATAAAGTTTGAACTAAATGGGCCTAATGGGGAATTGCAGATTTATTATCCCGACGGTAGACCATTTACCCGCTATCTTGAAGTGGTCGTCCAGCGCAACCAAGAACGGGCGCGGGCAGAGCAGGAACGGACGCGAGCAGAGCAGGAACGGACGCGAGCAGAACTTGCGGAGCAAAGAGTGAAGCAGGAACGGGATGAGAAAGAATGGGAGCGTGAACGAGCCGAACAAGAGCGACAAAATATGGTAAACCTGCTTGCCCGCTTGAAGGCTAAGGGTATCGAACTCGACGAGCTATAGGGGATCGCTTGACGGAGCCTTACTCCAACAAAACCGGAAATATCTATAGATGTTCAGGCTTTAGGAAACGGCTCCGCCCGTTGATTGATATGCCACCACCTTAACACAAAAAATTGACCCACACCCGGTCAGCTAGGGCTGTTGCAAAGTCCCTATCTGACAAGTTGGGTGGTATGTCAAGATCAA
>JACAUC010000120.1 GCA_013390945.1 Candidatus Chloroheliaceae bacterium
CCGGTTGGATCACCAGTGAGTACCATCCTAAAGTGTAAAGCCGGTATGAACCTTGTCTAATAGCTCGTCTCTCCTAGAGTGAAATAAAAAGTGCTACCCTCCCCGTAAACTGACTCTAACCAGACCTGACCCTTATGGCGTTCTACAATTTTCTTAACAAAGGTTAGTCCTGATCCTGTGCCACCGCCATATTTATCTTCAGCATGTAGGCGTTTAAAAATACGGAAGATGACTTCATAGTGGTTGGCCCGGATACCAATCCCATTATCGCGCACATAGAAGGTAAGAGCGGAATGGGCCAGAACCTGAGTCTTTTCTGGTTGAGATGAAAGTTTTAAGTCGAGTTCGTCAGGGGTCAGGTAACCAATTTCAATCCATTTCTGGGGCTTGTCATTATATTTCATGGCATTGGTAATCAGGTTATTGAAGATTTCCCCCACCATCGTCGGGTCACATTCTAGCGAGGGTAGTGAGCGGGGAATCCGCACTTCTACGCCCAATTGTTCTAAGCGGGGAGTCAATATCTCCAAGACCTTCTGCACTAGTTCATCCAAATTTATCTTATTTAGGGCTAGATCAAAGCGACCTACCCGTGAAAAATGGAGCAGAGAATCAATCAATTCTTCCATGCGTTCCGTGAGATGGGTCAATGCCTTTAATTGCTCGGCTCCTTCTGCGTCTAGTTTATCCTGATAATCTTCCAGCAGGAAGGTAGAGTAGTTGTGTATACCCCTAAGCGGTTCTTTTAAGTCGTGGGAGGCGATATAGGCGAAAGCATCTAGTTCGGTGTTGCTGCGCTTGAGTTCTTGAACTAACCGGGCCATCTCCTCGGCTTGGCGTAAGACTTGAACCAAAATGGCCTCGCGTAGTTCCAAGGCACCTTCTATTTCTAGGGGGTGCCAAGCTAAGGCTTTGAACCGCACCATTTCCTCCCAGAGTTCAAAGGATTTACGTGGGGTTAGCTCTAAGCTACCTTCGTCCAATTCCACTAGTTTAGCCGGATTACCAGCCCAGTTCACGGTTTGAATTACCTCTGGTCGGAACCACAAGACATAGTTGGGGCGGGTTTTGGAAATTTGGATCGCGATTAGCCCACTGGCTAAGTCCTTGTACTTTTCCGCTTCCGGGTAGAGGCGAGGTAAAGTGTTGCTGATAAAGCTTTGACGGTCTTGACGTTTGAAGAGCCATTCAACTAGCCTAGCCAACTCCGCCGGGGCGGGTGTCTTTCCTAGCGTTAAATATTCGCCCTCGTAACAGACTGCCGCTCCGGTGGCTTTGATTAGTCCCAAGAAGTGAGCTTCGGATTTTAGCAAGCCATCAATGAAACGCTCTTCCGATGACATGGTTTGTACCAACTGAGCTAGGTTGGATTTGATCTCGGCCCGGTACTGATAATCCGCCTTATCTTCTCTGGTAGAAAGTTGGAGCGAGAGGACTTGGCTCAGAAATTCACAGGCGGTGCGAACTTCGTAAGGCACGTATTTGGCCCCTGATTCATGGTGGCAAGCTACCAAGCCCCAGAGCTTACCGCTTTTGAGGAGCGAAATACTCATGGTAGCCCCTACTCCCATATTTTGTAGATATTTAATATGAATGGGTGAAATACTTCGCAAGACCGCAAAGCTCATATCGAGAATTGCGCCCGTAGCCGGATTGAGGGCTGGTAAAAGCTCTACGGGCTGGTAATTTACGTCGGCAATTAGCCTGATCCAGTTGAGGGTGTAGAGTACGCGAGCCTGTGGCGGAATGTCGGAGGCTGGATAGTGCATACCCAGATAGGGAACCAACTCTTCCCTTTTGGATTCGGCAATTACGTCACCATCAAAGGCTTCATCGAAACGATAAACCATCACCCGGTCAAAGCCGGTCATTTCACGCACCTGTTCGGTTATCTCCTGACAAAACTCGCGAATGGTAAATTCCTCGTGCAGCTTTGAAAGGATGGTTTTAACCAGAGCGTAACTGTTGGAGGAGGCCAGATTTTCCGTAGGTGTAACCACTTCGAGTTCAAAGATTAGGCTACCGCGAAACCGATGCACAATGCCATCAAAAAGCTGATGTTGGCCTTTCAGTTTGAAAGTGGAGATGTAATAGGGGTTGCCTTCCAGTTTGCGATGTTGAATAACCGCTTTAAGCTGCTCCACTTGTTCCGGCTCTAAAATCAAACTTAGCGTTTGGTTAAATAGTGCTTCAGGAGCAAACCCGGTAAAGTGGGTGGAATTGGCACTTACCTGAAGGATGGTAAGTTCGGGTTCTTGAAGTACCAACAAAAGGCCATGCGGCTGAATCCGGCCTAAAATATGAATAGGCTCGCGGTCACAGGAGGATAAATCCAATTCCTGACTCTTCACAAGGTCATAATTACTCATACAGCAGCGGCGCGTGGAGACCATACCCTATAAGGGCAGTGGAGGAAACGCGCTCTCCTTTCAAACTAAATTAACTAACGACAACCGTGTAGACTGTTGTAGAGTATAAGGGAAAGAATCCAACAAACCTAAGTTTTATGCTGATTCTTCGCCTATCTAGGACTGATCTACTTTTGGTGAGGGGTTAATTTCCGGCTCCCTAACAAGGGCAAATATTATAGCGTATTCTATTATAGCATACTTACCTTGCACAATTACTTACAGGTGCGTTAAGTTTCTGCAAATTTTGTTTTTTTGATTGGGCGTATGTGGAATGGAAGCGGTAAAACTGGCCTACTAAGAGCTTGAGGCTAAGGAACATAAGCCATCCACAAGTTAGCACGGGTGACCAAGCATTATAATTATATTATATGGTAAGATTAGGGTGGCATATCTTTGTAAAGACCGATGGCTCTGATGGAACGAGTATCCTATAAGGTCGCGTGGTACCTAATCAACAAAGGGTCGGTAAGTAGAACGGGTAAACTTGGGCAAGTAGGCTGATAGGTAGGTAGATTAGCTATGATAAAGGCATTACAGTGTAAAAGCGATACACATCTCTTTAGCACTATCGAAGACTTGAACCAGATCAGTGAATTAAGAACCGATTTGAACAATCTCTTTTGGCTAGACCTTTACCAACCGACCGAAGACGAATTACAGCAAGTAGCCAAAGAATTTAATTTTCACCCCCTCGCGGTTGAGGATGCCAGCCACTCTCACCAGCGCCCTAAAGTAGAGGAATACGACAACTTTTTCTTTGTAGTCTTCTACGCCGCTAGTTTGAGCGAAAAAAGGCGCAACTTGGAAATCAGTGAACTCAAGATGTTTATGGGCGAAAATTATTTGGTAACCGTACATAGCCAGCCCGTGAAAGAGTTGGAGGAAGCCGAGCGCCGCTGGAGGCGCAATGCCGAACGGATGGAGCGGGGTATTGGGGTGATGCTCTATTCACTTTTGGATGCCATCGTAGATAATTATTTTCCGATAGTAGATAACCTAGTGGAGCGTTCCGAGGTAATGGAAGATCAGATCTTCTTGGGTAGGGCCGGAGAAGCCAATTTTACTTCCAAATTGCTCAAGTTAAAGAAACTCTTCTTACAATTGCGCCGCCTTGCCGGGCCAGAACGGGATGTGTTAAACGTCCTGACCAATCGGGATAGTCCAATCTTTAATGAGACCAACTTGGTTTACTTCCGGGACATTTATGACCACCTCTTGCGGGTCTCCGATACCCTCGATCTTTATCGCGATCAAGTTACTAGCGCGATGGATGCTAACCTAGCCGTCGTCTCCAACGATTTGAATAAAGTGATGCGTACTATGACCGCTGCCTCCATTATCCTGATGACCGATGCTTTGCTCGCTGGAATTTGGGGTATGAATTTCGAGAATATACCTGAACTCAAATGGGAGTACGGCTATTTTATCGCCCTCGCCCTAATGTTTGGAATTGACCTAGTCTTATACTACCTCTTCAAACGCCGCAAATGGCTTTAGCCCCTCCCAAATTTGTAGGAGGGCGGCCAGCCGACTTTCCAATCCCGATCTAGGCAAACAATCGGGATTAGAAACCCCACTTCGATTAGCTTACGCGAGTGAGTCGGTGGTTGGGGTTGTAATGTCGCCCAATCTTGGCGCAGGCTTTACCCTCCATTATTACAATGTCGGCGGTGTAGTCGAAAACGCCCTCAAAGAGGCTACTACCGACCGCATAAAGGTCTACCGGAACTTGCAATGCCTCGAACCGCTTAATCTTCTGCACATTGAAGCCACCGGAAGCTATAATTTTGACCTGCTGAAAACCGGCGGCATCCAACGCCCGGCGTACATTCCAAATCAGTTCGGGAATAACTCCGGTGGGCGGGAACTGTCCCATCATGGGCTGAATGGACTTATCTACTACTGTATTCGAGGTATCTAGCCGAACTCCCCACAATTGGGAACCTAGCGCATGGGCCACTGCTAGGCTGGTACGAACACAATCGTTATCAAAATCAACCAAGCTGATTACATTTACCGTTGGGTCAATAAACTCGGCGAATTTCTGAGTAGCCCGCACTGTATCACCTCCGTAAGCGGCAATCAGGCCATGCGGCACGGTTCCCAAACCTTCGTCACCCCACCAAGTTGCCTGAGCATCGGTGCTAACTCCTAAAGCCCCGCTTTTATAGGCGGCGTAGCCATCTCCGGTTTGTACTAGGTGATGGTCGAAACGGGCTGGAAAGAACATTATCCCCTTGCCGTTGGCCGCTTCCACTACCCGTTTGGTATTGGTGGCAACTTTGGTGCGGCGGGCCAGCACTCCTAAGTAGGTGGTCTCCAAGTGGGCAAAAAGGGTGTAATCGCCCTCAATGGTTAGGGCGGTTTCGTAGGGCGCAATCTCGTCACCGTCGTAGAGGGCTTTGACCTCCAATTGCTCCCAACCGTTGATGAACTGCCCCTCATGGTTGTAGAAACCGCTACAGAGTTTCAAAATGGCGATAGCCTCATCCATACCGCCTACCACCGCTTGATTTTTCTGGAAGACTTGCATCAGTACACGGGGATGATGGTTATCTAGTTCCATAATCTGCTTGGTGCGGTTGAAATATTTATCGCTATAATAACCGTTCCGCATCTTCTCGATGGGTAGGTCAAAAATAGCCGGGTCTAGCCGCACGTGTTTGTCATTCTCTTTAGCTTTTTTAATTCCATTACCGTTAGTCATAAGGCACCTCTTTAAGTACTAGTTTAGTGTAAAAACTACACTAAGTATAGCAGAGGAACAACTTTTTGTCAATAGCCGACCCGTAGAAATCGCATACTTAGCCTGATTACTGTTTGCTCTACCCCATACCGCAAGGGTAGTTTATTCTTTACACTTACTTAGTAGAACCCTGAACAGTTACCTCCTAAATACCTAAATATTAGCACAGATGTTAGCGGCAGATAGGAGAAGCGTTGAAACAGAGGCTCCCGAAAGATCTTCTTTAATAGAAGCCCTTGAAATAAACCAAGTCTGGTCGGCTTGGATGTTAACCTTATGGGTGATATAGCAGCCGTAAAAAGTTTGCTTTCCCGTATGGAGATGGGTTGCGACTAGCACTACTGGCACAGGTGCATAAGCATTACCCGCCCCCACATCTATCCGATAGTCGCCGGTGGTTAAAGTTACCGCAGCGGTGTCGGCGTAACCCTGCGCCCACTGGCTGTAAGGTGGCAGATTTTGGGTAGGGTTATCCCAATAGTTATATGCCTGTGGATAGGTTTGGTTGCTAATGGACTTGTAAAAAAGTTGAAGTATTTGGCTTGGGGAAGACTTTTTAATCTCATTGCCGAGCAAACCCAACTCCAAGTGGTAAGGTGGTTGGTTTTCAGGATGAAACTCTAAACGGGCGCGTTCAAACCACTGCAACTGGAAGACCTGCCCGGTGGCCGGGTCTGTCTCACGTTGCTCTTCGTCAATCGGGAAGCCAAGGCGATCCAGACTGCCGTTATTTTGCCAGAAAGTATAGAACAGGCTACTAACGTTATGGTGGGTTTGAGGAAAAAAGAAGAAACCACTTTTCGATGAAGCTGGTTGGAAAGCAGGATCATTCTCTGGACGATTTTGGGTCAGGCGTTTACCCAATAGACCAAGTTCCACTTCGTATTTGGTTCCAGCATTTTCTGGGTGCAACTGAAAGCTGTTGCGCTCGAACCATTGTGTCAGATAAACTTGGCTGTTTTCAGAGTCCGGCTCATCTTGGGCATCGGTGATGGGATAGCCAAATGCCGCTAGACCGCCATTTGATCTCCAGTAATTTAAGAATTTGCCGCTCACTGTATGACCAGTCTGCGAAAAATAGGTGCTATCCTCCGCTTTGACCGTATCTGGACAGTCAATCAAACCCAATCCAAGCAATATTATTGCTGCTATCAGCAGGTGTAGAGCTTCTTTTCTCAATTTCGGTCGCCTCCTTTGGATACTCTTCTTTTGATTATAGCATAAGAGGTCAAAATCAATCTTGCTCTTTGCGCTTTGATCTGCTACGCTTGCTAAAGAAAGTTTTGAGCGGACTCTATACCAAAAATTAAGCTAAATAGGAGAAGATAATTTGTTAGAACTGTTACGCTCCAAAGTGGGCCGATTGATAATAGGTGGACATCGTGGGGCAGAGGGCTATGCTCCCGAAAATACGATGGCCTCTTTCAAGAAAGCCCTCGAAACAGGAGCCGACATTATCGAATTTGATGTGCATTTGAGCAAAGATGATCGCTGTGTTCTTATTCACGACGAGACCTTGGAACGAACGACCAACGGTAGAGGCTATATTCGCGACTATACGTGGGCTGAACTTTCCAAATTAGAGGCTGGAAGTTGGTTTGACCGAAAAAATGAAGCGGAACTGACCGCTCGGGCCACCGGGGAGTTAATCTCTGCCGCTCCCAACTACCAACTATTACCCATCCCGACCGAGAAGTTTGCGGGTGAACCTATTCCGTTACTGGAAGAAGTGCTAGAATGGGCCAAAAGCGTTGGGATATTGGTTTCGATTGAACTGAAAGCACCTTGGCCCTTTTATTGTGGCTTGGATTTTTATCCCGGTATGGTGGAGAAGGTGTTGGATTTGGTAGACCGCTATGGTGACGAAGAGGCTACTAGTATTCATTCTTTCGATCACCGCATGATGTTGCATTGTAAGGAGCTAAATCCCAATATTGCCACGCTGGTCAGCTACGGCGGTGCAATCTTTGTGGATCCACTTGGCCCGGTACGAGCCGCTAAAGCCAACGGCTATGCGATTGGTAGTTACTGGATTTCACCCGAATTAATTGAAGCCTCCCACGCCGAAGAGATCTGTGTTTTTGGCTGGGGACTAGCTAATGATCCTTTGAACGAGGCCACCGACTTGCGCCGCCTAGTGGCCATGGGGGTAGATTTTGTCAGTGCGGGCTATCCTGATTTGGTACGAAAAGCTGTGGAAGATTGCTAAGTGGCTGTAATTTTTCGCTGGTCTTTGGCGTTATAGTCCATGATAAGAGCAAAAATTTAAGGAGTATCCACGAAAAAGAAAGGAAAGACTATGAGCAAACGAATCGTAACCCTCTGGATTGCTGGTATCTGTGCAGCTTTGGCACTGGTGGCAGTAGCCACGATTTTGGTGCGAAGCCCGGAGAAGAGTAGTACCGCACAGGCCCAAACTTCGACTACCCTTCAACCCGGCCTGAGCGGAGTTTCGGTGCAGGGAATTGGTACGGTGTTGGTTAAGCCCGATGTGGTAAAATTGACCGTCGGGGTAGAAGAACGGGCCACTACGGTAACAGAGGCTCAGAAGCAGGCCGCTACCAAGTTGGAGGCCATCACCACCGCCGTAAAGGACTTGGGGGTAAAGCCGGAAGATATTGCTACGCTCAGCTATAACATTCGCCCCAATTACGTCTACAACAACCAGCAATCTCCACGCCTAGATGGGTATATTGTAAACAGCCAATTATCCTTGACCATTCGAGATATTCCCAAAGCGGGAGCCATAATTGATGCGGCGGGTAATGCTGGAGCAAATCTGGCGGGTGGTATCAGCTTTACGCTAGACAACAATACCGAGGCGGTCAAGCAAGCGCGACAAGCGGCCATGGTCGATGCTAAGAGTCGGGCCGAGCAACTGGCTCAAGCAGGTGGTTTCGGTCTTGGTGGGGTGGTCAATGTTACCGAGTTTGGCGGCAACGCGCCGTTAGCAGTGGTACAAACAGGCCGAACCGATGCGGTGGCAGCAGCACCAGTAGCCGCCAGCACGGTCATCGAAGGTGGTCAATTTAGAGTAGTGGTCAATGTACAGGTGATCTACGCTATCAAATAGATACCCTAATCCAAACTCTAATCCAAGATTCATTTCCCTGCTTCATTTGGAGCAGGGAATTTTGGCTCTGATAGGGTAAAATAAGGTTAAACAATTTACTGCATTAAAGAAAACACAAGGTGCTACGTAGAAGATGATACCTGTAAACTTAGATACACTTCAGCTTGTTGCCGGGACGGTAACTGCTCAGGTTGTTGCCGGGACGGTAACTGCTCAGGCTGGACAAACGGTTCCAGTAGACCTAGCGGCCACTTTTCTGGAGGGACTAGCCTCGTTTGTGGCTCCTTGTGTCCTACCATTAGTGCCGGGCTACCTCTCTTATATTAGCGGCGTTTCGGTATCGCGGGCGGCAAATGATGGCAAGGTCGCGGCGATAACTTGGAGTGATACCCAGCGCGTTCTAGTTGCCACGCTCTTCTTTATCTTTGGCTTTACGCTGGGCTTCATCGCTATTTTTGGAATTTATGATACCTTAGCCGAGTCGCTGGGTAATTTCAAGCCGCTAATGCAGGTGGTGGCCGGAATTATTGTGATTATTTTTGGCCTACACTTCCTAGGTGTTTTTCGGATTGGCTTCCTTAATATGGAAAAACGGCTGCAAATAAAAAATAAACCCGCCGGACTGATAGGAGCCGGGCTAGTAGGCTTTGCCTTTGCCTTTGGCTGGAGTCCTTGTGTTGGTCCTTTCTTAGCCGCTTCTATTACCAACGCCAGCAGCAGCGAAAGCTTTTGGTCAGGTATTGCCCTGATGATAGTTTATGCCGCCGGATTGGGTGTACCCTTTCTGTTGGCGGGTCTCTTTATGAATCGCTTCTTGGGATTTATGGCTCGCCTCCGCCGCCATTTCCATATGATTGAACTTGCCAGTGGGGTCTTATTGATTCTGGTAGGTCTGCTGATTTTAAGCGGCAATTTGACCAAGCTATCCGAGGTTTTTAACACTGTTCGCCTGTAGCCTATTTCAGGAGTGCCATATTGAAAAATAGATTACTACTCTGGTTGGTCTGCATCCTTATTAGCCTCGGACTAGTGGCTTGCGGAAGTAACGCCACTAGTTCTAGCGACACGTCCCCAACCACTGGGGCTACTAGCCCAATTCAGTCTCTTGTACCAACTACCACTAATCTAGCCACCGTGCTTCCGGTTCGAGCAGTGGTGGGCTATACCGCCCCGGATTTCACAGTCAAGGATGTAAACGGGCAAACCTTACAGTTAAGTAGCCTACGGGGAAAAGCGATACTGCTCAACTTCTGGGCCGTTACCTGAGACTTTTGCCGTCAGGAGTTGCCTGACCTCATTAAGGCTTACAATAATAATAGAGCTAAATTCGTGGTAATTGGCATCAATTGGAACGATACCACCGAGGATGTGAAGCAATACCTTCAGGAGTTTAAAGTACCCTATCCCATTACGATTGATAACACGGGTGATTTAATTTTACTCTTTCGCGCTAAGGGTCATCCTACCAATATTTTCATTGACAAAAACGGGATCATTACCAACATTGTACCCGGTATGGTTTCACCGCAACTTCTGGATCAACAACTTGGCAAGCTGTTAGCTCAATAATTCAGCCTACGCCCAATTTGAAGAGGGTTTATGCAATAAACCCCTACCCTTGAGAAGATAGGATTATGTAGGGGAGTATTGCCTACGCCCAACCTATTGACAAAATACATTTAATGGATTAACATATTTTCATATATCGGGCTGGTATAACCACAATCCCAAAGTCAAATAGTTGGGTATGGTGCTGAGTCGAAAATCTCAGGAGGTAATTAGAATGATACAAGGAAAACCAAAGGCGCGACCGTTCAACTTAATACGAGATTTCAAAAATGCGCTACAAGAAATTTTTTATTTCGTGGTAGATAACTCCTTCCTGATCTTTTTTATCGCTTTCTTTACCTACTGGACCTTTTTTGCGGGTAAGCTGAATTGGGCGATGCTGGTTTTAGTAGTGGCCCTTTTTCTGATGATTATCGGACGGGTAGTTTACCACTTCCGTGAAAAAGCTACCACTACCTACCTCTATCGGGCTATCGTTTTGCTCAGTGCGACCTTGTTGATTACGGCACTCTGTATTCAGACGCTGCGCTTTATTTTTGTCTTTACCCCCGGTCTAAGCGAACCAACGCTGCCCAAAATTCTGGTAAGAATTGGGGTTGCTACCACTAACTTTTATCTCTTTGCTCTGCTAATTGCTTTTGTCTATTACCTCTACACTCATGGCATGACCAAGTTGATCTGGAACGGCTCGCTAGATCGCCTACTGAAAGGTACTTTCACCTCAAATCGCCACCAAAACTGGCGGCAAATACACTTCTCTAACAATCTCTTAATCTATACTTTTTTTGGCGGCGGAGTCGCTTCGGTAGTTACCCTTTCAATCGGTCTGGTTGCTTGGCTCCTGCGCTAGGGCATCGTTCAAAAAATTCATAGCGTAATCCAATTCGGCTTTAGCCACGTTGGTACGTTTGTGGGTACTTTTGTAACGTTTTTGGCTTCCATCCGTTTATACTTATGATATTCTGAGAAACGTTGTGAGCCAGCAAAAGAAGATGAGTGGGAAAAGGAACCAAGCAGAACCATGAATATACTCGACATATTAGTAATTGCGATAGTGATCGGCTTTACCATCGCTAGTGCCGCATGGGGACTGATCCGGCAGGTGATTGCATTAGGCGGTTTGATCCTAGGCATGGTGCTGGCGGGTATGTTTAGCTCGCAACTTGCCAATTTATTAGGCTTTGTCAGTGACCCGGTAATAGCACGTGGTGTCGCATATATGATAATAATAATTGGGGTAAGCCTGATAGCCAGTGTGATTGCTTCGGTGCTATACTTCATGGCAAATCTGCTCTTTTTGGGCTGGCTAGATGCTTTGTTGGGAGCCGCGCTGGGCTTTTTGCAAGGTTGGCTGGCTGTGGGTGTACTGCTGGTAGGTGCGGTAGTCTTCTTCCAAACTTGGACAACGGAGCAACTGCAACAAAGTTTTATAGCCAGCAAGGTTTTTGGCCTACTTTCACAATTGGCCCTGATTTTCGCCCCGGAGGATTTGAAGAGTCTCTTCCGGCTTACGTCAAATAAATTATAGCCCTTGAAAAATCAAGCACAAAGAGTAATGCCTTCTGAACCGGAAGTTTCAATTATTATTCTCAACTGGAACGGGCGCGGCTTTTTAGAGCCATGCCTAATGGCGTTACAGGCCCAAACTTTTCCAGCCTCTCGCTTTGAAATCGTGTTGGTGGAGAATGGCTCTACCGATGGCTCGGCAGCATGGTTGCGTACCCGCTTTGGCGATTGGCTGAAAGAAGAGGCCAAGCCCCGGTTAAAGCTGATTGAATTGAGCGAAAATCAGGGTTTTGCTGGTGGTAATCTGGTGGGCTTAGAACATTGTCACCCCTCTTCCCGTTATATTGCCACCCTCAACAACGATACGGAGGCCCAGTCTGGTTGGCTGGCTGCACTGGTAGCCGCGCTGGAGGCGCGACCCAAGCAAGAACGCTGGGCGGCAGTAGGCGGCGCGATGCTCTTTGCTGGAGAGCAGGATAAAGCTTCTCCCCGGATTGCCTCTGCCGGAATCGAGGTACGCCGCGATGGATTGGCCCTAGACCGCCGAATCGGTGAAAGGCTACGCGAGGTGGAGCGGGAGGAAGAGATTTTTGGGGTGTGCGCCGGGGCCGCACTCTATCGGCGGGAGGCCTTGGACCAAGTAGGCTTTTTTGATCCAGCCTTCTTTGCTTATTTAGAAGATGCCGATTTAGCTTGGCGATTGCGTTTGGCTGGTTGGCGTTCGCTCTATGTGCCGGAGGCACTGGTTTGGCACGAATATAGCGGTACAGGTAAACAGGGTTCGCCTTTCAAAAGTTTTCAACTTGGGCGCAACCGACTCTGGACTATTTTTAAAAATTGGCCTGCTCCTATGTTAGTACGCTATGCTTGTGCTATTCTCTTTTATGATCTCGCTGCTTCGATTTACACGTTGCTCTTGCGCCGTGACCCTCACCCCTTACGAGGACGATTAGCCGCGCTTCATCCAACTCATCTGCGGCGGATTTTGGCCCAACGTCGGCAAATCCAGCGACAACGCACAATAGCAGTAAGTGAGCTAAAAAAATGGCTAGGTCGTTCCGCTTCACCCCTCGAAATGTTAGCTCTGCGCCGTACCGCTGATACCAAAGCCGCTAAATAAACAGAATGAAAGATCAACCGACGGAGCGGTCTCCCACCGATAGGGCTTTTACTCAAGACAGAGATGGCGCAAAATTTTAGAGTACTTGACAACCCTTAGAGAATAAGGCACACTATCGTGGCTTGAGCTAAGATGCAGTTGTCGTACAAATTACCTCTATTACAGCTATTGGTAAACTATGCCCTACTCTATGAAACGTTGTTACTTGATTACAACTCTAGCCGCTGGTCTTTCGGTAGCCGTTTATTTGGTTTGGGCGGCGGCAAATACCGCGCCGGGTTTTCCGTTGGATGATGGCTGGATTCATCAGGTCTTTGCCCGTAATTTAGCACAACGGGGCGAGTTTTCCTATAATCCCGGTCAAATTGTAGCGGGGTCAACTTCACCCCTCTGGACTTTTATGCTTGTACCCGGCTATCTCTTCGGCGGCGAAGGCTACAAGTGGTGGGCCTATTTGTTGGGCCTGCTCTTTCTGGTACTGACTGCGGGAGAGGTAGCTCGGCTCTATCGCTTGCTCTTCCCCCTAAACCAGCCAGAGGGCAAGTGGCCTGCCTACCTAATTGCGGCTCTCTTTACCCTCTTTGAGTGGCATTTGGCTTGGGCTGGGGCAAGTGGAATGGAGACCCTGCTCTTTACCTTTGGTACGCTCTTGCTGGTACGCTACTATTTGGAGACCACCCAAAAGGAGACCACCTCGGAGAAAGCCCTTATTCCTTATGGCTTATTGGGTCTGATAGGTGGACTACTGACGTTGGTGCGACCAGAGGGGATGGTCTTGCTAGGTCTGGTGGGCCTCGATACTGGCTGGCGAAAATTTAGCCAAGTGAACCGCCGCAATTGGCTCTGGCTTGGGCAACGCTGGTTAGCGATTGCGCTGGTTTGGCTAGTGCCGCTAGTGCCTTACCTGATCTTCAACTATAGTGCCAGTGGCTCACCCTTGCCGACTACCTTCTACGCTAAGGCTAGTGGCTACGCCAACGACCATTCGCCCGGCGCAATGCTGGGCTATTTGGGCAAAGCCCTAGTTGAAATTATCGGGCGCAGTCCCTTGCTCTTTTTGTTGCCGGGTCTTGTTTTTGCCCTTTACCTCTGCCTAAAGCCGGGGCAACGCTTGGGGGATTGGCGACCTTTGGTGTGGCCTCCCCTGCTCCTAGTACTCTACGCCATTCAATTGCCCGTCACCTACCAACATGGACGCTACCTGATGCCGCTCATCCCCTTTTTAGCACTTTACGGGGTCTTTGGTACGGCAAAATTAATCGCGTGGCTCCAACAACAGAAGTTGCAAATGGTAGCCCGGCTAGTGCCTTTTGTGTTGGCCTTGCCTGTGCTAATTGCTTGGCTCAATAATGCCCAAGCGTACCAGTTTGATGTTAAGCTGATAAACGATGAGCAGGTGCGGATTGGTCTTTGGTTGCGCGATAATAGTCCACCAAGTGCCAGTGTTGCCAGCCACGATATTGGGGCTATTGGCTATTTTAGCCAACGTCACTTAGTTGATACCGCCGGATTGGTCAGCCCGGAGTTTATCCCTATCGTGGGCAACGAACCCGCGATTCTGGAGCGGCTACGCACCGAAGGAGTAACTTACCTAGCCCTCTTCCCCGACTGGTATCCTTACCTAAACCAACTCCTAACCAACGAGGGGCGCAAGGTCTTCCAACCTGCCGAAACCTACCTCGCCCCTTTGGGTAAAGAGAATATGGTGGTTTTTAAGCTGAAATAGCCCTGCGCTCTTCCTTGGTAGGGGCGTATTGCATACGCCAAAAATGAGCAACCAATTGAGAAGATACGCTCATATTGACAAAGTTCGTTTACTCTGTAATTATATGGCGACAAGGACCGCCTTATTTTTATTGTTGGAACCTAGCTTGTAATTTATGTAACCAAAGGCTTGACTATGACCACTCCCGAACGCCAAACCCAACTCAATAAGCTGCTAACAGATGCCGAGGCACTTAAAATAGACTTACAGAAAAAGCAAGTATTTTCATCTGACCCTAAAGAACAAAAGAGGCTTGAACTTGAGATAGAACAAACCAGACTACATATAGAGAAGTTCCAAGCTGAATTAGGACGGCTGCCACCCCAAGCGAAGGTAGAAGAGGATTACCTACAGAAGGTTATTGCTACCTTTGAGGAGCGGTTGCTTGGCTATACTGAGCAGGAGACCTATTTACTTACAAACGAGGCTCGTCCTAGCCTAATTGATCTGACCTGTTTACGCTACCCCCCTAAAACCGGAAAAGAGGCCGGAATTTTCGCCTCGCCGGATGGGTTGCCTTTTAGTAGTTCCCGACCGGAAAAATATTACGAAGGCACTCTGTTTGAGCAAGTAGCGGCAGTAGCGAGGGCGGCTCTTTTGGGTGCGCCGGGTGCTGGCAAAACTACTAGCTTTCTGCGCCTAGCCGTTCGCTATGCTCATCAGTTCTTAGAAAAGAAGGTTGCTAAGACCGACGTTACCTCCACAGATTTTCATTTAGGCAAAATCCCGGTACTAATACCCCTAGGCGGTTACAGCCCTCAAGAGCAGATGCCTTTCGACTACATTTATGATTTTTTGCGGCGAGGTGCTTATGGCTACCCGGCTGCGCCTGACCTAGCCAACCGCCTGCAAACCTACTTGAACGAAGGGCGGCTACTGCTACTCTTAGATGCGGTGAACGAAGTAGCCGAAGATGCTAGGGAGCAGGCGATGAATGACCTGAAAGAGTTTGGGTTACGACAGACGGAGCAAGGGAATAGTCTTCTTATCAGTTGTCGCGAAAAGGACTATCTTCAAAGCCTCTCCGAGCAGCCTCGTCTGGTCTTGAAGGAACTGGACGACCAGCGTATCCAGCACTATTTGAGCCATTTTTTTGATAAAGGGAGAGTTACTGATATAGAGACTAGGCTAGATGCCAATAATAAACAGCTACGCGGATTGGTGCATAATCCCTTTATGCTGCGGGTATTAGCCAGTGTCTATCAGAAATCGCACCATCAATTGCCCAACACTAGGGGCGAGCTATTCCGTGAATTTGGGCGTAATCTCTTGAGCCGCGCTTTGGACAAACCCCACTGGCAACCCCTGCTACAAACACTTGTCCCCGAACAAAAGCTACCCCGGCTACTCTTCAGCCAGATGTCCGAGAACTCTAAAGAAGTAGCCCTAGAACGCCTAGCCCTAGTGGTGGAACCAATGCTAGGCCAACTGGCCTTCAATATGTTGCTCGACCCTAAACGTGGTACTCGTATTCTACAGGAAGAGATTTATCAAGGCCAACTAATTACTCCCATGTTGGTAAAAGAGTTTTCCTACCGGGAGCAGCGTTATGGTCCTAGCAAGATTGGTGAGCTAGAGTTGGACTCTCCACAAGCTTTATGGCTGGCGGTAGATGCAGGTCTCCTGCGCCTGACCGAATATCAGGGCCGTCCTCAAGATACTACGCTGGAGTTTCACCACCAACTGCTAGAAGAGTATTTTGCCGCCAGTTATTTGCGTGGTCTGGAACCCAGCAGCCCAGAGTGGCGCAAAGCCGCCAACCGCTACGACTTTGACGAGGTATTCCCGCTACTGGCCGACCTCTACCAAGATCCGGCAGAGGTGATTCGCTTGGTTTGGAAGTATGATTTTGAGTTGGCCTGTCGCTGTGCCTTGTTATTACCAAAAGAGAACCTCTCTGAAAATTCACATAACTGGTTAGTAGCCGAATTAGAGACGCTCTTAAAAGAAGATTTCAAACCAAATTGGAATAAAGCTCTGCAAGCTCTGTGCGATTTGAAAGCCATACCATCTCTGGTTGCAGTAGTCACAAAACACCAAGATAGTGATGTACGTCGTATTGCCGCCAATGCCCTTGCAGGGTTGGGAGCAAAAGAGGCCATACCACACTTGATTAACCAGCTTAGGCAAGGTTCATACCGGCTTTACACTTTAGGATGGTACTCATTGGTGGCT